>CACWOZ010000015.1 GCA_902762655.1 uncultured Bacteroidia bacterium
ATAGATAGTCTGGTTAGCGTAGCGGGGAAGGGCTTTGCCTTTGTTCATTGCAGGAGACCAGTAATTGTCTTCCCTTGTCTGCCATTTCGCTCTGTGGCACTGGGCGCAGCCCATCTGGTTGAAGAGTTTCTTGCCGCGTTGTACGTCCTCTCTCTGCAGGTTGCGGGCGCGGGGAATTGCAAGTCCGCGATGCCATACCATAAAGGCGTAGAACTCATCGGCACTCATCTCCGGCTTGAAATTGTGATACTTGTTGTCGAACTGGTTGGTGCCGGGGCTGAGCAGGGCAAGCACCGCTTCTGAAATCTCGGCATCGCTGACAGTACCGTTGCCATCTACATCACAGTAATAAGGAGATTCTTCTCCGGCAGCTCGGATCTTGGCTATTACATCTGCATTCTCGCTCATTGCCTTTGCCCATGCTACCGTGGTATAGAGGTAAGGGCGGTCCGGGCGTGACACGTTGGTGATATTCCAGATGGCATTTGCTCCTGCTCCGTCCTGAAGGGTGCCACGGGTCATGGCATAGGTGAACTTCTTGAGGAGTTTGCCGTCGCGGTAAGTGTCTCTTTTATAGAATTGCCCATTGGCATCGTAACCATCTCCGAGATCTCCGCGCTGCCAGTTGTGATAGTATGCGCTTGCAGCGAAATCGTTGGCTTCTTTGTCCCAAAATGCCGGATTCAATTCGACGTAAGGGGCTTCTGCACGGTACTGCTCACGGATGTCATCCTGGTCGATGGCATCGATGATGCCGGATCCTATCACGCCGATGGTTGATTCCAGGCGGTAGCCGATGGGCACGCCTGCGGCATGGGGAGTAGGGTTGGTGTTGAAAGCACTTTCCGGAATCAAGACTTCAGGATAAATGAGTTCTACGGTCTCTCCGTCATTAAACGTAAGAGGAATTCCGGAAGGCATGGCGGTCACCTTGTGCCATATGATGTCGATCTGTTTTTCGTCGATAGGAGGGAGGAACGGGTCCATAGCCATAGTCTGTGGCATGCCTGTGACTTCTGCTACGTAGGGACCGTCGTTGGTATAGTCGCCTGTGGGGTTGTTGTTCTCTCCTGTCGCCTTGTAGACAACGAGCACAGATAGCCGTTGCCCATCGAACGGGAGTCATTGGCCACATATTCGACCTGTCTCTTCCCATGGCCATAACCGGGATGGCAGTCAAGGCAGGATTTGCGCACGGATGCAGGACCCAGACCTTTGAAAGGAGCCGTGTTTTCGGTGACGTTGCGTTCGAAGAAGAATTCTCCGTGGTTAAATTCAGTTGTGAGCCCCTGGGCTGTGACTGCTGGCGTTTCGTCCTCGTAACAACCTGCAAGCACATTATCTGTTGTTCCAAGTTGCCCTCCTGGATACCATTCTGAAGCCTCGAAATTGCCTACAGCTTTACCTATGTATTTGCTTTCGCCCTCCGGAGAAGGTTGTTCGCCTTTATTGTCGTTATTACAAGCCAGCACAGCCATGGAGGCCATTATGACTAATAAAGTATTTCTTAGATATCTCATATTGATAATTAATCTTTGATTGCCGAAGATGCTTCTTCGAGAGCGTCATTGAGTGCGCTGACTGCGTCTATAGCGGTTTTTACAGTAGCGGCCTTGGGGTTGTCCACGAATGCAACCTTGCTGTCGATGCATGCCTGAAGAGCCTTGAGAGCATCTGCAAGCGCGCTTTCCAGGGCGGTAGCTTCGTTTTTGTGGTTCTTGCGGAGGAAGGCAAGGAAGGAGTCACTTGCTGCGGAAGTGGCGTCGAGCGAGCCGTAGAGGCTGTTCTGGATAGAAAGTACATTGTCTTTGAAGTCGGCGAAGGACTTCTTGGAATATGGGCTCTCGATGTAGCTCTCATCTTCACCGCTGTAAGCCTGACCCATCTTGGTGGAGAACACTTCGTTTGCGATGTTTGCGCATCCGGCTTGCAACACTGTCTGCGCAACTTCCTGCCAGGTTGCGTAGGTGCTCCCGCGCTCAGCTGCTCCGAGCAGGTTCTCTCCGTAGGTCTTGTCGGTTCCGTTGACCGTGCAATTTAGTTCGGCTTCTTCCACTGCATTCTGCTGTGCTTTGGGTGCGGCGGGGTTCCAGCTGACGTTGAGTTCATAAAGGTGGACAAGAAGGTCTTCGGCCACTGCTGCTGCAAAAATCAGTTCCTGCTCACCGGTGACACCCTTTCCCGCAAACTCTGCAGCAGTCTCTTCTGCCTGCAGGGCTGCCACGGTGCGGTTTGCTCCGTCGCGGAAGAGGATGAACTCGATGCCGTGGAACCCGAGAGCGGAGGTCCCGACTTCATCGATGGCGCCCGCGCCTTCTTCCTTGAGATCTGCAACTACGTCCTTGTTGGCTAGATTGTTAGCAAGCCTCTGACGGTCAAGCGGCCAGGAGTCGATATGAGGATCGATGCCGAAATCGGTGGCTGCACCAAAGAGGAAGGCTTCGCTCTTCTCCCAATAGGAACGTGCTGCCAGAAAGTCGGCGCAGGCCTTGTCTATCGCGCTCTGTGTGAGAGTCTTTGCATCGCGCAGTGCGACGATGTCTGCAAGCAGCGCTTCGCCGGCCTCGGCAAGTTTGCCGTAAGTGGCATAGATGACACCGCTCACATACTTTTCGGATGCGGACTTGATCTCTTTTTCATAGTTGCTGAGCTCGTCCGAGCCGTTTTTGCTTTCTTTGTCGCAGGCACTGAAAGCAAATGCGGTCACTGCTGCGATTGCGATGAATTTGATAAAGTTCTTCATGTTATTTAATTCTTATTGATATTTCTAATGACGGAAGAATCCCATGTAGGCGATGCCCAGTGAAATCGAGGGCTCATCGATGTATTCGCTCTTCAGGAATCTGTGCGAGTATTCACACTTGACAGCAATCTGCGGTACCGGAATCCAGTTGAGACCGCATGCTATGCGTAGCTTTTCAGTGTATGTGGCACTCTGCTGTCCGGCAGCCGGGATGTAGGGATTATAAGCCTCTCCTCGCCCGAATATAAAAAGCTTCTGCTCCTTGTCCTTGATCTTGAACCATGGTAGTATGTCGTAGCCGGCTTCCATGCCTAAAGCGTAAGCAGCCCTTCCCACGGGCTCTTTGGAGTAGGGGGAGTCATTGGCTGCACGCACTGCCTTGGCCTTGCTGATGTCGGTGGCGTCGGTGAGGGTGGCATAATCTGCATTCCCTCTCACTATCAGGCGCCCTCCCGTGTATGCGAAGTCGAACGAACCTATCAGCACGCGGCCTTTGGCGCTGTCGTATTTGAGCCCGTCGCCCTTGAGATCGTTGGGGTAGGTGTTATGCATGGAGTGGCCGTACCATCCGCTGAGGCTAAGCCTGAGATTCCTGACAGAAGTGTTGTCTATGCGTCCTGCGAATCCGCAGGTGTTCGCGACCTTGAATTCATAGGGTGAACCGGCGCCTTTCTTGATGAAATTGTCGGTATTGAACATGAAGGCATCCAGGCCTGCGACCATCAGCGCTTCGTAGCGCCAGGGTCCTGCCTGTCCCCAGATGCTGATACCTGTGTCGTGCCAGGTTGAGGGCAGAATAGTGTATTCCCCTTCGGGACGGTATACCGTGAAGAAGTTGAGGGGCTCGTGGGCATTGTTCAAACCGCCGATGGGCACCACAATATGCCCCATTCGGATATTCAACTGGGGGAGGAAACACTTTTGGATCCAGAACTGCTCGAGTTCTACCTCTCCGCCCTTTTCAATCTCCTGCTCGAATTCTCCGGCTTCCTCGTATTCGCGTTCGATGGCGGCTCCTGTGCCGGTGTGCTCGAACTCGATCTCGCTCTGCATAGACCACCCTTTGCCGAAGTTATAGCCGATATATACCACAGCATGGGGAATGTCGAAGCGACCATGGCCGGGTGCGTTCCGGTAGTTGTCGGGCTTTGCGTAGATGTAGGGAGAATCGTTATAGAAGTTCCGTGTCATGGCCACTTCCCCGTAGCCTCCCACTGTAAGCATGCCGTCTTGTGCATTGGCTGCCAAACTACTTAGAACCATCGTGGCAAACGTGCAGATTATCCATTTATTCATAGTTCCTATACCTTGATGACAAAGTTCTGTCAATTTTGCGACGCAAAATTAAGGATATACAGGCTTCAAGTCAATCGCAATATTTTGGTAAAATAAAATCATAATAAATGGTGATTGCGGGAAAATAAATGCCTAACTTTGCCACAGTTATGAAACGAATCCTGACAACTTTACTGCTATGCTCCGCAGTATTCCCGCTCTTTGCGCAAAAGTTCTTGCATGAGGAGTACCTCGATTATTTTTTCGAAAACAATGAGTTCGACGCTGGCGCCGAAAAGTATATGGAGTCGGAGACATTCCACTCTATCCTGCTCATGCCCCAGGTAGGTATCTCCTATAAGCAGAGCAGGGTTACCGAACACCGTATTTTGGCGGGCGTGACTGTGCTCCGTGATATGGGTTCCGGGGAAAAACTTGGAGATTCTTTCAAGGAATTGTCAATCTATTATCAAGTTGCGCACAAGTTGGGAGGCCAAAGGGTTTTCCGTGCAGCTGCCGGTGTAATTCCCCGTTATCTTCTGGACGGAAAATACAGTCAGGCCATCTGGAGTGATGAGATAAACTTCTACGATGCCAATCTCGAGGGTGCGCTGCTTCAATACGGTGCCAGGGATTTTGAGGCGGAACTGGGCTGCGACTGGATGGGGAAAAAAGGAATCGGGGTGCGCGAACGTTTTCAGGTATTCTCTTCGGGAAAATGGAATGTAAACAAGTGGCTTTCAGCAGGATGGGGCCTGAGTTTCTATCATTATGCGACGTCTGATGTCGCACATAATGTAATAGATAATCATCTTTTCAACCCATGGATAAAGGCAGATTTTGCCTGTCTTGGCCATGCTTTCCAGGAACTTTCGGTGCAGGCCGGCCTTATGGCTGGTTACCAGCGTTCGCGCGACATAGATCCCGATCCTGTGATGCCATTCGGCACCGAAATCATATTCCGTGCGAAAAAGTGGAATGTCTGCCTGCAGAACAGCATCTATGCGGGAGAGGATCTCTATCATTATTACGATAGCCCCGCACCTGAAGGCGGTGTATATGCCTCCGATCTATATCTTGGAGAACCTACCTACCGCGGTTTCCACGACAGGGCTGAACTTCTCTGGACTCCACATATCTCCAAGCGCCTGCGCCTGCAGATAGGCGCTGCCTTCCACTTTGATTCTGAAGGCTATCAGGGCTGCCAGCAGGTAGTGCGCCTCAGGACTTCTTTCTGATAATCCTGTACCCGATGGCAGCAATCAGTATGCTCATGGCAGGGCTGAGCAGGTTGAAGAAGCAGTAGGGTAGATATACCAGTGTGGGAGTGCTCAGGATCGTGGCCTGGGTCATGCCGCAGGTGTTCCATGGCACGAGAACGGAAGTAACCGTGGCCGAATCTTCTACCGAGCGGCTCAGCAACCGGTTCTCGTAGCCGGCATCTTCGTAAATATCTTTGAAGATGTTGGAAGTCAGCATGATGGCAAGGTACTGGTCGCACACCAGGGTGTTCAGCGCTGCGCCGGTGCCAACCGTGGACGCCACGAGCCCGGTGCGGTTGCCGGTAAATTTTCGCATGGCCCTCATGATGGTTTCTATCATGCCGCCGGCGCGCATGCAGGCGCCGAAACACATTGCGCAGATAATCAGGTAGATGGTGTTCAGCATGCCTATCATTCCGCGTGATGAAACCAGTTCGTTCACCTGTGCATGCCCTGTTTCGAGAGGAACCGAATTGTAGATACTTTCTATAGTGCCCGCCAGAGTGATCTTCCATTCATTCAGAGGGCCTTCGATGCCGTGTATCAGTGCTGCTTTGCGGCCTATTTCCTGGACGATTTCCGGCTGGAAGATTACCGCTGCAATCACCGCCAGCACGACAGAAAGGCTCAGTACCATTATTGCAGGAAGCTTGCGTGCGATCATCACGCCTGTCAGCAGCGGGACGATAAGAAGCCAGGGAGTGATGTGGAATTTAGCGGAGATTACGCTGGTGTACATCCCCATGTCCGCAGGCGTATCCGGAATGCTGCAAAGGCCTATCACAGTGAATGCTATCAGCGCTATCACGAAGGATGGAACGGTGGTGATCAGCATGTAGCGGATATGGGTGAAGAGGGGAGTCTCCGCTATCGAGGAAGCCAGGACGGTGGTGTCGGACAGGGGAGAAATCTTGTCTCCGAAATAGGCCCCAGAGATGATTGCGCCGGCAATCAGCCCTTCGCTGAATCCTTCCGCCTTGCCTATGCCGAGAAGTGCTACGCCTATGGTTGCTATCGTGGTCCATGAACTGCCCAGCATGAGGGATACTCCGGCACAGATAAGGCATGCCGCCGGCAGGAAGAACGATGGCGACAGCACTTTGACGCCATAGCATATCATTGTGGGAACTATTCCGCTGATGGTCCATGTGCCGGAAATTGCACCGATAAGAAGCAAAATCACAATTGCGGAAGTCACGTTGCCGATATTGGCTTTGATGCCTTCCTCAAAAGCAGTCCATGGCACCTTGAAACGCCACATTGAAAGCCATACCGCTATGCCAGACGCGAACAGCAGGGATACCTGGCTCGCCCCCTGGATGGAATCACTGCCCAAGATGCTTATGCAGAAAGCCAGCAGGGCAATCAGCACAAGAATAGGAATGATGGAAATGAAGGTTTTCTTCATAGGAGTAATACACGTCAACTTTTGCAAATATAAATAAATCCTGCAAAAATGTTACCTTTGCACATTATGGCAGAATCGAATTTCATAGACTACGTCAAGATACACTGCGAATCAGGACACGGGGGTGCGGGGAGTGCGCATCTGTTGAGGGCAAAGTACGTGCCCAAAGGCGGGCCGGATGGAGGAGACGGTGGCCGCGGTGGGCATGTTATCCTGCGGGCGAATCCCCAGTTCTGGACGCTTATCCATCTCAAATACCGCAAGAATGTGAAGGCGGATGACGGCGAGAAGGGCGGTGCAGCCCTGCGCCATGGCAAGAATGGGGAGGATATATATCTGGATGTGCCTGTCGGTACAAGCGTGAAAGATGCAGATACCGGCGAACTTGTTATGGATCTTACCGAACCCGGCGAGGAGCGCATCCTCTGCAAAGGCGGCCGCGGAGGCCTCGGGAACGATAATTTCAAAACCGCGACGCTCCAGACCCCCAGGTTCGCGCAACCTGGCGAAGACGGGGAGGAAGGATGGTTTATCTTCGAACTCAAACTCCTTGCAGACGTCGGCCTCGTGGGCTTTCCTAATGCCGGGAAATCCACTTTGCTTGCAACCGTGACCTCGGCAAAGCCGAAAATCGCGAATTACGCGTTCACCACGCTCGAACCGAACCTTGGAATTGTGCGCTACTATGACGACAAATCCTTTGTGATCGCGGACATCCCCGGTATTATCGAAGGCGCGCATGAAGGCAGGGGAATAGGCGACAGATTCCTGCGTCACATCGAACGCAATTCAGTGCTGCTTTTCATGGTGGCGGTAGATGAGGACGACATTCCCGGGACTTATGCCACTTTGCTGAACGAGCTTAAGCTCTACAATCCGGAACTGCTTGTAAAAGAGAGGGTTCTGGCTGTCACGAAGTGCGACATGATAGACGAAAGCATAGAAAGGGAAATAGAACCTTCGCTGCCGAAGGACCTGCCGCACGTGTTCATCTCTTCGGTCAGCGGAGAAGGCATCAGGGAACTCACGGATACGCTTTGGAGGGCGTTGCAGAAATGACGGGCTTTCCTTTGCAGGCTGCTGTGCCGTTCAGGGACGGCAGGCTCGCCGGCATCCTGCGCGATGCCGACAGGGCGGTCACCCTGGCGATAAATGATTTCGACAGCATGTTCACCGATGCGCTCATGCCGTGGCTGAGCAACCGGCTGGTATGGATCCCGTTCTATCTTGTCCTCCTGTGGTTCCTTTGGAGGGAACTCGGGCTCAAGAAGACGGCGTTGATAGTCGTAGCCGTGGTGCTGAGCGTCGTGGCGATCGACCAGTTTGCGAATCTGGTCAAGTATGCCGTGCACAGATACCGTCCGTGCTGGGATTCGTTCATGATCGACAACGGGCTCAAGGTGCTGGAAGGCAAGGGAAGCAAATTCGGATTTTTCTCCGCACATGCGGCCACTACCGCCGGCGTCGCGACGTCCGTGATGTACTTCGTCCGCAGGCATTGGGGCGTGAAGGGGCGGCGTTACAGGCTGCTCGCGGCATTGTTTGCAATCTGGGTCATAGCGGTGAGCATCAGCAGGGTATATGTCGGCAAGCATTTTGTCGGGGATATAGTGACCGGAGCCGTGGTTGGTATGGTCTTTGCCCGTTTCATATCCTGGCTGCTGCGGAAGATATATGCCAAATTTTTTGTAAATTTGTAGATTGACAGAATTCTACAGTATGGGAAAGATAATCGCCATAGCAAATCAGAAGGGCGGCGTGGGCAAAACCACGACGGCCATCAACCTTTCGGCCTCCCTCGCCGTACTCGAGAAGAAGGTGCTCATCATCGACGCCGATCCCCAGGCCAATTCCACTTCTGGGCTGAATTTCTCGCCGGACGACGGGCAGAAGCGTACGCTATACGAGGTGATGATAGGCGAAATCGGCATCGAAGATGCACTCATCCAGACAGAAATGTCCGGCCTGCACCTGGTCCCTTCCCATATCAATCTTGTAGGTGCTGAAATCGAAATGCTGGATGTGCCCGAACGTGAATCCGTGCTGAAGAAGGCACTGGAGCCCATAAAGGACAACTACGATTATATAGTGATCGACTGCTCTCCTTCGCTGGGCCTCACCACTGTCAACTGCCTTACCGCCGCCGATTCCGTAATGATTCCCGTACAGCCGGAGTTCTTCGCCCTCGAAGGTCTCGGAAAACTCCTCCAGACTATACGCCTGGTGCAGGGCGGAGTCAATCCGGATCTCACTATAGAGGGCTTCCTCGTCACTATGTTCGACGGACGGACCAAGGTTCATACCCAGGTGGTTGCCGAACTTCGCGAGCATTTCAAGGATATGGTGTTCCGAACCATCATCCAGCGCAATATCCGCCTCAGCGAAGCCCCCAGCCACGGCAAACCCATCATCCTTTACGACATCATGAGCAACGGAGCCAACAATTACATGAGCCTGGCGGCCGAGGTGCTCGAAAGAAATGGAGAGAAACGAAATGAGCAATAAAGAACCTCGCGGCCTGGGCAAGGGGCTTGGCGCCCTGCTTGGCGAAGATATCAATGTAGACCAGTTCCGCAAGCCGGTGGGTTATGTGAACAAGGAGATAGCGGGCGCCCGTCCGAAGCAGGATTCTTCCGATGTACTCCGCATACCGGTGGAGAAGGTAGAGGCGAATCCCTTCCAGCCCCGTATGGCCTTCGACCAGGAGGCTCTGGAAGAGCTGGCGGCATCTATACGTACTCTGGGACTTATCCAGCCAATCACTGTCCGCAAACTCGCGGACGGCCGCTACCAGATAATCAGCGGCGAACGCCGTTTCAAGGCATGCAGGATGGCCGGGATGTCTATGATTCCCGCCTATGTGCGTGAGGCTGATGACCAGGGTATGCTCGAGATGGCCCTAGTGGAAAATATACAGCGTGAAAACCTTGACCCGATCGAGACCGCTCTTAGTTTCCAGCGCCTTATAGACGAATGCAGTCTTACCCAGGAAGCAATGGCGGACAGGGTAGGGAAGAAACGTGCCAGCGTAGCGAATACGCTCCGCCTGCTGAAACTCCCGGTAAAGATCCAGCACGATCTCAAGGTCGGTCTGCTGAGTGTAGGTCATGCGAAAGTGCTCCTGAGCCTGCCGGATGCCGCTTCGCAGGAGAAATTCTGCGACTTGGTGATAAAAGAAGGACTCAGTGTGCGCGAACTCGAGGAACTCGTAAGGAGGTATCTCAAGTCGCCATCGAAGCAGAAAAACGCTCCTGTGCAGTCTGAACTGCCTTTCGAGTATACGAAGATGCTCTCGCACATAGGCAAATTCTTCTCCAACGAAATATCTTTGCACCGCTCTGCATCCGGGAAGGGCACGATGACTGTCAAGTTCGCTTCCGATGAGGAAGTGCAGCGATTTCTGGAGGCTCTAGAGAAGGCGGATATCTGATGAAGCGTTTCCTGTGCATATTGCTTCTGGTGCTGACGGCGGCTGCCTTCGGTCCCCATGCGCATGCCCAGTTCAAGGAAGAAGCATTCAGCCAGAGTTATAATGATGATCCTGATTCTCCGAAGGACAGTACGGATGTATTGTTCTCTTTCAAGGAATTTTTCGGAGGAATAGCACACAAGAATCCCCTGAAGCCGGGAAATGTTGTTTTTGGTTCGGCTATCATGCCTGGCACTGGCCAGATATACAACAAGGATTATTGGAAACTGCCCATAGTTTATACGGGGCTTGTCGGCGGCCTGGCCGGAGGCTTCTATTTCAAAAATAAGGACGACAAGAAGGCCTCCACTCTGTGCTTCGCGGCTGCCGGGCTCACGTATTGGGGCATGGCATTGGATGAGATAATCAGTTATGACGCTGAATATCCCAGCGCCGGCAAGGCGACGATTTATTCAATCCTTGTTCCCGGACTGGGGCAGATATACAATGGAGAAACCTGGAAACTGCCCATTTATTGGGGGGGGCTCCTGGGCTCCGTGCATTTTTACACCTTGAACAGGACCAACTACAAACGTTTCCAGCGCATTTATCGCGAAGCTACGGGAGACAATGCGGCCAGTTACTCAGGCCCTATCCAGGCCGAGACTGCTCTGTATTATCGTAATCTGTACCGCCGCTACCGCGATTATTCCATCCTTGCCATCGCCGGATTCTATCTCCTGCAGGTGATAGATGCCAATGTCTTTGCTTACATGCACGATTTCAATATCGAGGAAGATATCTCCATGTCGGTTGCTCCGGCTGTTCTTTCTACCGATAATGCCTATGCTTTTGCTCCCGGCAGCACCGCTCTCGGGCTTCGCCTTGGGTTGAAGTTCTGACGAAGGATGAAGAGGTTGATAGTCATACTCCTGCTGACTGCGCTCACCCTGCCCGCTTCTGCCCAGAACAAGAAGGCACTTAAAGCGGAAAACGAGGCGCTGCGCCGCGAACTCGAAATTACTCGCGCTCGATTGGACAGCCTGATTAATGAAACTGCCATTCCCGGCACTGCGAAGGACTCTCACACCGGCATTCCAGGCACTGTCATTCCGAGCGAAGCGAAGGAATCCCTTCCTTTCTCCGACAGTCTTATGGACCTCTGGTACACGCAGAGGTTGAATTCAGATTTTCAGGATGCATCGGAATACGACATGGATGCCGTGCACTTCAGTACAAATGTCCCGGATGAAGAACTCATGCGACGCCTGAGCGCTATGAATGCATACATCACCATTCCCTTCAACGAGACGGTGAAGAACTATATGATTCTTTATTCCGAGAAGATGCCGCGCCACATGGCTAATATGATGGGCAGGAGCCTGTATTATTTCCCCATTTTCGAGGAGATACTGGCAAAGTACGGCCTGCCGCTGGAACTCAAGTATATGGCCATCATAGAATCCAACCTGAACCCCGTAGCGGAATCCCGTGCGGGAGCAATGGGTATCTGGCAGTTCATGTATCGCACGGGCAAACTCTACGGCCTCAAGATCAACTCCTTCATGGATGAGCGCCTGGACGTGGAGAAATCGGCGGATGCCGCGGCCCGCTATCTTCGCGATGCCTACAATGTGTTCGGCGACTGGAATCTTGCGATCAGCGCCTACAACTGCGGTTCCGGCAATGTGAACAAAGCCATAAAGAGGGCGGGGGGCAAGACTGATTTCTGGAGCATCTATCCCTATCTGCCTAGAGAAACCCGCGGCTATGTGCCGGCTTTCATCGGGGCGATGTATGCCTTCCATTATGCAAGGGAATACGGCCTGCAGCCCGCCGACGTGGGAATGCCGGCTGCAGTGGATACTTTCGAAATCCGCAGGAACCTGCATTTCAAGCAGATAAACGAGGTGGTGGGTGTGCCGTTGGAGACGGTCAAACTCCTTAATCCGCAGTATACCCATGATATCATTCCCGGGAACAGCGGAACCTGCATTCTGAATCTGCCTTACTCATGGACGGGCCCTTTCCTTGCCGCCGATCAGGATTCCCTCTACCTGCATAAAGCGAACGAACTGCTGAATGCCCAGGTGCTGAAGAACATAGAAGAGAGCGGGGGAGAGACCCGCATTGCCTATAAGGTCAAAAGCGGAGACTATCTTGGCAAGATTGCACAAAAAAATCACTGCACAGTGGCCCAGCTCAAAAAATGGAACCATCTGCGCAGTGACAAATTGCGTGTAGGGCAGATTCTCTACATCTACCGCAGGTAACTACACTTTCACTTTCTCCTTCCTTCCGGTTTTGCGGCTGCGTTCGGCAGCAAAGCCCATGACATGGCTTTCTATCGACACGTCGATGGTGCTGGAAAGCCTGGAAGGATCCTGGTGTGCCACCGCTTCGACGAAGTCGCGGGCAAGCGCCATGTCGCCTCCACCGTGGCCGGCATCCCGGTATTCTGGAATGTCAGACAGCTTCTTGTCCCAGACCTCACGCTTGCGTGTACGGAAGTCCACGGTGAAGAACTTGCTGCCATCGCCTTCGAGGAATCCGGTCGTACCCATAATACGTGTCTTGCGTCCGCCCCAGGGAGAGAAAGCCTCCATTGAGAACGCTGCGGTTTCGCCATCCTGGAATACCATTTCCGATACGTAATGGTCCGGCTGGTCGTTGTCGCAGTGATATACGCAGCGTGCGTAGTTGTCGTATGCGGGATCCTTGAGTTTGGCCATGATGGACTCCGGATCATTCTTGCCGTGAAGGTCGAAGACGTATATATGCGCTTTCTTCCTTACATAGATATCGATTGCGGAGTAAGGGCAGGTGGCTTCGTGAGGGCATCCGTCGGTGCACTTGAGCGGAGCACCTGCGGGAGCATTTTCTTCTTTGAAAAGATGTATGCTGCCGTCAGCGACAATAGTTTTGCAGGGCTTGTCGATAAGCCAGCGGATCATATCGAGGTCGTGGCAGGACTTGGCAAGGATGATAGGTGTAGTTTCCTTTGAATTATGCCAGTTGCCGCGGACATAGGAGTGAGCCATATGGGCATATTGGATAGGCTCCATATGCTGGATGCTCACGACCTCTCCGATGGCTCCGCTGCGAAGCACTTCGCGCATCGCGATGAAGTATGGCGAATAACGGAGCACGTGGCACACTGCAACGATCCTGTTGTATTTCTTTGCCTGGGCAAGAATGGCCCTGCATTCTTTTTCAGTCTGGGCACAAGGCTTTTCGAGCAGCACGTCGTAACCGAGTTCGAGTGCCTTCATGCAAGGCTCATAGTGACGGTCGTCAGGGGTTGCGATCACCACTGCGTCAGCTAGTTTCTTGCCGGAGGCGAACACCTCCCGGAAGTGGCCGAAGCGCATTTCCGGGGCTACTCCGTGCTTGTCGGAGAGATATTTAAGGCGGTGATCCAGTATGTCGGAGACACCCACGACCTTCATGGCCTCGGGGAACATGTCCGCATACTTGGAATAAGCATTGCCCCGGCTGCCGGCGCCAATGATGATGACAGTGACCGGCTTGTCGACATCTGCCTTGAGGGATCTGATAGGGAGATCGATCTTATTGAGATCTCCATCTGAAGGAGAGACTGCATCAAGAATGGTCTTGGCAGATGAAACCTGCGGGTTTACCGCCGCACCGGCGGCCAGCAAGCCGGCCGATTTGAGAAAGTCCCTGCGTTTCATGATAATTATGCCATAAGCGCTCCTACAAGGCCCAGGATTGCATAGAATTCAGGAAGAGCAGCGTAGATGAGCGTCTGCACGAATACATTGTCGTGCCCCTGGCTGATACCCACGATACCGTTGGCACAAACCTGGCCCTGACGGATAGCGGAAATCATACAGACAAGACCTACGGAGAGACCTACGCCGAATACGGTTGCGGGATTCTCCATTGCGCGCATCATAAAGAACGCCACGAAACCGTAGATACCCTGGGTTGCAGGAAGTGCGGAGAGCACCATGAAGTTACCGGATTTCTCCGGGCGTTTCTTGAGCCCGCCTTCTGCTGCATTGCCTGCGATTGTTGTTCCGATTGCGGATCCGATACCTGCGAGTGCAAGTACGAGTCCAAGTCCGAGATAACCTAAGATAAGTTCCATAATTTGTTGATAGTTATTTGTTTATTATTTTTTTAACGGATTGTAATTGCGGCCGGCCGCTTCGTAGCCGGAGTTCTTGAAGAACTCCAGGAAGTTGAGTCGCAGGGGGTGTACGAAGGCACCCAGGGCGGCCATAGCTATGTTGAGGGTATGCCCCACAAGTATAATAAGGATAAATGGAATCCACAGTCCTATGCTGCTGCCGTCGCCGAGCACCATACTGCCTATGTCGTTGAATGCTTTGCCGAGCATGCTGCCGGCGAGGCCAAGGGCATAGAGGCGGAGGTAACTCAGAACGTCGCCGAGCAGTCCTGTAATGGTATTGTATGTTTCCCAAAGTCCTGAGCCAATGTTAGCCAGGGGATTGCGGTGGATGTCGTTGAGCAGGAAGATCCCGATTGCCGAGAGCACACCAAGCACTATTATTATCATCTTGGTAATGCCCTTGTCTATAACTCCCAGCAGGGCGAAAGTGCCGACAATTACACCGCCGACGATAAGCAGGGTCCATCCCCAGGTTCCGAGGGAGCCAAGGAATCCGTTCTGCTTGGTGGCGGTATAAGTCTTGACGACCATCGCTATGCAGAGGTGGACTATACCCACGATCAGCGAGAGCACCATCGTGCCGTCGTAACCGGCAATCTTCGAAGGCAGGAATATACCCTTTATGGGGGCGAACATCTGCCACTGTGCAATATCCATGCTGAAGAAGGTATGGAAGAGGAACCCTATGACGGTGGTGGCGACGCCAAGAGTCACTACCAGCGGCGAAAGGTCTCCCAATGCCTTTTTGAGACCGAGACCGAGAGCAATCAGGATAAGGCCGTAGCCAGCATCTCCCATGCAGAATGCGAAGAAGAGCATGAAGAAGATGGCGATGTAAGGGGTGGGGTCGAATCCGTTATAGGCCGGGCGGCCGTACATATCGGTGAGCACCTCGAACATTTTCACGAACCTGTTGTTCTTGAATTCGATGGGCGGATTGTCCTCAAGTACTGCAGCATCTTTGAACCATACGATGTCCATGGCATCGAAGTCCTTCTCCAGTCCGGCGTCGCAGCCAACGGGGGCAAAGCCCTCGAATACGGTCAGGAGATTCTCGGCGGCGTTTTCGCCTGCAGCCGATGCAAGCGCTCGCGAGAGTTCAGCCTGCTGACCTGCAAGTTGCTTTTGCAAGCCCGGAATATCCGCTTTGCGAGCCTCCAGAGAAGAGACGTAGGCATCGATGGCGTCTTCCTGCCTCTTGATTTCTGCCTCCAGCGCTTTAAGTTCCTGTGATGGCTCGGGGAGTTCCTTGATGGGGAATCCGGCGTTGTCGCCAACTATTACGAACCAGCAGGTCTTGCCGTCATCCTGAACGGTCTGGATGGCATAGTCCTGCTCCCATGCAGGGTTGAATCTCTTGGAAGGAGCGCTGTAGAAGTGCAGCACAAGTCCTGTTTCGGCGAGGGCCTTACGGTCCCAATCGCCCCAGACGCGGATGGAGCCGGCAGTTTTCTGAAGGTCCTTGAGGTTTTCCTTCATCCCGGCAAGAGTGGAGTCGGTGCCTGCTTCTATTTCGGAAATCAACTTGCGCTGAGCCTCGATTCCGCCGAGCATGGCCGAGGTACGGTCATCTACCGGCTTTTCGCTGCGGGTGATGTCCACCAGCCCGAGCTCCTGAAGTCTGGAAAGGAATTCTTCCTTGTCTACGCTCAGCAGAACGAAGGAATATTTGGTCATTTTCTCGATCATAATGCTTCCTCCTCTTCTTCGGCCGCGTGGCGGGTTTTTACAATCTTCGATGAGGCCTTGCTCAGGTTTTCCTCATCTTCCATATATCGCTTGATTTTGCGGATAGCCTCCTGGTAGCCGGGAATCTGCACTTTTTCGTACAGATTAACCTTCTGTGTGGTCTTCTTGCGCTGGAAGTCGAGGATGCGGCGCTTCTGCTCGTACACCTCGCTCTCGAGTCCGAGGCGGGTCAGTTCCTGCAGTATGCGCACACCGTCGGCGTACCAGGCCGGCTTCACGAAGGCATTGAAGGTCGCAAGCTCATAGTGGACGGCATCGAGCTGCGGGCATTTCACTCCGGCCACCTTAACTTCTTTGAGATCGATGTCGGTGATGCGGATAAGCCCTGGCTCGAACTCGTTCCACAGGGCCGCAAGGTAGTCGTAGCGCTGCAGGGCATCTTCCAGGTCCCTGGCGAGTTTCTCCGACTCCCGCTTAGCCTCGAGCACGCTCATGCGCAAGGCCGACTCCTTGTTCTTGAGAGTCGGCAGCGCTTTCTGGCGCACCTTCAACTGCTTTCCGAGATTGGTCAGCGATGTCTTGTTATATTGGAACTTAATTGCCATTACTTCTTCCAATATTTATCTATCAGCGCCTGCTTGATGCCTGTCTCTTCGGGTTTGAAATGCTTGGCAAAGAGTCTCCAGGCAGTATCCAGCATCTCGTCTATGGTAATGTTGACGTCGATGCTGAGCAGTTCCACGGCATAGTCCTTTGCATAGTCGAGGCAACGGAGGTCGTAATCGGAGAGGTCGAAACCGTTCTCCAACTTGGTCTTCGCATTTTGGGCATCGGCATACAGACGCACACCGGCATTCATAACCTGGGAGTGGTCCTCGCGGGTCTTTTTGCCCTGTACGAGCTGCTTCAGGCGGCTAAGCGAACGGAAGGGGTCTACGATGACCTTCCCGGTATCGGAATCTGCACGGAGGAAAAGCTGGCCTTCGGTGATGTATCCGGTGTTGTCCGGGATGGCGTGGGTAATGTCGCCGTCGTTCAGGGTGGTGACTGCGATGATGGTGATAGATCCGCCGTCAGGCAACTGCACAGCCTTCTCGTAAATCTTTGCAAGGTCGGAATAGAGTGAGCCAGGCATGGAGTCCTTCGAAGGAATCTGGTCCATACGGTTGCTCACGATTGACAGAGCATCTGCGTAGAGGGTCATGTCGGTAAGCAGCACCAGCACCTTCTCGTTCTTGTCGACAGCGAAGTACTCCGCAGCCGCAAGTGCCATATCGGGGATGAGGAGGCGCTCAACAGGAGGCTCTTCGGTGGTGTTGACGAACGAAACGATCTTGTCCAGGGCGCCGGCGCTTTCGAATGCGTGGCGGAAGAAAAGATAGTCGTCGTTGCTGAGGCCCATGCCCCCAAGGACGATCTTGTCGACATCAGCACGCAGCGCTACGTCGGCCATTACCTGGTTGTATGGCTGGTCGGGGTCGGCAAAGAAAGGAATCTTCTGTCCGGATACGAGGGTGTTGTTGAGGTCGATGCCTGCGATTCCGGTAGGAATCAGCTCGGATGGCTGGCGGCGCTTGTAGGGGTTCACAGAAGGGCCACCCACCTGCCGCTCTTCGCCTTCAACCTCCGGGCCACCGTCAATAGGTTTGCCATAAGCGTTGAAGAAACGCCCGGACAGTTGCTCGCTTACCTTTAGGGTAGGGGGCTCTCCGTGGAATGAAACTTCTGCATTGGTGGGGATGCCCTCGGTGCCTGCGAAAACCTGCAGGGTCACGAGGTCTCCCTTCGTTTTCACCACCTGGGCAAGGCGCCCTTCTACGGTGGCTAGTTCATCATTGCTCACGCCCGCGGCACGCAGCGAAACCGTGGCCTTGGTGATAGCGTCGAGCTTTGTGTATATTTTCTGGAATGCTTTAGTTGCCATTTTCTGCAAGGATTTCGTTGAGTTGAGTACGGTATTTTTCGAAATCGTCGGAGCCCCACTTATTGTAGTTCATCTGGCGCAGGGTGTTGATGAGGCGCTTGAAGTATGCGCTGCACTGTTCGTAGTTTTCGAACTCGAACTTGCGGTCGCAGATTTCGAGGATCAGGTCGAGCATATAACGTTGCCTCTCGATAGGACAGAGGCTGTCTACCGGATCGAATCCGTCCTGCTGGAGGAAGGCGAAGTCGATGAGTTCGCTCTTCCAGAAGGTCTCGTGGTAGCTCATGGGCACGCCGTCGTCACCGAGGATGTTGATCTGGTCGGCCATTTCCTTACCGCGGAGCACCATGGTCTTGGCGCGGGTGACTTTCTCTACCCATCCCTTCTCGATTTTCTCGTCGAGATAAGCTGCGATTTCTGGATATTCCAGATACTTGGAATAGGAATCGATCGGATTGACAGCAGGGTATCGCTTCTGGTCTGCACGGTTTTGCTCGAGGGCATAGAAGCAGCGAGCCGCCTTCTTTGTAGACTCGGTGACAGGCTCCTTGAGGTTTCCGCCGGCAGGGGAGACGGTACCTATAAAAGTGACGGCTCCGGTCTGCCCGTTGTTCAGGATTACCATGCCTGCACGGGAATAGAAGTTGGATATGATGGATGAAAGGTCCACGGGGAATGCGTCCGCACCGGGGAGCTCCTCCATACGGTTACTCATCTCTCGCAGAGCCTGGGCCCAGCGGGATGTGGAGTCAGCGAGCAGCAGGCACCTCAGACCCATCGCACGGTAGTATTCGCAGATGGTCATTGCGGTATAGACAGATGCCTCGCGCGCGGCTACAGGCATATTGGATGTATTGCAGATGATGGTGGTACGTTCCATCAGGTGGCGTCCGGTGTGGGGGTCGATGAGTTCCGGGAACTCGGTGAAAATCTCCACGACCTCATTGGCACGCTCGCCGCAGGCGGCCATCACGATGACGTCGGCCTCGCCCTGCTTTGCGATAGCATGCTGGAGCACGGTCTTGCCGCAACCGAAAGGCCCGGGAATGAATCCGGTGCCGCCTTCGGCAATGGGGTTGAACGTGTCGATCACGCGCACGCCTGTCTCCATTATCTTTTGCGGACGTGGCTTCTCCTTATATCCCTTGATGGCGACCTTGACCGGCCATCTCTGAGTCATCGTCACGGCCACATCCTCGCCGTCTTCGTTCACAAGGGTGGCGATGGTGGCGTCGATGTTGTACTGTCCGGCAGGAGCCACGCTCTTTACGGTGTAAGTCCCCTTGAAGGAGAAAGGCACCATTATTTTATGAGGAAGCCATCCTTCTTTCACCTCTCCCAGCCAGTCGGCTGCGATGACTTTGTCGCCCGGCTGTGCGATGGGGGTGAAATCCCAGAGTTTCTCGTGATCCAGGGGATCGGTGTATTCCCCACGCTTGAGGAACACTCCGGTCATTGTCGTAAGGTCGTTCTGCAGACCGTCGTATACGCTGGACAGAAGACCGGGGCCGAGGGTTGCCTCGAGCATCTTGCCGAGGAACTCGACCGAGTCGCCGCCGCGTAGTCCGCGGGTGCTCTCGAATACCTGTACCGAGGCTTTGTCGCCGTTTACCTTGATGACCTCGGCAAGAAGGTCGGTGCCCCCGAGATTGATGTAGCAGAGCTCGTTCTCCGCTACAGGGCCGTCAACTTGCACGGTCACAAGGTTGGAAACTATGCCTGTAACCTTTCCAGTAGTTTTCATATCTTGAAGTTTTCTTTTATTTCTTTGACCAATTTGCGGAAGAGCTCGCGTCCGGCGGCTTCGTCGAGGCGCAGCCAGCGCTCAACCAGTTTGAGTTTTACCACGAAAGCAAGGATGATGTCGAGGTCGAACACGTCCATCACAGTGAGGGTGTCGACGGCCTTCCAGTAGAAATCGTCAAGGCCGCGTTCCCTTGCAAGAATGTCGCTTCCTTCGAGGATGGCATCCACTTCGCCCTTCTGTTCGAATTCTGTGTTTTCCTTCTCGGGATCGAGGACAAGGACATCCGTGCCTTCCGGCCTGCCGAGGGTGCGGTTGAGGTACTCTACCTTGGCATTGCGCACTCCCAGGTCCAGTTCGAAGAAGTTACGGATGAACTTGTTGCTGCTTGCGGCCGCTTTGCGGTAGAGATCCGCGTCCAGCTTTTCGGGATCATACGAATCCAGCAGCAGGTCCAACGTGAGAATGTCCCTGGTGCTGAGCTGCTCGCGTATGTCCGCGAGGATGGCTTCCGTATCCGGATTCTCACGCCCGTCCTGCTGCAGGAGAGGGAGTCCGGCGATTATGTATTCGTAATTATTCACCGAAGAGTAGTTTTCGCGTTACGGGGCGCAGATACTCTGCAATGAGCTCATTGAAGGTTTGTTCGGTTAAGGATACGAACCAGCCTCCGTCCTTGGGACCTACGGTGAAACCGCCGGAAATCTTCTTCGAGAAACCAGCCTCGACGCCTCCTTGGAGGGTCTTGGAGAGCTCTGCCGCTACCCAGGGTTCGAGTTCGGCCTTCATACTTTCCGGGAGGACAAGAGCGAGCCCGGTCGCTTCTTCGGCATTGAACTTGTTTGCAACCGCCTTGATGATTTCTTTGATGAAGGCGCTGTCCTTCAGCGTTTCGGAGACCTTGCCGGCCTCGATCTTGCCGACGAGCAGGTTTTCGATGTCCTTCTTCGTGGCCTGTAGACACTGTGCGGATGCCATCTTCAAATCGGAATCGACCTTCGACCTCAGATCTTCAGCATCTTTTTCTGCTTTTGCGGTGATGGATGCCGCTTCTGCCTTGGCTTTCTCAATGATTGCGGCCGCTTCTTTCCTGGCCCCCGCGAGGATTTCTTCCCCTTCGGCCTTACCTTTCACGAGGCCCTCCTGATAGAGCTTCTCGGTAAGTTCTTGCAATTTGTTCTGCATATTGTATTGGTTATGTGTAATTTGCACGTTTAATTCCACAAATATAGCCAATTTATCGCATAAAAACTATTATTATCTTTGTAACATTTCAGAGTTTTCTCCGTCTTTTAAACGATGAAAAAATTATTGATCATATTAGGCATCGTGCTGATTCCGTTCTCCGGAACAGCTGGAAAGGGTGTCCCCAAAAATCAATTGATGGCGGCACTCTCTGAATTTAAAAGAGTGGAGGGAGTTGAACTTGTGCAACTTGGCCCTTTGGCTACATCTGCCCTTAAGACCGTAGTCCGCATCTCCTCTTCGGGAGACGAGGATGCACGGCAGGCGCTTGCTTTGATGAAAGGCGTGCGCAGGGTTACCGTTTTCGAATATGAAGATTGCGATTCGCTGGTCAGGGACAGAATCAACCGCAGGCTGAACCGTATCCTTGGTAATTCCGAACTCCTATTCGAAGCGAAGGACGGGGGAGATGTGACAAGATTCTACGGCGTAACCGACAGCAAAGGCGAAATAGTCCGTGATTTTGTCCTTTATACACCCGGGGACTGTGCACTCATCTGCATCTTCGGAAAAGTTTCCATGAAGGCGGTCGAGAAAATAATAAAAGACAATGATTGAGAGGGAGTTCCATAGCCAGTACCTTTCCTTGGCCGAAGCACTCTACAGGGTTGCTTTCTACATCCTGGAATCGGAAGCAGAGGCGGAGGATGCGGTTCAGGAACTATATCTGAAGCTTTGGAAGAACCGCAGTGCGCTGGACGGCATACGCAGCCCCAAGGCTTATGCGATGACACTGCTCCGTAACATTTGTATGGACCGAATTCGCCAGGAGAAGCAGATCAGCGGGGCCGAGGTGCCGGAGAGTATCGGGGGCGGATTCGATCCGGAAGCCGCGATAGATGGGAAGGAAAGGCTGGAAAAGGTTCTCGCCGCAGTCAAGTCCCTGCCCGACAAACAGAGGGAAATCCTCATCCTGCGTGCCGTCGAAGGGCTCTCATACGATGAAATAACCGAACGGACCGGGATAAACTACCTTTCACTACGTGTACTGCTTTCGCGGGCACGGCAAACATTGAAGAAATTAGTATGAAACGTATAGAAGATATAGAAAAACTCAGCATCGAAGAACTTGAAGCGGCTTCGGAAACCCTTCCCGTGCCCGAAGGCTTCAGGCAGCGCATCGAGAGTACTCTGCTCTCGGAAGAATCGCTCGCCGCAGAAGGCGTCCGTGGCAGAAAGACCGTCCGTCTTGCTGTGCGCAGCGTGGTTTCCATGCTCGCCGTTGCAGCAGTTGTTGCTGCGGTACTGCTGATCCGCAAACCCGCCGAACTGAAAGATAGTTTCGATGACCCTATGCTTGCATACGCACAGGTCGAGCAGACCTTCCAATATATATCAGGAAAAATGTCCGGAGGCATCGATATGGTCCGCGATGCGGCGCCTATAGCCGTCCGTCCGGAAGAGATAATCAAAAAAATCAACTCGAAATGAAAAAGATAATTGCAATTGCAGCATTGCTGCTAGGTATCATAAGCGCATCTGCCCAGGACGGCAGGAGCATCTATCAGAAGTATTCCGATGCGGACAACATCAGCGCGGTGTATGTTTCTCCCGCGATGTTCCGTCTTATCGGTCGCATCCCGGACATCCAGGCGGGGGACGGAAACGTCAATCTTACCCCTGTGATCCAGGGCCTGACAGGCCTTTACATAATCAGCAGCGAAAACCGGGAAATCAATGGCCACCTGTCGAAAGACGTGAGCAAATTCATCAACTCCGGCACTTATGAATTGCTGATGGAGGCCAAGGACAACGGCGAAAAAGTGACCATGTACACCTGCGGCGATGAAAAGACCGTAACCAGTTTCGTCCTGCTTGCCGACGAGGGTTCGGAGGTCACGTTCATCTGCCTGGACGGCAAGATGGACCGCGAAAAACTGGAGGGCCTTCTGGCCGAACAGATGAAGTAGGAAATTTTTTTCATTTTTCCCAATTAATTACTACTTTTGGAAATAATTGACCGAAACATAATTAATTGGCATATGAAAAAAATCCTCTTCTGTGCAATGACGCTTCTGCTGGTGTTCGCTCCAGCCCGGCTGGATGCCAGGAAAGTGAAATTCAAGAATGGCGACGTATATGACGGGGAATGGAAGAACAAGGCCCCCAACGGCATAGGCCTCATGATGTACGCTAATGGGGAGATTTACTCAGGCGCCTGGGAGAACGGTATACGAACCGGCCAGGGCGCCATGTCTTTTGCTAACGGGGATGAGTATTCCGGCGAATGGAAAGATGATCTTTTCCATGGTGATGGCAAAATGACCTATGCCAATAATGACATATACGAAGGTTGCTGGGAAGCCGGCATGCAGTCCGGACAGGGTGTCATGAATTATGCCGACGGTTCGGTGTATGAAGGAGAGTGGAATGCCGGTCTCTATAGCGGGCAGGGAAAGAAGACCTATGCCAACAAGGACGTATACGACGGCTCCTGGGAGTCCGGCAGGCAATCTGGTCCTGGTACTATGATTTATGCGAGCGGTTCCTCATACGAGGGTAACTGGGAAGCAGGTCAGCCGTCCGGCGAGGGCAAGATGTTCTATGTGAGCGGAGATGTCTATTCCGGACTATGGCAGAATGGAGTACGCGCCGGTGCAGGCGAGTTCTACGATAAGGTCCTGGACCGTTATTTCCAGGGGATATGGGACAATACTGCATTGTCGGGAGCGGGATGCGTGCGTTTTGGAGGAGCACCCGACGCTCTTACGCTCCAGGGTAACTGGGTAGACAACAATGTATTCCAGACAAGTTACGCACTTGCTGGCAAATCTTTTATAGGAACAGTCCTCGCACATACCGGGGACGGCCAGAATGGCCCGTATCTGAATACCGGCAAAGTGGTATGGACCGAAGATATCACGGCGGAAGGCACCTGGAAACCGGAAGTGACACTTGTCTCCTGCAAGCACACCGACCTTATAGCCGGAAAAGTCCACTATAATATTGATGGCCGTGTCTTCGACGGTGATGTAAAGGACGGGAAAGAGGCAAACGGCAATCTTACAGTTTCGATTCCAGGCCAGTTCAGTTTCTCCGGTGAGATGAAGGACGGCGAGCCATTCGGCATCTATATCGGCGATATCAAGGCCAGTTCGTTCCAGGGATTCGACTTTGGTGTCTGGGATGAAGTGCAAGGTGCTGACATAGGCCGCATAGAAGGTGCCGGAGCCCTCTGCGGGGTCTTCAGAAAAAGACTTAATCCCGAAGATGATGATGCCGCGCCTCGCTATTTCACTGTACGCGGCCTGCTCAAGGAGGGCATACCAGACGGAGATGTCTATATGGAATATGCTTCCGCTGACTCCCTTGCCATGACTTCCACCTGGAAGGATGGAAAACTGGTCGAAGGAAAGGGCATGCTGGATACGGTTCCTTTTTCGGTTACCGGTTCGGAAGACAGCAACAGCATTCTGGTAGAACTCGAAAACGGAGAGCGTTGCAACTTCATCTGGACCGAGGTTTTCGGTATCCTTCAGGAAATCCGAAACAAGGTTCAGGAGCAGCGTACTCTGCGTGAGAAACTTGCTGCCGACTTGCTCGGTAATGCTTAAGTCCCGTATTTTTGCTGTTGTACTCGTGCTGCTTACAGCATTCGAGGCAACGGGACAGAACACGGCTGTCGCGGATTCCTGCCTTGTCCGGATTTCGCGGCAGTCTGCTTTATTCCCGCAGGAAAAAATCCATGTGCAGACGGATAAGGGTGCGTATCTCTCAGGAGAGAGAATATGGCTGCGCGCCCATCTTGTGAATGCCTCCGACGGCAGGCTTTCCAATATCAGCAGATATGTCTATGTTGAGTTGCTGAATCCCTTCAGTGAACTTGTGGAGCGCATCATGCTAAGGCCGGACAGCCTTGGTGTTTTTGCGGGCCATATCGACCTTAAGGAGGAACTTCCGGAAGGCGGATATACCATCCGCTCTTACACCCGCTATATGCAGAATCAAGGTCCGCAAGCCTTTTACCGAAAACTGGTGCAAGTGCTTGATCCTTATTCGTTGCAGATGGATACGAGGGCGGTTTTCTCCTTCATGGAACGCGGAATGAGTGCCCGTTTTACGTTTACCGACCATAACAGTGGCACTGCTGCCTACCCTGCGATTGTAACGGTCAAATTGCCCGGGAAAGCTGAGCAGAGCCTGAAGAATCGGGAGGGTGTGTTTGCCGCCCGCCTGCCTTCCGATGCTGCCGGTGGGAGTCTTCTTCTAGGCATAAGTTGGCAGGGAAGAAAGTATCAGAAATATATCAGCATTCCGGCCCGGCCCGGCGAATTCGATGTGTCGCTGTTACCTGAAGGTGGATATCTGGTGCCCGGAAGGGCTTGTCGCATCGGTGTTAAGGCCCTTGGACAGGACGGCCTCGGCTTGAACGTCAGCGGCATTGTGCTGGATTCCAAGGGGAAACAGGCGGCTTCGTTTGGCAATCTCTATAAGGGCTTGGGCTCCTTCATCTTCAAAGCCGCGGCAGGGGAGCATTATACGGCCGTTTGCACAGCGGAGGACGGTTCTGTAAGGAGTTTCCCTCTTCCGGATGCAGATCCCGCAGCACGCACACTGCAACTTCAGCTGGTTAGGAACAGACTGAATATCTCTCTGCTCCGCGGGCCGGCTGCCCCCTCAGAAGATTTATACCTGATGGTGCATCAGGGAGGACGCGCCATTCTTTGCACGGAATGGAAACAGGACATGGATTACACTACTCTCGATCTGAGCAGTATCCCTCAGGATATGCTCAAGGCGGGAATTGTCAATTTCGTCCTGATCGACAGTGATTTCAATGTTATCAGCGAGCGCATTTTCTTCCATTTTGGAAATACGGGCCTGAATCAGGATGTTTCCCGTGAGACGGCGGCCTATGGCACCAGGCAATTAGTGAGGCTAAAGATCAATTCTGCCAGCGGCGCGGCATTGGCGGTCGGTGTCACCGATTCTCAGTCAGCCGTTCCGGCCCCGGAGAGTATAGTTTCCACCCTGCTGCTCTCTTCAGAAATCAATGGCAACATCGAAGGACCGGCTGATTTCTTCACACCAGAGGGCCGGCCTTTGATGGATGCACTGATGCTTACCCAGGCATGGCGCAGATACGATATCCCCCAGGCCCTCAAAGGAAATTATACCAGACCATCCATCAAGGCTGAAAAGTATCAGGAACTGTCCGGACATGCCGAGGGTTTTGTATTCAATACCATGAAAGATGGCCGGGTGTCGCTTTACGCCACGCTGGAATCGATGACGAGCATGGACTATGCGACGCTGACCAGGGACGGCCGCTTTTCATTCGCGACGGAATTCCCGGATGGCACCCAAATCACCGTCCAGTCCCAGACTCGCAAGGGCCTCAAAGGGAATATCCTTGAGATAGATCATAAAGAGTATCCTACCGTCACCGGCGCTGCTTTGAGAGCTCCTGCCGCCCCTGTTGAGGCTGACGCATATATGAAACAGGCCGACGAGGAGTATCTCCGCCGGCATGGCATACGTGCTACGATGCTGGACGCAGCCGTGGTTGCTGCAAGTATCGAAGAAAGACCCAACGATTCCATCTGGTACTCCGAACTGAATTCCACCAGGCCGCTTACATCGACTGAAATTGAGAAGATGCATTTCACCGATATCCTTTCGGTATTCCTGAATACACCTGGTGTGACCGTAAGGCACGGAAGTTCAGGTAATTACCTTACTACATCTCGTTCAGATCTCCCTGCCCTTCCGGTCATAGACGACGTAGTGCTTCCGGAGTATGATGTGATGAGCCTGAATCCAGAAGACATCGACAATATCTTCGTAATTAAGGATTACACTTCACAATTCGGCTACTATCCCGGGTACAGCGGCGCCGTTGTGATCAAGACTTCCAGGGGTGAGATAGGAACTCCTCCCAAATCCTATAACATAGCGCGTGTCAGACCCCTCGGCTACCAGCGTCCTGCAGAATTCTGGTCGCCTAAATACGTGACGCTGGCTGAAAAGGAATCTGCCGTGCCTGACCTGCGCACTACGATATACTGGAATCCGGAAGTTGTCGTCAGCCCTCAAGGGGAATGCACAATCGAGTTCTGGACGGCCGACAGGGGCACGGAGTACAGTATATGTGGAGAGGGCGTTTCGACAGATGGAGAAATATTGACAGTCCATAGAATAATAAAGATAGAAGAGAAATGAACAGAATCTGTGTTTTAACCGCTCTCATAGTGGCCTTCGGATGTGCAGAGGCAAAGAATTACGACAGGATATGGTTTGATATGCCGACATCTTCCGCAGGCAGCGCTGTATGGGCCGGGGGAGTAGATCCGGAATGGGAAAGCAAGTCGCTGCCCGTTGGTAACGGTTCGCTTGGTGCAAATGTAATGGGATCAATCTCCCGCGAGCGGCTGACTCTCAATGAGAAATCGCTCTGGACCGGTGGCCCTGCCGTTACGGACGACCCTTCGTATTATTGGGATTGCAACCGTCCGGCCGCGGGAGTTCTGCCCGAAATCCGCCGGGCTTTCCTGGAAGGCAACGATGCACGGGCAGAGGAACTGACAAAGAAGAATTTCGGCGCTGTACCGGAGCGTGTAGTGGAAGGCAGGAAGGAGGACCGTTTCGGTTATATGACAACGCTTGGCGAACTGCTGATAGAAACAGGCCTTAGAGAGGGCCCGGTGCCTGAAGGATTCGGCAGCCAGGCGCCCCAGAAGGTGAATTACAGTGGCAAGTGGGAGGCTGTGAAAACCGTACGCCCCGATCCTCATTCCGGCCCGGGAGCCACTGTGGAAGGCTATGAGAGGTCGCTCTCACTAGATTCCGCCTTGGTTCGCGTACAATTCTGCCAGGATGGCGTAAACTTCAAGCGCGAGGTGTTCGTTTCTTACCCAGACCAGGTGATGGCCATCCGATTTACAGCCGACCGCAAGGCTGCCTTGAACCTGAATCTTTCATATTTGCAGAATCCCATTGCAGAAGGGGAGACAGTGTCCATAGGTAAGGATGCAATCGCATACAGCGGCGCTTTGAAGAACAACGGCGAGAAGTTTGCCGTGCGGGTTCGGGCTTTGGCTAGAGGTGGTTCTTTGGCCTCGGAGAACGGAATCATCAAGGTTTCCGGAGCCGACGAAGTGTTGTTTCTGCTGGCTTCAGCCACCAACTACAAGATGAACTTCGATCCGGACCTCAGCGATCCCGCAACATACTATCATGGCAAAGATCCCCGGAAGGTGACTTCCAGGCGTGTAGCCCGTGCTTCCCGCCATGGATGGAAGCGTCTCCTGCAGCGCCATCTCGCCGATTATCAGCGGCTTTATTCCAGGGTGGAACTCACGCTCGCAGACGGACTATCCTCTCCTCAAGCCGGCCTGACGGCCCCTCCCAGCGGAGCTGGGCCCCTCCCTCTACATCCGAGGGCGGATATGGCGTCCGGAGAGGATAGTCCGTCTGCGGCGGATTTGCCAACGCCGTACAGGCTGGACAGGTATCGTGAGGGGCATCCGGATCTGGGGCTGGAGGTACTGTATTTCCAGTTCGGCAGGTATCTGCTTATAGCCTCCAGCCGCGAGGGTGATATGCCAGCCAACCTGCAGGGCATCTGGTGCAACAAGATAAAGGGCCCCTGGAATACCGACTATCACAATAACATCAACATCCAGATGAACTACTGGCCGGCGAATGTGACCAATCTGGATGAATGTATGCCTCCGCTGGTAGATTATATCCGCTCGTTAGAGAAATCTGGGGAGAGGGTTGCACAGGCTTATTACAACGCGCGCGGTTGGACTGCGGAGATATCTTCCAATATCTACGGTTTCGCTTCTCCTGGAGATTCAGAGTCGATGATCTGGAACCTGGCTGCCGCAAACGGCCCCTGGCTTGCCACACACCTATGGGACCGTTATGATTTCACGCGCGACAGGCGCTACCTGAAGAGCGTCTACGGGCTGATTGCCGGTTCGGCCGATTTCGCCTGCGACATGCTATGGAAGCATCCTGATGGCTACTATACCGCTGCCCCTTCCACCTCTCCCGAACACGGTCCCGTAGACGCAGGCGCTACCTTTGTGCATGCCGTGGTGAGGGATATCCTCATGGATGCGATTGCTGCTGCAGAGGTGCTTGGGCGTGATGAGGAACGCTGCGCAGAGTGGCAGGAGGTACTGGAAAATATAGCACCCTATAGAGTCGGCCGTTATGGGCAATTGATGGAGTGGAGCAAGGATATAGACAACCCGGAGGACAACCATCGACATGTAAATCATCTCTTCGGACTTCATCCAGGCCATACAATTGCTGTGGGAGGAACACCGGAACTGGCGGAAGCTTCTAAGGTGGTGCTTGAGCATAGGGGTGATGCCGGCACAGGCTGGAGCATGGGTTGGAAACTTAACATGTGGGCCCGTCTCAAAGATGGAGACCACGCTCATACCCTGTTGTCTAACCTGCTGAAATTCGGAACTTTGGACAATCTTTGGGACAATCATCCTCCTTTCCAGATCGACGGCAATTTCGGTGGCACGGCAGGCATTGCGGAAATGCTTCTTCAGAGCCATGACGGGCAGATAGAACTCCTTCCGGCCTTGCCGTCAGCCTGGTCCTCAGGCTCAGTCAAAGGCCTCCGGGCCCGTGGCGGCAAAACCATTGATATCAAGTGGGAGAACGGAACCGTGACAGAAACAACAAAACGGTGAAATATATGAAAACCAGTGCCAAAATAGCAGGTGTAGTTTTCCTGCTGCTTTCTCTGATCGATGTGCTGTCTGTTTTCATCGGCGGCAACAATATCCATCTGTATGTCAAGCCCTTGCTGATGCCATCGCTGGCTACCGCGGCCCTCTGCCAGCTTCTGCCCGAAAACAGCGGCAGGCTGACCTGCCTGCTGATGGCCGGCCTCTGCTTCCATACCGCAGGGGATGTGCTTCTGTTGTTCAAGGGTTTCACATTTTTTGCCGCAGGTCTCGGGGCTTTCATGGTGGGGCATTGGTTCTATCTGGCAATACTCTTCTCCGGAATCGGTGGTCTGAAGGGCTGGAAAGAGGTTCTGTGTATATGCGTACCGCTCGTGCTGGCTCCTGTTATTGTAGGCTTCTTCGGAGTGGAATGGCCTTTTAGCGCGGCCGTGGTCATCTATGCATTCACACTTATGGTTGTTTCCGCCAGCGGCATACTGTGGAAACTTCGCGGCAGACAGTTCGCCTGGCGCATTTTCTGGGGTGGCATAATCTTCATCATCTCCGATTCCCTGATAGCTCTGAATGCATTCGCCGGCATCGACTTCACTTTGAGGAACGAACTGATAATGCCCACCTACCTGTTTGCAGAGTGGCTGCTGGTCAGCGGAATGGTACAGGAAAAACTACTTACTTCCGACGGCTCTTCCAAATAAAGAAGAGCCCCAGTGCAAGCAGGAAGGTGCCTGAACCTATCCACACGTTCCAGCTTGCCGGAAGGCGGAATCCTATCTTGTCGATGCAGATAAAGGTGGTGCAGACGGCCGTCATAAAGGCTGCCGGAAGCATCGTCATAAGGTACCACAATCCTCCTTTGTGCTTTACAAGGTAGACGGTTGCCGTCCAAAGGGCGAACACTGCCAAGGTTTGGTTTGCCCATCCGAAATAGCGCCAGATGATGTTGAATCCGTCGGAATTGGCGACGTTGAACCAGAGCAGGGCGGAGGCGGCAAGGAAAAGGGGAATCCCCACCAGCAGTCGGTTGTGTACCGGCTTCTGATCCATCTTGATGAAATCGGAGATGATCAGGCGGGCGCTGCGGAAGGCGGTGTCGCCGCTGGTGATGGGCGCCGCAACTACTCCAAGCACCGCGAGTATGCCGCCCAGGATTCCTAGCCAACTTTGAGAAACCTTCGTGACCACTGTAGGGGCTGCGGCACTTAGGTCCGAACCGACTTCGACAGCACCTCCGTCAAAGAAAAAGTAAGAGGAGACGGCAGCCCATATAAGCGCGACCAGACCTTCTGTTATCATGGATCCGTAGAATACCGGCCGACCCAGCTTTTCGTTCTTGAGGCAGCGGGCCATGAGCGGGCTCTGTGTGGCATGGAAGCCGCTGATGGCGCCGCAGGCGATAGTTATGAACAGGCATGGGAAAATGGGCTGGCCCTTCAATCCTATCGAGGGTCCGCGATTCTGAAGGCCGTCCCATATTTCGGGAAGATGGGGCCATTTTACGAAGAGGCAGACCATCAGCGCGGCGGCCATGAATAGAAGCGCGAATGCAAACAGGGGATAGACCTTGCCTATTATCTTGTCGATGGGCAGGAGTGTTGCGATGATATAATACAGGAAAATAACGCCAACCCACAGCATGATTGCCCCGTGGCTTCCGTCACCGGCCATGTCGCCGAGGATAAGTGCCGGGCTGTAGACGAAAACGGTCCCTACCAGCAGGAGCAGTACGATTGAGAACACCAGCATTACTTTCTTTGTGCCGCCACCAAGGTAGTCGCCTACGAGTTCGGGGAGACCCGCTCCGTCGTGACGAACTGAAAGCATCCCCACGAAATAGTCGTGGACGGCACCTGCAAAAATGCATCCGAGCACTATCCAGAGGTATGATGCCGGACCGAATTTCGCCCCCATGATGGCCCCGAAGATTGGACCCGTTCCTGCTATGTTGAGGAACTGGATCATGAACACCTTCCAGGTGGGGAGGGGTAGAAAATCAACACCGTCGGTCTTGCTGATAGCGGGAGTGATGCGCTTCGGGTCGGGTGAGAATACTCTATCTACAAATGCGCCGTAAATGGCATAGCCCGCAATAAGGGCCAGGATGCAAAGCAGAAAAGACAGCATGATATCTGGTTGTTCGTTCCTGCAAATGTAATCATTTTTACTGCAATTTTGAAATCAGCATGAGCTTGTCCATAATCTTGCTTAAAGATGGAAATATTTTTTTATATTTGAAAGTTCAAGACGTGTATTATGGGTAAACTATACGACGAACTGACAAAGGACTATCGTTTCAAGGAGGGGCTCAAGACCTGCATCAACTGCGGCACCTGCACCGCTATCTGCCCGGCAGCGGAGTTCTATAAATACGATCCGCGAAAGATTGTGGATACTGTCCAGCGCAAGGACGAAGAAGGGATTCTGGAGCTTTTGAAAAGCGAGACCATCTGGTATTGCGGAGAGTGTATGTCCTGCGTGACCCGCTGCCCCCGCAAGAACGGGGCAGGCCTTGTGGTGATGGCACTTCGCAATCTCTCCACTAAATTGGGATATTTCACTGAATCGGAAAAGGGCCGCCAATTGTATCCTCTCACAAAGGTGCTGACTACAAATGTGTTGAAATTGGGATACTGCGTCCATCCTTCCACATACAAATATGAGGACCACCCTGAATCCGGGCCTGTTTTCGAGTGGGTGCTCAATAATCAGCAGGATGTTTATGACCGTCTTGGTGCAAACTTCGGCCGCCAGGGGGCAGGCGCCCTCAGGGCCATACCCCAGGAGGATCTGGACGAACTGCAGGCAATCTTCGACGAAACCGGGGCCACAGAGCGCATAAATCTTGTGGAGGAGTGCTCGAAAAAGAAGGCGGAAGAGATGGGAATGACAATGGAAGAATATACCAAATATACCTTCGAGCACTGCTCGAGGGGACATTTCAATAATGAGGAGGGCTCGCTATGATCTATCAGGGCAAGCAGAAAATATGGTCTGACTACCAGAAAGAGATCCCGGACGATCATTGGTTCTATGTGCGCAGTTGCATCAGGCAGAGTTTCTTCCCGGCTTCGGAGCATTACTTCCTGAAGATTTGCCGCGACATGCTTGGACGCGACATCTATGAATCCGCCCATCATACGACATGCGGCGGAATTGCCTATCATGCCGACACAATCCCGCAGGAAACTGCGATGACCATTGTGGCCCGCCAGTTCGCTCTGATGACGGAGGCCGGATACAAGAATCTGGTGACGTCGTGCATCACTTCTTTCGGGAACTACACCGAAATCCTCGAAACCTGGCGTGAATTCCCCGAATTGGAGGCCCGCATCCGCGAAAAACTATGGAAGGCCTGCCGCAGGGAGTTCGAGAAACCCGAGTATGTTGCCCACGCCAGCGACCTAGTCTACAAGTTCCGTGAAGAGATAGCAGCACGTGCAAAATACCAACTCGTGAACAAGGCGACGGGCGAGCCTCTGAGGGTTGTGGAGCACATCGGCTGCCATTATTCCAAGATGTTCCCTCACAAAGGAGTAGGCGGCGCGGAATACCCCTGCGTACTCAGCGGAATGGCAGAAGCCTGGGGAGGGAAGGTTATAGACTATCCCGAGCGCAGGCACTGCTGCGGTTTCGGTTTCCGGCAGTATCTTGTGAAAGCGAATCGCGGTTACTCCGTATCGAACACGCATAAGAAGTTCGAATCTATGGAGCCATATCATCCCGACATGATAATAACCAACTGTCCCGGATGTCCCTTCTTCCTGGACCGCTGGCAGTACGTGATTTCGGAACAGACAGGAAAGACTTACGGCGAGAATGGCCACGGGATTCCCGTCCTTACTTATGAAGAGATGGCCGGTCTCGTGCTGGGAGTGGATCCCTGGGATCTTGGCCTGCAGGTGCATCAGGTGGGACCAGAGCCGCTTCTGGACAAGATAGGTATACCCTATGATCCCGGGAAGAAGTATCTCGGTCTGAATGAGAAGGAACTTAAGAAACCTGGCCTTCCCACGGTCCTGAAATGCTGCTGATCCATTGTCATTCTGAACGAAGAGAAGAAACTATATGAAAAGTAAAGAACAGGTACTGATCGTAGGCGGCGGAATTGCCGGTATGGAAGCGGCGCGCCAACTCAAGGAATTGGGGCTTTCTCCCATTATAGTCGAGAAGAATTCTTCGCTTGGCGGCCATGTCGCACAGTGGAACTGTCTGTTCCCTGACCTTACCCCTGCCCGCAAGGTCCTCGAGCCGTATGAGGAGGCGCTGAAAGACGTAGAGGTACTTCTCGAGACTGAAATCGCCTCTATCAACCGTCTGCAGAAGGATTATTCCGTGGTGCTCAACGATGGCCGCAGCCTGCCCTGCAAGGCTGTGGTTTTCGCTACCGGATTCAATCTTTTCGAAGCGGAGAAGAAAGAAGAATACGGATACGGGGTCTACGATCGTGTGATTACCAACCGCGATCTGGAGAACTGGTTCAATACCGGGAGCGACGGCCGCATCCCCGAGAAGCCCTCGGCCATCGGTTTCGTGCATTGCGTAGGTTCCAGGGACGTAAAAGCCGGTAACACCCAGTGTTCCAAGGTCTGCTGCATCACAGCCATAAAGCAGGCCATAGAAATGAAAGAGAAGTTCCCTAATGCTGAAATTTACTGTTTCTACATGGATCTCCGGCTTTTCGGGAAGAAATACGAGGATTTTTATATAAACGCCCAAAAGGATTATGGTATCCATTTCATACGCGGCCGCGTATCGGAAGTCTCCGAAACCCTTGACGGCCGAGTTCTTGTTAAGGCGGAAGATACCCTTATAGGCAAGCCTGTCAAAGTCAGGCTCGATTTGCTGGTGCTGATGGCCGGCATTGTCTGCAATAAGGATAATCAGGCCCTGGTGCGTGCCGTGTCGCTGCCTGTTGACGAGGACGGATTCTTCCGCAGCAAGGACAATATCGCGTCTATCACTGAATCTGACCGGGACGGGATTTTCTTTGCAGGCACCTGTACCGGCCCCAAAACCATTCCCGAGACCATTGCCGAAGCACGCAGTGCGGCATTGAACGTGTACAACTATCTTAAAGCCCGCAGGTAATGGATTTCGGTTTCGGACTCAATCCCAGTTCGGCGATCGAACTGGACAAGCAGAATCTCTCGCTGTACAATAAACTGTGCCGCATAGAACCCACGGCAGCTACATGCATGGCCTGCGGTAGTTGCAGCGCGACATGCACTGCGGCCGGGTATTCCGGCATGAGCGTGCGGAAACTGCTTATCGACCTCCAGCGTGGGCGCAATCAGGAAGTGGAACAGATGCTTTCACACTGCATGCTCTGCGGTAAATGCACCATGGTCTGTCCACGAGGCATCAATACACGCAGGGTAATTCTTACCGTGTGCAGGCTTTACGATAATGTGGAGGGCGTGCTATGATAATAGATCGTTTCAGCAACGGATTTCATCCTTTCGTCCTCCCGTTCCTTCTGGGAATGATTTTCGTTCTTGGTTACTGCGTGTACGGCATAATCAGGATCCTTATCCAACTGCCCCACGATGACAGGCGCAAATTCCTGGTTTCCCTGATTACCCCGGCGACAGCATGGAAAAATATTAAAGACATTTTTCTCAACTGTCTGCTGCATGTTAAGTTATGGAAACGTAACAAGGTGCTCGGATATATGCATTCCAGCATTGCCTTCGGCTGGTTTATGATCATCGTCCTAGGGCATATCGAGGTGATGCTCTTCCTGCCGCATCGCATCAAGTTCTTCTACTATCCCATCTTTTTCAATTTCTTTGTCGCGGAAACGGAGTCCACGATCCAGGGTGCTGTGCTATTCTTCTTGATGGACTTTTTCTTGCTCATCATCCTGAGTGGCATTGTCCTCGCAATGATCAAGAGAGTGCGTTCGCGCTGGTTCGGCATGAGACGCACCACCAGGTCCAGCTTCCTGGACACGATAGGCCTTTATTCTCTTTGGGCCATTTTCCCTCTGCGTCTTCTCTGCGAGAGTTTCACTGCCCATATCAGTGGCGGCAGTTTCCTGACTCTCCCTATGAATTGGATTTTCCGTCAGTTCCTGGGCAATGAACTGAATTATCTTCCTACCTGGTGGGCTTATTCCATAGTACTTGGCGTGTTTATGTTCGTGCTGCCATTCACTCGGTACATGCATATTCCAGCTGAGATGATGCTTATCCCCATGCGCAATGCCGGGCTCCATATCCTGCATCCCCGCAAGGGATTCGCGCGGGTACAGTTCTACTCCTGCCCGGGTTGCGGTGTGTGCATTGATGCCTGCCCCATGAGCGTACGCAAGGAGAATCTAAAGGATTGCACGGTCTATCTGAACAGGCAGTTGAGGCGGGGGAACGAGAAACGCATAGAGGAAATCAGCGACAAGTGCCTGATGTGCGGCAAGTGCACACAGGTGTGTCAGGTGGAGGTGGACGGGCCTCAGATGCGGCTTGCCCAGCGCTCGATGCGCTCCTATGGCATCAACCAGCACTATTCCAAGTTGTCCGCCGAAGAGAATCTTAACCGCATAGGTACTGCCAAGGTGCTATATTTCGCGGGATGCATGACGCATCTTACTCCCGGCATTCGCAAGGCCGTCGGTTCCGTGCTCGACAAGGCGGGCATCTCCTGGACTATGATGGACCCGGAAGGAGGCCTTTGCTGCGGACGCCCTATGCTGCTTGCCGGGCGCAAGGAGCAGGCTCGCGAGATGGCCCGCGTGAACAGGGAGATAATAAAGTCTTCCGGATGCGATATCCTGCTGCTAAGTTGCCCCATCTGCTACAAGATATTCAAGGAGAAATACAAGCTCTCCGGTATCTACGTGGTGCATCACAGCGTCTTTTTCGATGAACTCATCCATTCCCAGAGGCTGCATGTAAGCAAGGACGAGGAACGCAGGCTCGCTTATCACGATCCATGCGAACTGGGCCGCGGCTGCGGTATTTACGACGCTCCACGCTCAGCCGTTTCTGCGATTGGAACCCTGGTTGAAGCGGCGAAGAACCGTAACGAGAGCATTTGCTGTGGCGGTTCGCTTGGCAGCCTGTCGCTGAGTTACGAGAAGCGCAAGGATATCACAGTAAACTCCCTGAACAATCTGAAAGCAGGCGATCCCGATGTTATCGTTACCGCCTGCCCTTTGTGCCAGAGCACTTTCAGCAAATATTCCGATATACCCGTGCGGGATATCGCGCAGATACTCGACTCTTCTATCCGAGAGCATTGACCGCCTTTTCTCCCAGTTCGGTCTTGATCTTGATGTGATCGAGCACAGAGCGGACGAAATCGTTGCTCTCGAAGTCTCCTCGCACCTGTCCAAAGTCGATTTCTTTCTGCTCCTTGTCGCCGTCGGCGCCGAAGCCGGTCTTGGATGCCAGGTTGAATTCTTTGCGTGCGTCTTCGTATATCATGTTGTCGAGACTGACTACGGCCTTCTTCCATATTTCTATCAGACGGATGGCATCACTCTTCGTCATCTTGGAGGGATTGATGCCATAGAGTTGTTGGATGTGCTGGAAAGCCCAGGTCCACTCATAGTTGTAGTAATTATCCGCCATGGTGCGGAAGGCCTCGCAGATTTGTTCCGGGGTGGAGATTTCTCCCCGCTCTATGCCATTCATCAGGGCTGCGATCTCGCTCTTCGGCGCTATCAGGCCACTGATGTCAACCCATTCGCCCGAGCCGACAGGGGTGTCCGGACGGAGTTTGGCCTGGAGTTTAGCTTCGCTGAGTTCGCTGAAACTGCCGTCAGCCTCCTGCAGGCGAGAAATCAGGGAGTTCCCCATGAATTTGTCGATGGCGATGCGGTACAGTTCCATTCCCCGCTTGAGGGCGGAGTTTGTAATCTTGACACTATGGAAGGAGTAGACGTCCGAGAGTTCGCCGCTGGCATAACGCAGGTTTTCCAATGTCTGCAGGCCCTTTATCATCTTCTGTATGGTGAAGGGGGAGAGCAGGTTGTAATTGATGAAGTCGTACTTATCCGCACCGGTGCGGCCGTCGCGTCTGGGCCATTTCTTTGCGTCGCGTATGGTGCCTACGCTGCGTAAGTTTACGCCAGGCGCCAGATAGGAGGTTTCTCCCTTCTCAATCAGATAGGAGAAGGGGAGATTGGTGGTGTCGGAGTGGGTGACGTGCCGGCCCATAACAAGCGAGAATGCTCCCACGCGGGCTGGCCAGAGTATGTAGGAATCCGACGAAGTTTTTGCTCCGCGCTCGAGCGTGCCCTGGTGGATGGGGCCGAGTTTATACATGTGATTGCTCTGGTTCGACCCGGATCCTGCATTCATGAACGAGAACATGCCTGCGATGAGCAGGGTGCTCTTGTGGTGTGTGACGGTATAGGGGCCGGCGAAGATGGCGCAGGCTTCTCCGTTCTCGCCCTGGCAGTTGCAGAAGAAGAGGGAGTCGCTTGCCGAATAGCCGTGTCCGAAGCGGCAGGCCTGGCCGACGAAACAACGTGTGAGGGAGGCCGCGTCGGTAATAGAACTATTCCCGGAGATGATGAAATCTTTGCAGATCACGCTCTGCCCGATAGTGACGGGGGCATCAGCGGTGCTGTTTATAGAACCATTCGAGAGAAGGGATGCCCCGTTGATTGTGGCGCATTCTCCTATGCGGACATTGCGTATTTCTGATGTGCCGGTGATGGAGGCTCCTTTCCCGATTATTCCGCGGGAGGACTTGATACTCTTCACATAGTCGCAGACAATGGCGTTCATCTTCTCTACGAAAACCGGACGATGGCGGTACAGGGCTATCATGTACGCTTCATGGGCTGACAGTCTGTCGTGCATCATCACTTCGCGTCCGCCGGTTTCATTGAGAACGGAAACCTTCACTCCGTTTCCGAAGGTGGTCTCCGAGTCTGTAACTATCGTGCCGACATTGTCGATGAACACGCCTTCGGCGATGTCGTAATTCGCTATATACTCGTGGATTGCACGTATGCAGCACCCGCTCCCTACGCTGACGTTGTGCAATGTGGCGTCGCAGATGCCCGAATGCCTTATTAGGCCTCCGGGAAGTGTAAATTCGCTATCGAAACTCCCAAGGCGTATCTGCCCGCTAAATGAGGTGCGTACGATGTTCGCCGTGCTGAATCCGGCCGCGACTTCTATCTGCTGCCAGTCTTCAGCGGAGCAACCCTGGCTCTGGAGGGCGCTGATCTCTTCTGAACTGAGTTTTCTGTATTTCATGATACTGTTATTCTACGGTTACACTCTTTGCCAGATTGCGGGGTTGATCGACGTCCAGGCCCTTGGCAACAGCAATATGATATGCGAGCAACTGGAGTGGGATGACCGATACCAGAGGGCATAGGAAATTAGGTGTGCGCGGCACTTCGATGACGTGCTCGGCAATCTGCTTTACCACCGTGTCGCCTTCGCTCACGATAGCCAGCACCCTGCCCTTTCGAGCTACTACCTCCTGCATGTTGCTGAGAATCTTTTCGTAGAGGTTATGGTGTGTCGCGAGGAATACCACGGGCATATCCTCATCCACCAGAGCGATAGGCCCGTGCTTCATCTCGGCGGCAGGGTAACCTTCTGCATGTATATAACTGATTTCCTTAAGTTTGAGAGCTCCTTCGAGGGCAACGGGATAGTTCATGCCGCGGCCAAGATAGAGAAAGTTTTTATTGTCTTTATACTGCTGCGCGAGGGCTTTTATCTCGTCGTTCTTTTCGAGTATGCGGCTGATCTTGTCAGGAATCTGCTCGAGTTCGGATAGGGCCTCATAATATGTATCTTCGCCGATTGTGCCTTTCTCGCGGCCAATGGCAAGTGCCAGCATAGCGAACACGGTGGTTTGGCCGGTAAAGGCCTTGGTGCTGGCCACACCGATTTCAGGCCCAACGTGAATGTAAGTGCCGGTGTCGGATGCCCGTGCTATGCTGCTGCCCACGGCATTTACAATGCCGAAAACCATGGCGCCGCGCTCGGAAGCCATCTGTACGGCGGATAGAGTATCGGCGGTTTCGCCACTTTGGGAAATGGCGAAAACCACGTCCCCGGGGCCTACTACCGGGTCGCTGTAGCGGAACTCGCTGGCATAAGCCACTTCCACCGGAATGCGACAGAACTGTTCTATAAGTTGCTTGCCTATGAGGGCGGCGTGCCACGAAGTGCCGCAACTTACCATGACATAGCGCTTTGCATTCAGCAGCTCTTCGCGATGCTCTGTGACGGCACTGAGTATTATGCGGCGGTGTGCAGGGAGGAGCCTGCCGCGCATGCAATCTTTCAGGACGGCCGGCTGGTCGAAAATCTCCTTGAGCATGAAGTGGGGGAAACCTCCTTTGTCCAGCATGCTGACGTCCAGATCTATCTCTTTTATGCGTACGTCCACTTTGTCTGCCCCGAGGGTGCTTATCTGCAGATCCTCGCCCCGGCGGCAAATCGCTACTTCCTCATCGTTAAGGTAGACAACCTTATTGGTATATCCGGCAATGGGGGAGGCGTCGCTTGCGATGAAGAACTCACTATTGCCCTCCCCGAGGCCGATAGCCAGTGGACTGCTCTTTCGCGCAGTGACTATGGTGCCGGGTTCCTTTCGGTCGATGACGGCAATGGCGTATGCCCCGATGACTTTCTTAAGTGCAGAACGAACTGCGCTGGCAAGGTCTGCATTGTGTTTTTGCTGGGTATATTCGATTAGTTGGAGGAGAACTTCAGTGTCTGTTTCGCTGCGAAAGGTGAAACCTTTCTTTATGAGCTGTTCCCGCAGGGCACCGGCATTCTCGATGATGCCGTTGTGCACCATGGTAAGGTCTCCGCTCTGGGAGATATGGGGATGGGCATTGACCTCGTTGGGCTCTCCGTGAGTAGCCCAGCGTGTATGTGCAATGCCAAGGCTGCCTGAGCAGTCCTGTCCCATGGCAAGTTGCTCCAGGTTGGCAACCTTGCCCACAGCTTTATAGATATTCAGTTTACCTTTGTCATTTAGAACCGCAACTCCTGCGGAGTCGTACCCGCGGTATTCGAGCCGGTGAAGGCCTCGTATCAGAATCGGATATGCCTCGCGGCATCCGAGATAAGCAACAATTCCACACATATATTTGCTTGTTTAAACCTTGCAAATATACGTAAAGAATCCGAGGCTGCAAAGAATTAAGTTAGAGGGGAGTCGCTGAGTATGAGTTCCTGCTGATCCTGAGGCAGAACCTTGACCAGAGTCTTGAGATGGTCTTTAGGAAAGCCCTTCAAAGGAAGCAGGATGAGTCCGTCCAGAGAGTTGTTGAAATCCGGATCGACATTGAAGCAAATCAGTCTCGCGCCATAATTGAAGTACTTTTTCACAAGTACGGGAAGGCGGTATTTGCCGTCGGAGAGAGTTGCAATCAGTTTGTCTAACTCGTCGATGCTTTCGATTTTATTGAGGAGCGCGGCAGGATCCACGTTGAGCCAGTCGGGAATAAATGCGGTAGTAGGGGAGGCCAGGGCCTTGGTTTCGGGGTCGGAAGCCTTGTTCTCCAGGAACCATACTGCCAGGCTCTTGTAGAAATCCGGAATATCGTTGCTTATGCTGACAGGACCCAGAAAATACTTCTGCTCGGGAAATCTGAGAGTGGTAGCGGCAAGTCCGGTAAGAAGAAGCCTGAGGCTCTGGATTTCGCGCTGGTACTTCTGACGCACGAAGGTGCGGCCGAGTTCCAGACTGTCCCTGAGTATACTCCGACTTGATTCGCTGTATTTGAAAAGGGTAGAAGTGTAGAAGCCGCTTATTCCGCCATGGTTATCATAAGATTCTCTGCCGACACCTATCCTGTAAGAACCCACGATTTCTTTATTAGGAATACTCCAGAGAATCAGGTGCTGGAAATATGGGTCGAAACTATCGGTATCATAAGAATTGCCGGTACCTTCCCCTACGGCCCGGAAAGTCTCTTCACGCAGGCGGTAGAGTTCTTTCATTGCATTCGGGACCCTGTCAGGCTCAGTAAGATAAACGCGGTAGTCTCCGTATTCGAAGAGAATCCTGTCTTCGGCTGCCAGCATCTCGTTTGCAACCAAATCGGGATTGACGGGATCGATAATGGGAGTAGAGAAACCTGTGTGCACGGCTTCCGCTGTCTTCCCAAGACATTCGGCCTGAAGGGCGTAAGTGCGGTTGCGCAGATATTTTCCGAGTTCGGGAACGCTGTATTTACTGATTTCTTCCGGACTGATGGGCTGTCCGATACGGACTTTTACATGCGTACCTTTTTTGTTGAGCATTTCGTGAATGAGCCGCACGGTGCGTAGTCTCGGATGAATCTTGCCCAGGAAATGGAAAAACTTTGAGTTGGTGCCTTCGAAGTAGATGGGAACCACCGGGAAGCCGGAATTCTTTATAAGTTTGATGATATTATCAGCCCAGGGTTTGTCTTCTATAACCTTCTTCTTGCCTATGGCCGTGCGTTTCGCTCCTTTCTGATAAGTCGCCACCTCTCCTGCCGGGAAGAACCCCAGAGCCCCGCCGTCGTGAATGTGCTGCAAGGCCATTCGTATGCCGTGGATGCTCTTCGCAGAAGCGGTGCTTCCACTGAGGTTGTCAACGGGCATGAAACTGCTCTTGAGACTGGGAATAAGGGCGAGGAGGAAAGATGTTAGAATCCGGTAATCTGCACGTTTTCCGCCTACTACGGAACTTAGGATAAGACCGTCTATGCTGCCGAAATGATGGTTCGATACCGTGATGAAACCACCTTCTTCGGGGATACGTTTAAGTTGCTCGGGAAGAATTTCATAAGTCACACCAATTTCCTTAAGAACAGCTTCGGAGAAAGCAGGACCATCATTTGCCATGAGTTTTTCGTGCATGGTGTTGATCTTGTCTATTTCGAGGAAATGATGAATGCGTCGGGTTATAAAACGTCCAAAGCCCCCTTTGAGTTTGAGGGCATTTTGCAGGTCGGTTTCAGATACTACGTACTTTTGTTTTTCCATAGTTGTGTGTTATACTCACAAAATACAAAAATACTAATTTTTTTCGACCTTTGGCAAAATACATAAAATAATAGCAGGATTCCCATGGGAACCCTGCTGGAGTGGGACCTGGCAGATTCGAACTGCCGACCTCTTGCGTGTGAAGCAAGCGCTCTAAACCGACTGAGCTAAGGTCCCTTCCTGAAAAGGACTGCAAATATAACTATTTTTGTTAATTATCATAAGAAAAAAAGATGGATTTTTTCTATCTGGCTACCACATACTGAACCTTGCCAAACTCCAGGCAGAAAAGATGGTAGTAGGTTGCTATGCCGTCGGCGAAGAGAAATGTCACGGCAAACCGCTCTGCGCCCCAGTCTTTGCCCTTGTCATCATTCCGTTCATAGATTTCCATGAAACAATACGGATCGACGTTCTTTCGTACGTATGACATGGCTCTTTGCATCTCCCCCTCGGTAATGCTGAAATTGGGAGCATACTGCCCGTGCGGCGCAAGGTCGTGCTCCTTCCAATCGACCCTCCCGATGACATGGTAGCCCTTAAAGGCATTGTACTCTTCGGCTTCCCTCTTTAGTTCGCGTTCAGCCATGCCGTAGTCCACTTGGATGAAGCTGTGAACGCAGTGGGAGATGTACAACAAGGGGGTGGACAATCTGTCCCCACCCTTTGGCAAGTTCCGGTTCGCGGCGTCGCATCTTGGAAAGGTAATCCTTGGGATCCTTTGCATCGGCAAGTACCAAAACCACATCTTTGATAGAAAAATACCACTTCTCTTCGCTCTCAACCCATATTGTCCGGACTTTCTGGTCCTCAAACAACTGTATTTTCTCTATATCAGACATAACAACATATTTAGGCATTACAAAAATAACGATTTGCTACGAGCCGTGCAAATCGTTATGAAACTGATTATCTTGAAAGAGGAGGAATACTGTCATAATATTGTGGCTCGAAAAAGTAGGGCAAAACAAATAACGACCGCCCATAAAGAAAGGTAACTTTAGGGCGGTAATAAATTAATATTCAACGAATTGTATCAATACTCTTCCTCGTTCCACATATGGTGTAAATGGTCTATGCCACTTATTATCAGCTAGTTACACTTGTATTCAAAAACTTGGATAGCCACAGGGGAAGTCTGATGCAGACTAAGGGCTCCTCATTTGACACTAAATACATCGGATTGCTATCCCTGCAATAGCTTTCTTTCGAGTTTAATTAGTTCGGCATTCATACTCTCCAGATTCACGAGCACAATAAGCTCTCTCAATTGCCTCGAATTCGATGTAATTGAAATCAGGATTATGGAAACGCTCCCAAAGCCCGAGGAAACGCACTGTATTGCGATTGCGCATCCAGTTTTGGATTACATAGCCGGGATTTTCAGCAGTGCGATACTTGGCGATATCAGTCAGAGAGATGAAATCTCCCTCAACACCGCCATAACGCACTTCAACCTGGACTCCATCTGCGCTGATATTAATTGTTCTTGCCATTTCAACCCTTTTTCGCAAATATAGCGAATCAACCCCAATCCGGCAAGTATAATTGACAACTATTTGTCTTGGAAACTACCCCAAATTATTTACTGAACCAGAGCAGTATTTAGGATTGGCTATGACCAGTTTCTCAAAAAACTGGTGCATCCATTCTTCGACATTATCCTTTCTGAGTCCACTTCCCTTGATCGTCAGGAAATCAACTTCATCGGTACAGTCTTCCCAAATATAAAAGTCGTAGAAAGGCTCCTGAAAATCAGTATCCGGTGCTGCTCTGCCCAGAACTTCAAATCCGCTTCGTGCTGTCCTTTCACCTCGAATCACTTCCTGTGCAATGCTCATTACATACGAACAATATGCAGTTTCCTGATTAATCTCTATATCAAGTTCCTTGAAAATGGTATCAAGGAGTTCCGCAAATGCAGTGGGAAACATATCCAAATCTTCCCCTGCCAACTGAATAATACCAGGGGTCTCAATCTCTTTCTCCAACAGCTCGAAAGCCCAGTACTTCCACTCTTTTGAAATGCTGGTGTGCCTAATATACTGATAAAGCATCTTGCCAGTACTTGGAACCCTCTGCAAAAGTTCCTGCACCTTTTCAGAAGGCTCAGGATATTTCTTGATATTACTATCCGGCACCACCGTCTCCTCTGGTGTTGCCTTGGAATGGACGAGTCTTTTCAGAAAATTCATACTAACTGAGTATTCTCCTTGCAAAGATAATGGTTTTCTATAACATCATTCTTTACTATTCCTCCTCTTTCAGGGATAGTCCCAAAGTGGCTAAAAAACCAAAAACTGCCAAGGAATCAACCTCGGCAGTTTTGTAATTTATTGATTTTTAGGATGTTATAAAATCAATACTCTTCCTCATTAAATATATAGTGCAATTGTTGTATACTGCTTATTATCAGCAAGTTATACTCGTGTTCAAAAACTTGGATAGTCACTGGGGAAGTCGGAGATTACGGATATAACTATGAATTGTCAACAGATGAGAATAGTTACTAACCCACTTATAAAGATGTGTGAGCAAATACAAATGACTTCTCTGAAGGTTCAAAGTATTTAATATCTTCTGTCGGAAGATTATGCTTATTGAAATACTTAATGAGTTTCTCCGGTATTATGTTGTCCCTGTAATAAAACATTACTCTCCTATCTTTTAAACTTCCTTCAAAAGTCGCTTCAAAAGTGCCTAAGTAGTAAGACTCTCCTGAATCAACTTGAATGATTCCGAAAAAATTTTTAAGTTCAGGAGACCGGTTCCGCCATTTTATATTACCAAATGGGATTTCGGCAAAAGTAACAGCATATTTCCCCGCCGGCACATTCTCGATGACAGAATTATTGGAAATAACATGCAGGCTCTTGGAGATAAATACTTCACCACTTTCAATATTTGCAATATGAATGGTTATACCATGGCCTATCATCCCGGGGGCATATGCAGTAGCCGAAATAGAGATTACAGCACCATAACTTTGTCCCTTGACTATGTTCGGACTCAGCATGCAAAAGAATAGGATAACCAAGATGGAAAGGAATCGTCTCATCATAACCATTGTTTCTAATAGTACAAATATAGTGAAACAAACTATTCCCCCTCCTTCACCAGGAGGATTTCCTCCAAAAATGGGACATATTTGGGAAGTAAAAAGACAGAAAAAGCCAAGGCAAAAACCTTGGCTTATCTTTGTAACTGCTTGATTGTCAAATCAATATTCTTCCTCGTTAAAATTATGGGGTAATTGGAGTTAAGTGATTTATTATCAATCACTTACCCCAGTGTTCAAAAACTTGGATAGTCACAGGAGAAGTCTGAGGCTGGCTAACGGCCTCTAATTGACATGAGGCCTTCCTTTTTTACTATCCCTGCTTCTGTTCATCCGGGAATGGCAACTCCTCTGGAGACTTGATATGGTCAATAGCTTTTTCTCGGGAAACCACGCTATGGCCAAGACGTTTCTCAACCTCGTGACGGGCAGTTTTTGCCACCTCTGCACCTTCTTTGGCAACGCCGGCATTTTCCGACAAACCTTCAGGATTACGCTGTTTGCTGAGTTCAGTTGCTGTTTCTTCTGCGAGGGCATTCAGAAGCAGTTCCATATTGGTCATATTGTCCCGGAGGTTCTCCTTTGTCAGACCTTTGTACTTCTTATACTCTCGAGTTGTGAGGCCACTCCAAGTCTTGGACATCAGGTCGGTCAAGAATGCAAAATCCACTTCTTGTGTTACACCGCCTCTCTTCCACTCATCCGTGAGGCTTTTACGAATCTCAATAGTCTTGATTCGTTGGGTAATCCACGCCTCCGAATAACCAAGTCTGCGGTAGTCTGCAATTGCCTGGTCGATGCTGCGTTCAGGATCAATGGCTTGATTAATACGTTCTGCTGCAACTTGGGCCATCCAAATCTTGAACGGCTCTGCCTTTTTGGAAGGAATAGATTGAATAACCCTAAACACCCCTTCCATGTCTGCGACATCCGTACTATACCTTTTGCCATCTTTAGGAGACACCATCTTCAGTTGGAGACAATTTGTCGCCAACTGATTCCCTTCAGCAATAAGCCTCTCTTTTAACTTGCTCCAGTACTTCCTGGATGTATTATAATCTTTACTGTCAGTCAGGACGCCGCACACATCCACAATAGAAAAGAACCATTCCTGTTTCTCCTCATCCCAAGCCGTCCGGACTTTCTTGTTCTCAAACAGCTGTACTTTTTCAATATCAGACATAGCCTCAACGTTTTCTACAAAGATAATCCAAACGGAAGCCTAATGCAAATCTTTACAAAGTAAAAATTGATTGTTTTTCATTTCGCAAAATGCGAAACAATATGGGAAGTCTGAGGCTGGCCAACAAGCATATTTCTGACATAATAACTCTCAACTTTACTATCCCAAATCTTAGTCAGAATTAGTATCTGATAGTACCTCTGTTTTTGAAGTCTGGGTTAAGTGTGGGAGCAAGCATATAGCCCTCATCAGGCTTATCAGTTATTAGTCTTCTGATCTCTTCTTCTGTGGTTGCATATTGCTCCAATTCTTGAAGAAGGCTGTCTATCTGACTCCTTACCAAACTGCCTGCCATCATTCAGACAAGTCATATACTGAATTGAGGCGCCACCATTGGCAGGTTTGTCCAAACCTTCATTCAAGGAAGACACAAACTGATCAAGGTTTCTTCTGGAAATGCGTGTTGCAACTTCGCAGATATCCCAAATCAACTGGGCATATTTTAACTCCGTGCTGTCCTTTACAATGAAGAAAGAATTGCCCTTTTCCATAGCTGAACAGAAGTAATACTTCTCCATCATTCCCTTCTTCCACCCTTTCTTAGACTTGGGCACATCGAGAGCCGCCCAAAAACCAGTGGCGATTTGATGATAGATATTTAGATCTGTCAACTTCTTTACATAGGAAGAATCCGGGGCTGTCCCTTGAAACATCTCGAATGTGAGCTTTGCACCAGGCTGCCAGAACACATGGGTATCTGTTTCGATTTGAGCAAAACTCTGAACCGAAACGAACAATGCAATGAGGATAAACAATTTCTTCATATCACAA
>CACWOZ010000016.1 GCA_902762655.1 uncultured Bacteroidia bacterium
TTCTTTGTATATTCTATCTCTTAGCTTGATTCCGGCACTCTTTCAATCTCTTGAATTGACGCTCTCGATCTATTTTGTTCTCGGTACTTGCTTGTACTTGTTCTTCCAGTATTTTCAAAGATCATAATCCGTTTAGAAAACCCTTTTTCCGAAACGGGCTGCAAAGATACGCACTTTTTTGAAACCACCAAACTTTTTTTTCATTTTTTTTAACTATTTTCGTGCTCTATGAAGAAAAACAGGGTATCACTCGGAAGCATCTTCGCCGTCTTCGCAAAGATAGGCGCATTCACTATCGGAGGCGGCTATGCCATGATTCCCCTGATAGAAGCAGAAATGCGCAGACGGGAATGGATTTCGGAGGAGGATATGCCGGACATAATAGTCCTCGCTCAGAGCGCACCGGGCATACTCGCCGTCAATATGGCCATCTATTCAGGGTACCGCCTTCGCGGCGTGAGAGGAGCTGTTGCCGCCAGCCTCGGGGCTGTCCTCCCATCCTTCGCGATCATCCTCCTCATCGCCATGCTATTCACCGGCATCAAGGACAATCCTACTATAATCAGGATATTCCGCGGCATACGCCCGGTTGCTGTCGGGCTCATCCTGGTACCAGCCTGCAATCTCGCGAAAAAGGGCTGCAGGAAATGGTGGGCATGGCTGATCCTGGCGGCGTCCCTCGCGGCCGTTGCCTTCCTCAAGATTTCTCCCATATATATAATATTGGTCACTATCGCAGCCGCGACTGCGGTCAGCATGGCGAAGGAGGCGCGCACGAGGAAATGATCTACCTGCAACTCTTCGCGACATTCTTCATCATCGGGCTCTTCACATTCGGGGGCGGGGCGGCCATGCTTTCGCTGATACAGACGCAGGTCGTTACCAAATTCGCATGGCTTACCGAGGGCCAGTTTACGGACATCGTGGCTATCTCACAATGCACCCCCGGCCCTATCGGGGTCAACTGCGCGACCTATACCGGCTACGAAGTGGCTGGTGTGGCCGGTTCCGCCGTAGCGACCTTCGCGCTGGTACTGCCATCTTTCATCATCTTTTACGGCATCATCGCCCTCTACAATAAATACCATCGCACCTCCCTGTTCGGCGACATCATGTCCTGTCTGCGGCCCGCAGTCGCGGGGCTGATCGGCGCTGCTGCCATTATCCTGATGTTCCGCATCTCGATGGACGGAGGACTACCGCAGGTAGAAGTGATTGAGGAGAACTTCGGTGACTGGTGCTCCTGGGCCATCCTGGGGGCAGCCTTCATCGCATCATTTTATTTCAAAGCGAACCCTATCCTGCTGATAGTGGCAGGAGGGATAGCAGGATTGATAATTTATTAGATATGAAAAAGATAATCATCGCAGCAATCTGCCTGATCCTGGGAACATCTCTGCAGGCAAAAAAGGCAGAGACAAGCCTCAACATCATCCCTGAACCGCAGAGCGTGAGCATGGCCAAAGGCAGTTTCAAAATCAAGGGAGCGAATTTCAACTACGATTCCTTCCTGGATGCTGTAACAGTCGGAGCAATCGCTAAACTGGCGGACGACATCAATCTCGCCAGCGGCAAAGCGGCCAGCGTGGCGGTTGCCACAGGCGTGAACTGCGGCACTCCCATCGATGCCATGAAAGGCATTTATTTCCTGAAAGATGCGACCCTGGCTCCAGAGGAATACAAGATAGAAATCGTGAGCAAAGCGGCCAAGATCACAGCCTCCGACAAGAATGGTTTCCTCTATGCCATAAGCACCTTGAAACAGATGCTTCCAGTAGAAATATACAGCGAAAAGCCTGCAGCTGGCGCCAAGTGGAGCATCCCCTGTTGCACCATTCAGGATAAACCTCGATTCACATACAGGGGGATCCACCTCGACTGCGCACGGCATTTCTACAGCGTAGCGGCCGTCAAGCGTTTCCTGGACGTCGCAGCCATGTACAAGATCAACCGTTTCCACTGGCATCTCACCGAAGACCAGGGATGGAGGATAGAGATCAAGAAGTACCCCTTGCTCACCGAGGTCGGAGCCTTCCGCGCAGGTACGCAAACCACGAAGGACAAGAACAAGCATGACGGCAAGCGTTACGGCGGATATTACACCCAGGACCAGATCCGTGAGGTGGTTGAATATGCCGGCAAGTTAGGCATCACCGTCATCCCCGAACTCGACCTTCCTGGCCACATGCTTGCCGCAATGGCATCCTACCCCTGGCTCGGCTGCACAGGAGGACCCTATCAGGTTTGGACCAGATGGGGCGTTTCCGACCAGGTTCTCTGCGTTGGAAAGGAGAGCACCTTTGAGTTTATCTTCAACGTCCTGGACGAGATATGCGAACTCTTCCCCTCCGAATACATCCATATAGGAGGAGATGAGTGCCCCAAGAAGGAATGGGAGAAGTGCCCTGCGTGCCAGGCGAAGATTGCCGAACTAGGCCTCAAGGACGGCGACGGCGCGACCAAGGAACAGCGGTTGCAGAACTATGTGACGGGGCGCGTGCAGGACTACCTTGCAGGCAAAGGCCGCAAGATTATCGGATGGGATGAGATTCTGGAGGGTGACTTGGAGGAAGGCGCCACAGTAATGTCCTGGAGAGGGACTAAGGGCGGCATCCAGGCTTCCAAAATGGGATTCGATGTCATCATGAGTCCTACGACCTACTGCTACTTCGACTACAAGCAGGGGGCTACTGAAGAAGATTTGAAGGTGGGTGCGGCTTATCCTCCCAAAAAGCCTTATGACGCCAGGAACCTTTATGGTTACGAGCCTTACGATGAGATTGATGCCGAGGCGACGAAGCACATTCTTGGCGTGCAGGGCAATGTGTGGACGGAGTGGATACGCAACGAATACGAACTCTACTACATGCTGATCCCACGCCTGCAAGCTTTGAGCGAAGTGCAATGGACCGAGCCAGGAAAGCGCAGTTACGAGAACTTCACCCGCAAGATGGAAGGACTCCACTTCAAGATTATGGACGCTCTCGGATACAACTACCGTCCAGGCCTGTAGGCCGGTTCCGGCAATAAAACCGAACGCCTCTCGATATCTCATCGGGAGGCGTTCGCAATTCTAACCTAAAATTTAACCTATGAAAAAACTATTCGATTGATTTATTGCGAATATCGTGCCAATTGTGCTCGTGCACGAAAATTATTCTGCTTTTATACTAACGATTTTTACCTGACTGACAGGACGGTCGCGGCGGTCGGTCTCAACAGAGGCAATTTTGTCTATGACATCAAGGCCCTCGATAGTCTCGCCGAATACAGTATACTGGCCATCCAACTGAGCGCAGGTCTGCTCATTCTGCACGATGTAGAACTGGGAGCCGGAGGATTCTTTCATGGGGTTGGCCGCATCGCCGCGGCGCGCTGCTGCCAGGGCGCCCTTTTTGTGGCGGTACTGGGGAAGGATCTCGGCGGGAATCGTATATCCGGGGCCGCCGGTGCCGAAATGATCGGCATTTGAAGGGTCCTTGGTAAGAGGGTCGCCGCCCTGGATCATAAAGCCGTTGATTACGCGATGGAAGAGCAGTCCGTCATAGAAGCCGGAAAGCGCCAGTTTCGCGAAATTGGCCTTGTGCAGAGGGGTATCCTTGTAGAGTTTGATCTTGATAACACCGTAATTGGTAACGATGTCGAAAATTGGCTCTTCGGCCAGGTCTGAAAGTTTCTTTTCCACTTTGATTGAATCTTGTTTTGCCTGTTCTACAGCAACTGCTTCCTGTTCAGCCTGTACCTGGGCTTCAGCAGCTGCCTTTCTCTTGTTTCCGCATGCGGATGCCACCAGTGCCAGTACTGCGACGCCGATGGCGAGGATGAGATACTTTTTCATAATATCAATAAGCATTTATTGCCTTTGTAATACGTTGTTCTACATCAGGAAGTGCATACAGTCCGTCAGAATTCTCGGTGAGGCCGTTCAGGCGAACCTGGTATGCTAAAGGAGGATTGGTAAAAGACAGTACGCTTTCGTTGCGGAGCTGCTCTGCCGAAGCATATACCAGCCAGATATCCGCATATTCCTTTCCGTCTTTGCCGGTGAACTTTTCGATCACGACCTTCGAACCGATTGGAATATGCTTCTCTATCGTTCCTTCCAATTCGTAAGGTTCGGCCTCAAGGGATGCAAGAACGCTGCCGATATTCGAGTCGTGCCCGCAAAGAAAACTGAATACGCGATTTTCATTCCGAATTTCGGAAAGGATGGTTAGCAACAGGGGATGCGCCACATTTATAGCAACGGACGGCATGGTAAACAATGCATCTACATACCACTCCACGACAGAGGCAATATCAGTCCAGTCATCGATAGTCAGCGTCTGGCCGAAAGCAGCCTTGCGCCCATCGGGCTCTTCGTAATACTGAAGCACCAGGGCGTCCGAGACGGAACAGGCCATCTTGAGCCCTCCCTTCATATAAGGTTCTGCATTAAGGAGGTATCCTACAGACGATGGGAACTGGGAAAAAGAGACCGTGTCGGGATAAGCGGGTGAGCCGCTGATGTTGATAACCTTTTCTATAAGGGCATACTGTTCTGCCACATGAGCGTTGATATCTCCCATTAAGCTATCCAACTCATTTTGAGCCCGTTGCTCGAATTCAGGGGAAATTTTCGTTATCTGCGGATGGAACACAGGGTCCATCGTATCGTACTGCACATTCATCTCCACATTAGGTTTCTTCCCGGGGAGAAGGGCGTCAGCAAAAAACCTCGCTGTTGCCTGGCAGCGCTGCTTGGCATTGGCGTAGAAACGGAAGGCATACGGGTCCTTTCCAAAGCCGGACAGCATACCATTTTCGTCCATCCACTGCTTGAAGAAAGAGCCCATCAGGGTTTCCAGCCTCTCCCCCTTGGGAGTGAGGGTCGCGGTCTCGCCTTCCCATGCGAACCACTTATAATCTGAATCTGTAAGTCTTGTGAGGACAGACCCTTTGCCCACCAGCGGAGTGCGTATGTTATGCCTGCTGAGGATGACTATCTGGTCCATCTTATATCTTTTTGAGAAGCCGTCTGGGCGAGAGAGCCATTCTTTACGCTGCGTAGAAGAATGCGTTCCGACCAGTATGCCAGTACGTGAATTCAGATATTCTTTGACGGCAGACCATTCATAATAAGGGCCATCGACAGGTGTGAGCTTGCCAAGGCGGGATTCTTCACCGTTGAGAAGGACTTTTACCAGGCATCCGACACCTCTTTTACTTCTTCCCCGCTTTGGGGTATAGAAAATGAACTGAATATTTGCAGCTTTGGGCGAACGAAAAGATTGGAAATAGTTTTTCAGGTCATCGGCAGATGTCGGGAAATAGCCAAAGTCATCAATATCCATTATCATCAGAAGGGTGAGCAGCACATGATCGTGCCCGAAGCGCAGATCTGCTCCCCTGCTATTTCCGGCAAGCCGGGCATCCGCCTTGGCGATGATATCGTCCACTATCGAACAGCATGAAGTCCGGTAAGGGAAATACTCATAGAAACGCCCATAATTGTCTGCTTCCCATAGCGCAGCAAACTCCTCGTCCGTCAGCAGGTCATCTACGTAAACCCTTTCTTCTTCGGAGACACTCTGCATGCCGGAAACAAACATATAATAGTAGAAAAGTGCCTCATAAGGTTTCGTATCCCCAAGCCCTGACACAGGATCCTTGAACAAACGGGAAAAGATTTGACTGCAGTCAGGAGCTTTCCGCATCCAGAATTCTTCCATACTCTCCGGGTAAGGAAAGGAGAATTCCGGGCCCTCGTATCTGAAGGGATTCCTGCCTTGATTGGGCCTTGTAGCCTGTATGTCCAGAATGCCCTGATGTCCATATACTTTTGTTCCAGGCGCCTCGCGGGCTATGCTTGCACAACAGGAAGCCATACTTAAAATGGAGCGCACAGAAGCAGAAGAGCAGGCATCCACCTTGCTTCCTTTGACGAATACAGACGGGAAAGATTTTACCATATTGGCAGCTATCCACCTATGCTGCTCCCAACCGAGCGGTGTAAGATCTCCGACTTTGTATTGTGCCAGTTCCCAGAATTTTTCCAATTCGGAAAGAAGCCGAACTCCACGATCTGTAAGATTACCGGCAGCGGCACCTTTACGTAGCATATCAAGAGGCACAGTATATGCCTTGGCCGTATAGGCATATCTGGAGCCATGACGGGCATATTGACTGATATATAATGGTTCAAAACCTTCAGGAGCAGGAGTTAGAGCCTTTGGTGACATATCATACAAGCAATCTTCTCCTTTGAATGATTGTGATAGGAGAGGCAAGATAGCCGACGTCAAGGCAATCAGTAGAAGAAGCAGCTTTTTATAATTCATCGGTACAAGATTTCTCAGACGTGGATAATACTGTTTGAAGAATGCTTCGACATTCATTATTTGACAAATATAGTTATTTTTGCATATCCTAATACCCCTTCTTATGAGAAGAGCCGACATTATAACAGTTTTTGGCAAATGAACCTCAAATCCCTCGCAAAAGATACGGCCATCTATGGCCTCAGCAGCATAGTGGGCAGATTCCTGAACTATCTGCTCGTGCCGGTCTATACCCGCGTGATCATGGCGGAGAGTGGCGGCTACGGGATAGTCACTAACCTGTATGCCTACACCGCCCTGCTGCTGGCCATCCTCACTTTCGGGATGGAGACCACCCTCTTCCGTTTCTGCAATAAGGATGGGGAGGACGAGAAACTTGTATACAGCACCATACTGCGCATGGTGGGCGGAGTGAGCCTGCTGTTCTTTGCGCTGGTGATGCTTTTCCTGCAGCCTATTGCGGGTGCGATGGGATATGCCGACCACCCGGAATACATAGGCTGCATGGCCGCTATCGTTGCCATGGATGCCTTCCAGGCCATAATGTTCAGCCGTCTGCGCCAGCAGAAACGGCCGGTGAAATTTATGACGCTGAAGTTCGCATTCATCATCCCAAACATACTATTGAACCTCTTCATCTTCCTGGTGTTGCCAAAGATGGGTGCCGCTCATCCGGAGCTTCTGAAAGTCTTCGTCAAGTACAACTATGGAGTGGGGCTGATCTTCTTCGCAAATCTGCTCTGCACGGGCCTGGTGACCTTCGGTTTTGTCAAAGAGGTGAAGGGGATAAGCTATGGATTTGACGGAAAGCTGGCGAAACGCATGCTGGGTTATAGCTGGCCGCTGCTGATCCTGAGCCTGGTGGGCGTATTCAATCAGGTGGCGGACAAGATACTCTATCCCCTGGTAGATAAGACCCCTGAGGGAATGGTGCAGCTTGGAATCTATGGTGCCTGCGTGAAGATTGCGATGATAATGGCCCTGCTGACGCAGGCCTTCCGCTATGCCTACGAACCCATAGTATTCAGCGGCAGCCGGGACCGCAACAGCCCGGAAACCCTGGCGGACGGAATGAAGTATTTTGTAATCTTCACCCTGCTGGCCTTCCTTGCCGTAGTGGTGTATCTGCCTCTTATCCAGTTGATTATAGGTGGTGACTACCGTGCCGGAATGGCCGTGGTGCCGATAGTGATGATGGCGGAGATATTCATGGGAATCTACTTCAACCTCTCCTTCTGGTATAAACTCAGCGACCAGACACTCTGGGGCGCGGTAATGAGCGCGATAGGCGCCCTGGTGATGGTTGCCGTGAACATCTTTGGCATCCCCCGCTGGGGATATATGGCCTGCGCCTGGGGAGGATTCGCCGGATACGGCACCGCAATGCTGCTGAGTTACTTGATCGGCCAGAAAAAATATCCTATTAAATATGACATGCGCGCGATACTGGGCTTCTTCGCCCTCGCGATAATCCTCTTTGCGGGATACACTGCTCTTGGGCGCACAGGGCTTGGCCAATGGCCGATGATGGCCATAGGCACCTGCCTTCTTCTTGTCTACTGCGCCGCAGTCTGGAAATTGGTCATCCGGCGCTGATCCTACCCGGGCACCCAAATAGTTGACTCTCAACAACTTCCCGAAAACAAATCGGCGTTTTTGGCCGATTTGTTTTTAGGATATAGCTATGAATCAGCGACTTAGCTGCCCGGCGCAAAAGTATGCAGCAAAAAAGCCGGCCCCGGAGGGTCGGCTGATTTATTGGAACGGATTCCCGGACGGGCCGGGAAAAAACCACGCAAATTAGTCGTTCAGATTGAACTTCTTGAAGACAACGACCTTTGCTTCCTTATCGACAGCGGCGATAGCTTCCTTGACAGTCTGCTTGCCGTCGCCCATCTGGTACTCCTGAGCCTCGAGGGTGTTCTCCTTGAAGAACTTGGCAAGACGCCCCTTGGCGATGTTCTCGATCATCTGTGCAGGAAGGTTTGCAGCCTTCTCAGCGCTGACGGTCTTGATGATCTCGCGAGCCTGTGCAGCCTGTTCGGGAGTAATCCATCCCTTGGCGGTATTGCTCTCGATGTGATCTTCGGAATCGACGTGTGCAGGGTTGATGCCAGCCTTCTTGAGGGCAGCGTCAACGGCCTTCTGCACCTGCTCTTCCTTGGTCTTCTCGACAGCGACCTTGTACTCAGTGTCGACAACCTCCTTGGGGCAATCAGCCTCGGAAATTGCAACGGGGCTCATGGAAGCGACCTGCATGACGACGCCCTTTGCGAGCTCGGCGGGAACTTCCTTGTTGAAACCTACGATTGCACCGAGTTTGCCGGTGAGGGTGTGGATGTACTGGGCCACGAAGGGTGCCTCTACGGGAGCGTAATAAGCGATGACGGTCTTCTCGCCGGATTTGCCGGTCTGGACCTCGATGGCCTTCTGCACGGTGTTGCCGTCGGGCATCACACAAGCGAGGAGAGCCTCGGTGTCGGCAGGGAACTGGGCGATAGCCACATCTGCGATAGCATCGGCAAGAGCCTGGAAGTCGGCATTGCGGGAAACGAAGTCGGTTTCGCAACCAACGCATACAAGGATACCCTTGCCGCCCTGGATGCGTGCCTTGACGGCACCTTCGGAGGTCTCGCGGTCTGCACGCTTGGCAGCAACGAGCTTGCCTTTTTCACGGATGATGTCGGCGGCCTTCTGGAAATCGCCTTCAGCCTCTTCGAGGGCCTTCTTGCAATCCATCATGCCTGCGGAGGTCATCTTACGTAATTTCATTACGTCTGCTGCAGTAATGTTTGCCATAACTTCTGGGGTTTACTTGGATTCAACTTCGGGTTCTGCGGCGGGAGCCTCTTCTGCCTTGGGGGCCTCAGCCTCTGCGGGAGCGGCCTCTTCGGCCTTCTTTGCGCGGCGGCTGCGGAGAGTCTTCTCTGCCTTGGGAGCCTCTTCTGCGGGAGCAGCCTCAGCTTCCTTGTCCTTCTCGAGCTTGCGCTCTTCGAGGCCTTCCTGGATAGCGGTGCAAAGTGCGGTGAGAACGCATTCTACGCTCTTTGCGGCATCGTCATTTGCCGGAATCACATAATCAACGGGAGTGGGATCGCAACAAGTATCAACCATTGCGAATACCGGGATATTCAGACGATTGGCTTCCTTGACGGCGTTGGCTTCTTTCTGGATGTCGACCACGAACAAGGCTGCGGGAAGGCGGCTCATGTCGCGGATGGAGCCGAGGTTCTTCTCGAGCTTTGCGCGCTGGCGGTCGATCTGGAGACGCTCACGCTTGGCGAGTTTTTCGAATGTTCCATCCTCCTTCATCTTGTCGATGGTGCTCATCTTCTTGACGGCCTTGCGGATGGTGGGGAAGTTGGTGAGCATACCGCCTGCCCAACGCTCAGTCACTGAGGGCATGCCGACGGATGCGGCCTTTTCGGATACGATATCCTTGGCCTGTTTCTTGGTGGCGACGAAGAGGATCTTACGGCCGGATTTGGCAAGAATCTTCATCTCCTCTGCCGCCTCGTCTATCTTGACGACAGTCTTGTGCAGGTCGATGATGTGGATCCCGTTTTTCTGGTCGAAGATGTACGGAGCCATTTTAGGATTCCACTTGCGGGCGAGATGTCCGAAATGAACACCTGCATCAAGCAATTCTTGGAAATTTGTACGTGACATTGTTTGTTTCTTGTTAATTGTTTTTCCCGCTGTGCGGGTCTCTTTTCTTCAAGGACAGGGTAGCGGCCTTGCCGGTCCCCGGCCTTTTCCGCAGTGCTGCAACTATCCTCATGAGGGTTTAAACAGCAACTGTGCGAAAGTAAAACAGCGTGATATTAACGCTTGCTGAACTGGAAGCGGCGACGTGCTCCGGGCTGACCGGGTTTCTTGCGCTCTACCTCGCGAGCATCGCGGGTGAGGAAACCTGCTGCCTTGAGAGCCGGACGATATGCTTCCTTGTCAACCTCGCAGAGGGCGCGTGCAATACCGAGACGGATAGCTTCGGCCTGGCCTTTGGTGCCACCGCCGACGACGTTAACCTTAACGTCGAATTTGCCTTCGGTCTCAGTCACTGCAAACGGCTGGTTTACGATGTAACGCAGGCTGTCCTGGGGGAAGAAGTCTTCCAGAGGACGGTCGTTGATGGTTACATTGCCTGCACCTGCTGCCAGATAAACGCGTGCAACTGCTGCTTTACGTCTTCCAAGGGCGTGTGTCTGTTCCATTTGCGACTTTTAGATTTCGTTCAACTTAATGGTTTTGGGGTTCTGTGCCTGGTGAGGATGCTCGGGACCTGCATAAACGTGCAGGTTGTGGAGGATCTTTTCACCAAGACGTGTCTTGGGGAGCATACCCCTGACTGCTCTCTCTACAAGCCTTTCGGGATGACTGGATGCAAGGATCTCCTTGGGAGTGGAGAACCTCTGTCCGCCCGGATAACCCGTGTAGCGGGTATAAACGCGGTCGGTCATCTTCTTTCCAGAAAGAGCGACTTTCTCGGCGTTGATTACGATGACATTGTCGCCGCAATCCACGTTGGGAGTGAAGCCGGCCTTGTTCTTGCCACGGAGGACAAGAGCTACTCTGGAGGCCAGACGACCAAGAGCGAGATCCGTCGCGTCAATGACAACCCACTGCTTGTCTACAGTTGCTTTGTTAAGCGAAACTGTCTTGTAACTAAGTGTGTCCACTGTCTTGATCTTTAATAGTTATACTTAAAAAAATTGCGATCCCTTAAAAATAAGGGGCCGCAAAGATAAAAAATTATTTGCAATAATCAAAATGAAGCGCTAGGCCATCAGGAAATTTGCCTGGATGAAAGCGTTCACTGCAACTGCTGCAAAAATAAGGAAAATCAGGGTTGCGACGATGATGCCGATAACTTTCAGGCGTTTCATCCATGTCTGCCCGCTCCATCCTATGGTCTGGAACATGCTCCAGAAACCGTGGCAGAGGTGGAACCAGATGGCAACGAACCAAAGGAGATACAATGCCAGGATCCACCATTCCCCAAAGGTCGCAAGGAGGAGAGTGTAGGGATTCTCCGCTTCTTTACCCATGAATTCCTGAAGTTGCATGTGAGCCCAGAAATCGGTAAGATGGAAGAAAAGGGCGCCGAGAATGATGATGCCGAGCACGAACATGTTGCGTGCGCTCCAACTGTCGGTAGCGGCCTTGCTCGAAACCTCATAACGCTTGACGCCGCCACGGGCCTTCATGTTCTGCCATGTAAGCCAGCAACCATAACCGATATGCACGATAAAACCAAGTGCAAGTACCGGCACCATTATGGTCACGATAGGAAGAGCCATGAAGTCGCAACCCTTCTGGAAAAGGCCGTCGGGAGCTCCGAAACTGCCAGTGAACGTGTCGATTACCGAGAAGAAGTTGATGGTTCCATGCAGAAGCAGGAAGATGATGAGGAAAGCGCCGCTTATGGACTGAATGAATTTCTTTCCGATGGACGAGTTGAAAATAAACATCTCTTTTAGTACTTTTGGTCTGCAAATATAAGGCATTTCTTGCAAGTTTGCGAATTTTCCGATATTTTTGTTCTCCGCAAACCAACATTAAGCACGATGTATAAGAGAGTACTACTCAAACTCAGCGGCGAAAGCCTCGGCGGTCCCGCAGGCAAAGGCCTTGACGAAGAGAGCCTGCGCAAATTCGCCGGCGAAATCGCCAAGGCGGTAAAGGCCGGATATCAGATTGCCATTGTGAATGGCGGAGGGAACATCTTCCGCGGCATACAGGGAATTGGAAAGGGCTACGACCGTGTGACCGGCGACCGCATGGGGATGCTTGCCACCGTCATCAATTCACTCGCCCTGTGCAGCGCTCTGCGTTCCGAGGGCATCAAGGCTGAAGTATTCACCGCAACGCAGATGGCACCTCTCGCACAATTATACACCAGGGACAATGCCGTGGCCGTTCTGGAAGAAGGCGGAGTTGCACTGATTTCCGGGGGCACCGGTAATCCATACTTCTCCACCGACTCCGGAGCCGCTCTCCGCGCCCTCGAAATCGGGGCAGGCGCACTGCTGAAAGGCACCCGCGTCGACGGAGTATACACCGCCGACCCAGAGAAGGACCCTACTGCGAAGAAGTACGATGAACTCACTTTCCAGGAGGCCCTTGTGAAGCACCTGAAGGTGATGGACCAGACGGCTTTCGCCCTCTGCGAACAGGGCCCCGTGCCCATCGTGGTGTTCGACATAAACACTCCTGACGGCCTGCTAAAAGTGCTGCAGGGTGAAAAGATCGGCACCGTAGTTCACGCATAATAATCATTTCATATATGTTAACCGATAGAGCAAAAGAAATTCTCAACGCCGCCGAGCAGAAAATGCAGGAGGCCGTGTCGTTCCTGGAGGAAGACCTCAAGACATACCGCGTCGGAAAGGCCAATCCCTCCATCTTCAACAATGTCATGGTGAACTACTATGGCAATCCTACCCCTATCCCCCAGGTATCTTCTGTCAGCAGCCCTGACGCCAAGACTCTTGCCATCCAGCCTTGGGAGAGGAGCCTCATCCCGGCCATCGAAAAAGCCATTCTCGACGCAAATCTCGGGTTCACCCCCCAGAACAACGGTGAAATCATCCGTTGCGTCGTACCGGCCCTGACCGAAGACCGCCGCAAGGAACTCGTTAAGAAGGCCAAGGCCGCCGGCGAGCAGGCAAAGGTCGTGGTTCGCAACTCCCGACGCGACGCAATGGACCTGCTCAAGAAAGCCCAGAAGAACGAAGGCATGAGCGAGGATACCGAAAAGGAAGGAGAAATCGAGGTTCAGAAGGTCACCGACAAGTTCGTGAAGAACGTCGATGAAATCGTAGCAGCCAAAGAAAAGGAAATCCTTACAGTCTAGCCAGAATCTGCGCGAATGCTTCTGCTTCGCCTTCTCCAACGAAAGAGACCCTCACGGGCACAGCGAACAGGCGTTTCCGTATAGATTCATCCACTTTTTTACAGTCGAGGACGCGGACAGCGTCCTTTTCTGTTGTAAGGAGGGCTGCAGTGGGATGTTTGCGCACAGATGCTGCGATTGTGCGGATATCGGCTCTGGAAAATTTATGGTGGTCGGGAAACTTCAGCACATCCACTATCTTATATGTATCGCTCAGGTATGCGCGCAGGGGGGTGTCGTCGGCGATGCCGCTGAAAAGGACAACCGTCTTCGAGTAGTTGTAGCGCGGATCTGCCTCTTCCTGCCATACCGCCACGGCGGCGTCGTAATCGACAGTAGTGAAAAATATCTGCTGTTCTTCGCGCAGACCGAGTTTTTCCCTCCACCCGGCCTTCTCTTCGGCATCCATCTCGTGCGGGCATTTGGTCACTATTACAACATCGGCATCGCCGATGCGCGAAGGCAGGTCCCGGAGCCGCCCGAATGGCAGCAGGCTGTCTTCGAATATTGGCCGCCAGTAATTTACAAGCACAATGTTCAGGTCTGCATGAAGTTTTTTATACTGGAAGGCATCATCAAGCACTATTACATCCGCGCCAGCCTCCACCAATTTTGCACACCCTTCTACCCTGTTCTTGTCCACAGCCACAGCCACATCGGGGAATTTACGTTTGATCTGCACGGGTTCGTCCCCTCCAAATGCAGCGCTGCTGTCAGCAGTCAGCATCTGGAACCCCTTGCTCTTGCGCTTGTAGCCGCGCGAAAGGACGGCCAGGCCCGCATCCGGCCTCTGAGCGCGTAAGATGCGGAGAATCATCTCTGTATGGGGAGTCTTTCCTGTCCCGCCCACGGTAATGTTTCCAACGCAGATGGTGGGCACTCCCGCTCCGGGAGCCTTCCGCCAGACCTTGGCGGCGCGATTAAGAATCAAACGTTGTATCAGCATAGCGTTCTGCAATATTGTCGAGTATCGAATATAATTCTGCCGCATCGAGGGTGGTAACCATCTTCATGCGGGTATCCTTGAAGTCCGGCAGGCCCTTGAAGTAGCAGGAGAGATGCCGGCGCATCTCATATATTCCCCTGGGTTCGCCCTTGTACTCCAGAGAAAGGGCCAGCTGGCGCCTGGCCAGGGCCACTTTTTCCTGAATAGAGAGCGGCGGGAGCTCTTCGCCGGTGGCCAGGAAATGCTTGACCTCCCGGAAGAGCCAGGGATGCCCGAAGGTGGCGCGCCCTATCATTATCCCGTCTACTCCGTAGCGGTCGAAGGCGTCGCGGGCCTGCTGCGGGGTAGCGATGTCACCGTTGCCGATGATGGGAATATGCATTCGGGGATTGTTTTTCACTTCTCCTATGAGGGTCCAGTCCGCACAGCCTTTGTACATCTGGCAGCGGGTGCGGCCGTGGATGGTAAGAGCTTGGATACCAACGTCCTGCAGGCGTTCGGCAAGTTCAACGATTATCTTGCTGTCGTTATCCCAGCCGAGCCGTGTCTTCACGGTAACGGGCTTGCCCACCGCCTCTACCACAGCCTTGGTGATAGCCACCATCTTGTCGGGATAACGCATCATTCCGGAACCGGCTCCACGGCCCGCGATCTTGGTGACGGGGCAGCCGAAATTGATATCTATTACATCCGCACCGTGGCCTCCGACCAGTTCTGCGGCATGATCCGCCATCTTCGCGGCCTCTACCATCGATTCCGGGATATGCCCATATATCTGGATGCCCACCGGAGCCTCTTCTTCGAGCGTTTTCATCTTGGCGAGGGCCTTCGAGGCATCGCGGATGAGGCCGTCGGAGGGTATGAATTCAGTATAAACCATATCCGCCCCCTGCTCCCTGCAGAGGATGCGGAAACTCACGTCAGTAACATCCTCCATCGGAGCCAACAGCACGGGCCTGGGGCCCAAATCCAGATTCCCTACTTTCATAGAATGCAAATTTAACTCTTTTTCTGGTAGTCAACGAAAATTATTACATTTGTGATTATGGAAAACATCTATGCAGACAGGATAGCACGGCTCAGGGCGATGATGCGCAGCCGCGGATGGGATGCCGTAATCGTGACTGGGTCTGATCCGCACGGAAGCGAGTATCCCGCCGAGCGCTGGAAGTGCATACAGTGGCTCACCGGATTCACCGGTGAAGCAGGCGACGTGGTAGTTACTCTGGACCACGCCGGACTTTGGACCGATACCCGCTACTTCATCCAGGCTGTGCAGCAGCTTGAGGGGACCGGCGTGGAGCTGCACAAAATGCGCGTTCCGGAACAAGTCCCTATAGATCAGTGGCTTGCCGGGAAGTTTGCAGATGAGGACGAAGTATACTTCGCTGTGGACGGAATCTGCGTAGGCCAGGCTTTTATCTCCGGAATCAAGCAGGCTATGAACGCCAACGGCGCGGCCTGTCACATAGTTAGCATTCCCGATATGCTGGACGCTATCTGGCCGGACAGGCCGGGCATTCCCCAGACACCCATTTTCACAGTCGATCCTGGCGAAAGCCGTATAGAGCGTCTGGGTCGCCTGCGTGACTATCTCGATGCCCAGGGCGCTGACTACATCTTCCTTAACACCCTTGACGACATCGCCTGGACACTGAACGTACGGGCATCTGACATAGAATACAATCCCCTCGTGATTTCATTCCTGCTCGTAGGACCGGAGACCGCCGAGTGGTTCGTGCAGAAGGAAATTGTGGAGGATCCCGTGACAGAGGCCACCTTCGCAGAACTTCAGGAGGATGGCATCTTTCTCCGTTATTACGAAGAGACGGAGATTGCGCTCAGCGAACTCGACGGGCGAGTGCTGGCGGATACGGATACTCTTAACTACCACCTCTGCTCTCTGATCGGCCAGGCAAGGCTCATACCCTGTCCTTCTCCCGTACAGGGGTGGAAGGCGGTAAAAAATGCCGTGGAGATCGAAGGATTCAGGAACTGCCACGTGCAGGACGGCCTCGCGATGGTGAGATTCCTCCACTGGCTGGACCGTTGCGTTCAGAACGAACGGGCCGTGAGTGAATGGGATGCGGCCGTCAGGCTAGGCCAGTTGCGGGCGGAAATCCCCGGTTACCAGGGCGACAGTTTCGAAACTATCTCGGCCTACGGGCCATCCGCGGCCTTGCCGCACTATATTACTCCCCGGACGAGTGCGCCGGTGCTGGAGCCACACGGCCTGTATCTCTGTGATTCGGGCGGGCAGTATCTTGACGGCACCACCGACATAACCCGTACCTTGGCTCTCGGGCCTTGCACTCCGTTGGAGATGGAGGATTACACCCTCGTGCTGCGCGCTCACATCGCCCTGGCTTCAGCGGTCTTCCCCTCAGGCACGCCCGGATGCCGCCTGGACGTGCTTTCACGAGAACCGTTGTGGGCATACCAGAGGAACTTCGGGCATGGTACAGGACACGGTGTCGGCTGGTTCCTTGGTGTGCACGAAGGGCCGCAGGATATACGTCAGAACTTGAATTCCACCGGATTCGAGGCAGGTATGGTGACATCCGACGAGCCGGGCATATACCGTGAAGGTATGCATGGTGTGCGTCATGAAAATCTGCTTCTGTGCGTCTCTGCCGGATTGAACGATTTCGGGACCTGGCTCCGCTTCGAGCCGCTGACTCTCTGTCCCTTCGACACCGCGCCCCTCCTTGTGGAGATGCTCACCCCGGCAGAACGCGAATGGCTGAACAACTACCACGCACAAGTCTATGCCACCCTCCGCCCTTATCTAGATGACTTCGACGGGCAGTGGCTACAGCAAAAGACGACGGCAATCTAATTATTCCTGGCGGAAGCGGGTTTCGAGGGCGCTGACTATGCGCACGAGATCCTTGACTGGGCCTTCGAGTTCAAAACCGGTAGCAGCTCGGGTGAATGTGATGCGGTCTTCGAACATGCGGGTCAGCCGCATCACGGGAGACTGGATGCGGAATTTGAGATTCTCCCCGTTCTCGTCTTCAAGCACGTAACCGCGGTCATGCATTACATCCACTACTCCCAGACGGATTTCATCATAGGCTCCTGGCACGAAAGCTTTGCGCCGGCCAAAACCAAGATTCGGATAGATGGCCGCGAATATAGCAATGATGACTGCTATCTTCCAGAGCGAGTCAGCACCGTCCTTGAAAATATCATCGAGCGTAGAGCCTACCACGCCGAAAAGAGATAGAATTACAATAAAGATACACAGGATGATTGCAAGGTAGGCAAAATATTTGATAGAGCGTATAAGGTATTTCATACTGCGAATTTACTGAAAAATCATTACTTTTGCACAAAACAGATCCTTTCGCCGGCAGCCAGCCGGCTCAGGATGACAAAAAAAGAAACAAAATGGAAAAAGAAGATCCTTTGATGAGAATTGAGCGCGAAGAGCGCGAACGCAAAGAAAAAGGTTCGGCACTGAAGCCCATCATGTGGGTCCTGGCTGTTATAGCCATTGCTCTGGGCGCCGTCCTCGCATATGTCTGGTCCAGCAAGAATAGTCTTGTAAAGGACCTCGAGATTGACAAGCAGCAACTTACAGAACAAATCGTGAGTCTGCAGGACGACTATGAGTCACTCTCCACTGAATACGATTCCGTGAATGCACAGCTCGACTCCTCCAAGGAGGAAGTCGCACAGTTGGTGGAGCGTATAAAGAAGACCGAGGCCACGAACCGTGCAAAGATGCGCCAGTACGAGAAAGAACTCGGCACCCTGCGAAGCATCATGCGCAGTTATGTAAAGCAGATCGACTCTCTCAACACCCTCAACAAGAAACTCACCGTGCAGGCCGCGGACGCCCGCCGCGAAGCCGATGAGGCCAACACCCGCAACGCCGCCCTTACCGAGCAGGTCAATGCACTTACCGACAAGGTGGCAGTAGGATCCATCATCAAGGCCCGCAGCATTTCGCTTGTCGCCTATGGGGCATCCGGCAAGGTGATGGACCGCAGCAGCCGCGTAACCCAGATGGTTGTCAACCTCACTCTGGCGGAGAACGAACTTGCACCTACCGGTCCTGTCCGCATCTTTGTGCGTGTAAAAGATCCCGACGGAATCCTGCTTATGGACGGCACAGGAGCCAGTTTCACCATTGAAGGGGAGGCCATGCCCGCAACCGCATCCCGCGAAATCGACTACAATGGCAAGGATGTGGACGTGAGCATATATGTCAACAACACAGGCGAGTTCACCAAGGGCATCTACACCGCAGAGGTGTACACCGCCCAGGGCCGTCTCGGCAAGGCTGAGACCATGTTGAGGTAATGATTTATCTCCACGTCCCTTTTTGCAGGAGTTTCTGCACCTACTGTGATTTCTATTCAGAGATTGCGTGCAAGGGAAGGGATGAGGCGGCGGTGGCCCGCTGGGCCGATGAGGTCTGTGAGGAGATAGCCGCGCGCCGCGAGGAGATAGAATCGACCTTGGATCTGGATACTCTTTACATTGGAGGAGGTACGCCCAGCGTGCTTCCTCTTTCTGTTCTGCAGCGGATTCTCGACCAACTCAATACCCTCCGCGACGGGCAAAGGGCCGGGCTGGCGCCCCAAGAAAATGGGGCGGTCAGTCCCGGCATTGTCCGTCCGCAAGGCCATCGCTACAGCGAGTTTACCATTGAGGTAAATCCGGAGGATATAGTGGAGCGGGGGCCGGAATACGTCCAGGGCTTGTTGGATCTAGGGGTTACACGCATCAGTATGGGGGTGCAGTCGCTGGATGACGGCATCCTTAGATGGATGCATCGCCGCCATTCCGCCGACGGTGCACGGCAGGCTTTCCATCTGATTCATAGCGCGGCGCGCAAGGAGATACTCCCCTGCGCTGCCGTCAGCATCGACATGATCACCGGAGTACCGGGAATGACTATGGAGATTCTGGAAAGGACGCTGGAGGAGGTCATATCCTGGCGTCCGGAGCATTTCTCCGCATACCAACTAAGCATCGAAGAAGGCAGTGCCCTGGCGCAGATGATAGAAAAAGGAGAGGTGAAGGAACTGGATGAGGAAGAATGCCGGGCGCAGTACGATTACCTGTGCCGGCGGCTGGCCGAAGCCGGGTATCATCATTATGAAATATCCAACTGGGCGCTACCTGGCCACGAGGCGGTGCATAATTCGGCCTACTGGACCCGTCATCCCTATGTAGGCCTGGGCCCGGGAGCGCATTCTCTGGTCAGAAACAGACGGAGTTGGAACAGCCAGACCCTGAGCGGCTGGACATCAGAAGGCGAAGACCTGACCCCGGAACAGATTCACGAAGAGGAGGTTATGCTCCTTGCCCGCACAGACCGAGGCCCAATCCCTGAAAAGGACTGGTTCATCGCGGACGACATCATTTCTGGACTTATATAGTGATTTCGGACAGGGGCTCGCTACCATAAATGCTGCGCGGCAGCATCGAGGGCCTCGTAGAATTCGTGGCCGAAGCGGCGGATGAGGGGCTCCCGCAGGAACTGGTACACGCGTATGCCTTCCCGTTTTCCACGCTCAAAAGCGCAGCGGCAGATATCCCAGCGATGCAGGTTCAAGGCCATTCCCCCACCTCTGAATTTCTTTATCCGGATGGGATAGAGAGCGCAGGAAATGGGTTTTACAAGACCGGCTTTCTCAATGGCACAGAGGCAGTTATCCCCTTCGAAGCAACAGTATGCGCACTCTTCGGTATCCGGGACCAGCGGGGTCACCAGATCGCCTTCACGGTCGACGGTAAAGTAGCCGGAAGCCTCGGCGGCGGCACGCCCCTTTTCCGGAACAAGATGCTTGAATGCCGGATAATCCCTCTCCAGTGCGGGGATTTCATCCTCTTCGAGAGGCGCTCCGCTATCGCCCACTATGCAGCAGGCACCTTTGCAAACGGGGTAATCACAGGCAAAAAACTCGCAGATGACATCCTCGCTGACGAGCACGTCTCCTATCTCGACTATAGTTCCGAAATCTTCCCGCCTCATTTGATAATATATTCGACCTTGCTACCCTTGTCGAGGGAGGAAATGACATTCATCACATCTTCGGCGCTCACCTTTGAAAGATAGGTGGAGTAATTTGAAAGGACGTCCTTGCCTTCGGAATATCGCAGGAGGAATGCGTCCATGACATAGTCGGGGTCGGATGCTTCGCCAGCCATCTCCTTCGCAAGAGCCTCCTTCAGACCTTTCAAGGTGCTCGCCGAGAGCGAACCAGCCGAAATACGCGGCAGCGCATCACGCAACTTGCTTGCCACTTCCATGGGGTCTGCGGGTTCGACATCGGCAGGAAGGCCTGCGGACGGGCAGGAACTGCAGTTAACGAAAATCGCGATACGTTCTACGGGAAGCAACTGAAGTTGAGGATATATCTCGAAATACTGTCCCAACGGCGCCATATCCCTGATAAGTTCGCGACGCAGGTATTCTACCGCTATGCGGAAGGCGCACCAGTTTTGCATGGTGAAGGGTCTCTCGGCAGCCATCGCAAGATTCGCTCCCGATCCGGCCCCAATAAGGCGGTCCGTCTTCCCTACGGTATAAGTAGACCATCCTGAGCGCTGCTGGTATTTCACTTTAGGCCGCACCGAGAAGGTCCTGCTTGTGCGGAAGGCTCCCATGGACCTGACCAGTATCCTCTGCAGGTAGTACGGATTGAGATTGCCCTCTATGAATATGATGCCGTCCTGGCACTTGGAGAACTGGGCGGCGAAATACCTTTCCGCCTTTTCTGGGAGATTGTCACTGAGTTTCTCGACGGTCTTGGTGACAGGATAGTAGAAATCCGGGCACATGATGCTGTCGGTGACGGCGTTGATCCCGTCGGTCGATTGCCGGAAATCTTCCTGCCGGAGCGCCTCGCACTTCTTGTAGTATGCAAAGGCATCCTTGTTCAGGGAACGGCTCTTGTGAATGGACAGCAGCGAACGGCAGAGGAGGTTCGATTTGTCGGCGGGTGCTGAGCCACGGATGCACATATCCGCGATAGTAACCTCACAATTCATGGTTATACCATTGGCCTCCAGCATATTGCGGAATCGCATCGAACTCATGCCGCTCACATCGTAAAGGCCGAGCATATCTCCCACGAATGCACTTTCTCCCTCCCCGATGTCAGGGACTTCCGTGTAGCCACCGCGTATCATCATAGCGTAACGGACCTGATTGTCGGCCGTCTTCTTGAACACCACCTTCATCCCGTTGGCGAAAGTCCACATAGTTCCGTCCGTCTGGGGATCCACTGTCTCGGACTTTATCTTCATTTTCTTCTCTACAGGATAGTAGAGGGCAAGTGTATCGTTTGACTTGACATGGTAGGCAGTCGGTGTAGAAGTGGTTTTCCAGGCATTCTGGAAGGTCTGTAGCAGCGCTCCTGTGTCGAGGGAATCGGACGGGGTGCCGTAACTCAAGCCAAGGTTGCGGGCGGGATCTATCAAGGCGGCGATGAAGCGGTTGAACATCGACAGGTCCTGCTCGATAGGGATTTTTCGCCCCGAGAAGAAGCTGATCACTTCTTTCGGAGAGACCATCCCTGCGCCGTAGACGTAGTTGGCGACGCAGGACGAAACGTATTCCCTGTTTGTCACCGGGGCATCCGCCATCCTTTCCGTCCAGGTCTGGAAGCGGGCCTTCGCATCGCGGAATTCCTCGGGAGAAACCCCATTCCTGTCGATATCGGCCAGAACTCCTGCAATCAGCCGGGTGGCCTCCTGCACGTCATTTTCCGCGACTCCGGCAATCAGAGTATAAGTTTCGTCAGAATCGGTGGAGGCGCTGTCGAGATATTTGAAGCGCACGTATGCAAGAGGGACTTTGCTTTCGGCGAAGAGTTCTTCGATGCGCTTGCGGAGGATATACCCCAACTGCCTGGCAAACATATTGGTAACCAGTGGCTGGGGGGTACTCATGTATTTCTGGGGAGTACGGGAAGAAGAGTAACTGATGCTGATCTCCGCCAGACTGTTACAGCCGTTGTTATAATGTATGAAACGTGGTTTCGCAGAAGGGTTCCATTCATACTCCCGGGCTTTGGCCGCCGGCGTGCGTTTTGATACCGTCAGGGACATGATGTAGAGACGGTCTTTCAGACGCGCGACATCTATATCCCCGCTGGCCACGATCGCCTGCTCACCCTGATGCTTGCCTATCAGATTGAAAAGCAGGACTATGGTTGAATCCAATGCAACGGATTGGAAGGTCGGAACATCTTCAAAATTGAAGATTGCAGAGCCTCCCGCATAGGAGACATATCCGTCCGGAGTATACCCTACTCCTTTGGAAGAAAGGAAATCGTAGCCTAATGCGGCCCTCACATCTTCCTGAGTGTCAGCGTCTTTTTGAACAAGTGCAAAATTGGCATAACCTTTGGAATATGTATTGGGGACGAGGTAGTAGGAGATGCCGTTGGGGAATGTTCCGGAAGTAATGCCGGACCGGCGCCCGAGAGAAGGAAGGTCCTGCGCATACATCCCGGCGGACAGCGCCAGGAAAATTGAAATAAGATATATGTGTCTGAACGCTTTAAACATAATAAGGCATCTGGCACAAAAATACAACAAAATTTACTATTTTTGCGATTCAGTAACAAGTATTGAACCAAACACAACTTATAAGAAAATGAAAAAGCTTATCATCATTGTAGCATCTCTGCTCTGCGGAAGCCTGGTTTATGCCCAGGATCTTGCAACGGTAACAGAAACCTACAACAACGGCATTACTGCAAATGAAGCAGGTAATGTAGAGATGGCCCTACAAAACTTCAAGGAGGCCCTTGTCATGGCGGAAGCCCTTGGCGAAGAAGGGGCCGAGATTGTCACAAACTGCAAGAATTCCATTCCCGTTCTCATGTTCGCCCTTGCAAAGAAGGCCGTGAACGAGGCAGAATACGACAAGGCCGTAGCAGGCCTCAAGGAGACCATCGAAACAGCAAACAAATACGGTGTAGACAACATCGCCGACGATGCTACCGTGCTGATTCCGCAGGTTCTTATGCAGAAAGCCAACGGCTTCTTCAACGATAAGGACTATGCTGCCGCAGCAGCAGCTTACAAAGAAGTACTCGCCGAAGATGCAGCCAACGGAATGGCAAGCCTCCGTCTCGGTGCAGCCCTCAAGGCTACAGGTGACAAGGAAGGCGCAATAGCAGCATTCCAGGCCGCTATTGAGAACGGTCAGGACAAGGCTGCCAGCAAGCAGTTGATCAACCTCTATCAGCAGGATGCAGCCGCCAGCCTGAAGGCTAAGAAATATGACGATGCTATCGCCTCTGCTCTCGAGTCCAACAAATACGGCGAGAATGCAAAGGCATACCAGATAGCCGGTACCGCTGCATCCAATGGCGGAAAGACCAAGCAGGCCATTGAATTCTTCGAGAAGTACATCGAACTTGCCCCCACCGCAAAGAACAGCGGAGACATTCTCTTCAGCATCGCTGTTTCCTATCAGCAGCTTAAGGATAATGCCAAGGCGAAGGAATACTATCAGAAGGCTGTTGCCGATCCTTCCAAGATCAATCCCAACAACCTGAAGAACGCTCAGGCAATGATTGCTGCCATCAAGTAAGGATGAAAACCTTCCTGGAACTTCTGGCTCCGGCAAGAAATGCTGACATCGGCATCGCTGCGATTGACTGCGGTGCCGATGCCGTATATATCGCAGGGCCGCAGTTCGGGGCAAGGAAGGATGCGGGCAACCAAGTTGAAGATATAGCCCGCTTATGCGAGTATGCGCACAAGTTTGGCGCGCGAGTGTTCGTTACGGTAAATATCCTCCTCAGGGACGACGAGTTGGAAGAGGTCCACCGCCAGATGCTTGCTGAGCAGGCGGCTGGAGTGGACGCTTTCATCATCCGCGACATGCGCATCTGTTCCTGGGAAGATATCATAGTTCCACTGCACGCTTCGACGCAGTGCGCCATCCGCACCGCTGAAGACGCAAAATCCTATGCCGCAGCAGGTTGCAGCAGGATAGTCCTGGAACGCGAACTCCCGCTTTCGACCGTCAGGGAGATCTGCGCCGCGGTAGAATGCGAAGTGGAGTTTTTCGTTCACGGAGCCCTTTGCGTATGTTACAGCGGGGAGTGCCGCTTGAGCGAATATCTGAACGGACGGAGCGCTGACAGGGGGGAATGTGTTCAGGCCTGCCGCTCGATGTACGATCTGGTCGACGGATCCGGCAAGGTTCTGGTCAAAGACAAGGCCCTCCTTTCTCTCAAGGACTTTAACCTGCACGACAGGCTGCCGGAACTTACAGCCGCGGGAGTATGCTCGTTCAAAATCGAGGGCAGGCTGAAGAGCATCTCATATGTCCGCAATATAACCAGATACTACTCCGACGCCCTTGACGGCCTGGTTGCGGCAGAACCGGAGAAATACGCCCGCGCATCCTTCGGAAAAGTGTCCGGCGGTGTTGCACCGGATCCGTGGAAGACTTTCAACAGAGGTTATACTGAGTTGTACTTCGACGGGAAGAGGGGACGCTGGTCTTCGATGGACGCTCCGAAATCGATGGGAGAATTCATTGGGACCATTACCAGCATCCGAAGGCGGGGGAAGGATATCGAGATAGGCCTGAAACCTGTCTCCAAGGGTCTGGAACTGCATAACGGGGATGGATTCGCCTTTGCCGGCAAAGGCGGAGTCATGGGCTTCCGCGGAGACCTATGTTCGTATAACACAATTGTTTGCAAACCTGTAGAGAGCCTTCGCGAAGGGCAGTCTATATATCGCAATATCGACACCTCCTTCGAAAAAGAACTGGACAGAAATACGGCACGCAGAGAGATTGCGGTAGCTCTTTCAGTCCACGTCCACGGGAAATGGAACATTGATGTTACCGTCCGCTCGGAGGACGGCAGGGAGTTCACAAGCCCGTTCAAGGCAGACCTGGAGAAGGCCGAAAACCGCGATAGGGCGGAAGCGATGCTCCGGGAGCAACTCGGAAAGAGGAGCCTGCACTACAATTTCCACGTAGAGAGCCTTGTTTCGGATGTCCCCGGAGGAGCGTTACCTCTGCTGAGCGCCTCTACGATCAACAGTATACGCCGCCTCATTGCGTCAGACCTGGACATAATTCCTGTCGGAATGGTACCGATGTTGAACGCTCGCGGAGCAAATGGCTCAGCAGAAGTGACATCCCCCGACAGAGCATTTTCCCGGAACGGGTCGCTTTGCGACGCGGAGACGGGGGATGTCACTTCTGCTGAGCCGCTGATGCGTTCGAAATACTGTATCAAATATGAATTGGGGATGTGCCCGGTTCACCAGGGCGCAAAAGCCTCCGGCCCCCTCTACCTCCTCAACAACGGCCGCCGGCTTGCACTGCAATTCGACTGCAAGGCCTGCGAGATGAGTGTCAGTCGCGTTCCCAATCTTTGAGTTTAAGGCCCGGGACCTGCTCGAAATGACGGGTATTATGAGTGATCAGGGTTAGATTATTCTTTATCGCCGTGGATGCTATAAGAAGGTCCAGACTGTCTAGTTTAAAGCCAGATTGTTCTAAATCTGCCCTTATTTTACCATAGGTATCAATGCTATCACCAATAGGTAACAGTTTAAAAGTACTCTTTATAAAATCGATTTCTCCCGCATGACGCTCATATCCGCCTTTATACGCGCCATAAATGAGTTCAGCCAATGCAATTTCACTTACAGCGCAGGCGTCAAACCCGGCTTTTAAGATAGCCGTGCGGGCATTATGCAAGCCCTTTATCATTGATATCAGGACCGTAGTGTCCAAAAGGTATTTCATAATTCAATCTCCTCTCTTGAATCGACTCTTGAACTGCGCAATTCTTCAGCAATTACCCAAGAATCACGCGGATCATCGTACCAGCCACCGTGATCAAGTATTGCAAATGGATTATTTGCTACACCGACCGGCTCCATGATGAGCCGCGGGCCTCGAAGTTCAAGTTCGAGTTCATCACTTTCTTTAAGTGACAGTTGCTTCAGGATCTTATGAGGGATAATAATCCCAAGGCTGTTTCCGATCTTGATTATCTTTGCGCGCATATCAAACGATTCTATGATGCGCAACAAAGGTAATAATATTTCCATAATAATACAATATGTTATAACATTATTCCAACGCAAATGTGAGTTTTACGTCACCGAAACGGCCTTCGATCGACTTTCCTTTAGTGAAATAAGTTGCCCCCAACTGGCCGCGCCATACCACATCGTCGGAAGTACGAAAAGGAATGTCTATGTCAAATCCGTAGGTCTTGGACTTGATTTTCACCGATGCAGAGCATTTCCAATTGGTCCGCGTACCGCCGTCATCCTCCACGATCAGGAATGCAAGTTTATCCAACTGATCCGAAAAATCGGTCACGAGAACGGCATTGAAACGCTTCTTCTCCCCAACTTCGCTACGCTTGACGACCACGACGAAATCGGTAATCGAAGGGCTGTAATTCTTGAGCTGTTCCTCCGTTGAAGCATAAAATCCATCCACCCCACCACACCAGATATGGAATTCCGAGGCACCTGCAAACCATGAGTCATATTGGCGGAGCATGGTAAAATCCTTTATATGCAGATTATATTTTTCCGCATCGTCGTCTTCATCCTCGTCATCCCAAAATGATTTCGTAGATAACAGGGAACTAAGGGGAATACTGCCCGAATCGTCATTCTGATTTATAACCCATACAGGGCGTTCCCGCGCGATGGTTTCGTCCACGAAAATCGAATCCAGCACTTCGTATCCTCTTGCTCCCGAACCAATTACATAGGCATAGTTCGATTCTGCACCATTCCCTGGATCGAATGTTATAAGCGGGAGGGTTTCTCCGTCCCATTCTTCGGAGTACGGCCAGTATATCTGCATCCCGGAGTCCCGCAAGTCATCCAGATAACGTTGAACATCGGCCGCGCCGCTCTTGGTGGAAGCTGATGCCTTACCGGCGAGATAATCGGCAATAAGTGTCTTCATCGGGACAGAGTATGCGGAGGAGGCCTTTACTGCCTTGGTGCGGTCGTCACCAACTCCGGCCCCAGGTATAGTGAGCAGGTCCAGCATCATATATTCTTCATCGTAGCCGTTGGCCGAAGAGGAACTTACTGCGTCGTATACTTCGCCCATCTGCCCGCTTCCGATAGGAAGAGAAGACAACATGCGGGCAACTTCCCGTTTTGTCATGAGGGAGTTCTGATGGATATTGTCAACCGATTCGCCGCCACGGTTGCAGGCGTTTGCGGAAAGCAGCACCACTGCTGCCGCAATCATGATTTCGGATAAAGATTTCATACCCCACTTTCTTTTCTGCAAAGGGAGCGATATTTATCCGTTTAATTTGCGTTTTAATCGTTTATTTGACAGAAATGGCCTCCGGGAGGTATCTACCCGCGAAACCCATAGTCAACAATACATCAAAACAATCCCCTGAAACATAAATTTTATATGTTTCAGGGGGTATGACTGACATCTGTCAGCAAAAACAGCATCAACCGTTTTCGATGATGTCGGTAAGGAAATCTGTGATATCGATTCCAGCCGCACGCACCATCTTGGGCACGAGCGATGCGCTGGTCATGCCGGGTATAGTATTGACCTCGAGGAAGTAAAGTCCGTCATCGGCCAGAATGTAATCCATACGCACAAGGCCAGAGCAGTCCAGATTCTCGTAGATGCGTGAGGTAGTGCTCTGCACGAGGTTGACAATCTCTTCGGATGCCTCTGCGGGACAGATTTCGCGGCTGTGCCCATTGTACTTGGCATCGTAGTCGAAGTATTCGTTTTCGGTGATGATTTCAATGATTGGCAGCGTATGCACCACACCGGATGTACGGTAGGCGGCGCATGTGAATTCACGTCCGGATATACCCTGCTCCACAAGGACAGTTGGTCCCTCGGAGAAGGCATATCCCACTGCAGTGGCAATTTCGGATGGTTCTTTTACCCTCGTTACGCCGAAACTGGAGCCCCCTATGGTAGGTTTAACGAAAACAGGGAACTTCAGCGAAGCGGCAACCTGCGCGGAGAATGCTTCAAGGTCGGCTCCTTTGTGGATGAAGGCATCCGGAGCGCATTTCACCAATCCGAGATCACGGATATAACTCTTGCATGCATACTTGTCGAATGCTATGGCGCTGACAGCCGAAGAGCAGGTACTGAAAGGAATACCCAGCATCTCCAGATATCCCTGCAGCTGTCCGCTCTCTCCTGGAGCTCCGTGCTGCATGATGTACACATAATCGAAGCGAATCTTTTCGCCCAGCACCGTGATGCTGAAGTCAGTCTTGTCTACCTCGGGACGTGCACCTTCCGGGAAAGTCACGCGCATGGCGTCCTTCTTCTTGCAGGCCACCAGCTGCCACTTTCCGAAGCGGGCGAAAATCTCATATACGTCAAAACGGTCCCCGTCGATACGGGATGCCGTGAACTCTCCGCTGCGGCAGGCCACCTCCCATTCGGAGGAATCACTCCCGTAGACTACGGCTATAGTTTGATACTTTGCCATATTACTCGAAATAATAATCTTCTTCTGTCTTGTTTTCAACTTGTCCCTCATCGGTGGTCTCGATATCCCCGCCGGTGCAGTCGAGGTTGAAGGATGCCCCGGCCGGAGCCAGGAAGCGGTCTCCCTCGCTGAAAAGCCCGTCAGCCAGACACTTCTTCATCCATATGCCCCAGATAGGGAGGGCCATGTTGGAACCGCTTCCAAGAGCAAGGGAGTTGAAGTGGATCTGACGGTCTTCGCCTCCGACCCATACACCGCAGGTGATGGAAGGGGTATACCCTATGAACCAGCCGTCGGAGTTGTCATTGGTAGTTCCGGTCTTGCCCGCGATTTCGCCTTTGAGCCCGTAGGCAGAACGGAGTCGAGCACCGGTTCCATGGTTGACGACTCCCTCCATCAGGTTCACCATGAGGTATGCGGTGTTTTCACCCACAGCCTCCCGCTTGCGGTTGGTGAATTCGGACAGGACATTGCCCTGACTGTCCTCGATACGGGTGACATACATGGGGGTGATGTATACTCCCTTCGAAGGAAGGGCGTTGTAGGCTGCCACCATTTCCTGGATGGAGATATCGGCGGCACCCACACAGAGAGCATAAACTTCTTCCAGGTGGCTGTGTACGCCCATCTTGTGCATCATCTCGGCCATTGCATGAGGGCCGAACTGCTTCATCAGATAGGCGGAGATATTGTTGGAAGAATGGGTAAGACCCCACTTCAGGGTCACGGTCTTGCCTATCCACTCGTCCTTGTCCGTGGACCGGGGCGTCCAGTCGGTGCCGTCGCCGGCGATAAAGGACTGGGGCACATTGATAACCTTGTCGCAGGGAGACATTCCCTCCTGCATGGCGAGGGTATAGAGGAAAGGCTTGATGGTGGATCCCACCTGACGCTTGCCCTGGCCGACGTTATCGTATTTGAAATAGCGGTAGTTGGGCCCGCCGACATAAGCCTTGATATGGCCGGTGACGGGCTCTATCGCCACCATTCCGCAACGCAGTACGCTCTTGTACCAGAGGATGGAGTCGTTTGGAGTCATCACAGTATCGATGTATCCCTTCTGATTCCATGCGAAAACACGCATCTTGACAGGCTTGTCGAACTGGGCAAGAATCTCGGCCTCGCTCACCCCCGCCTTGTGCTGCAGGCGATAACGGTCGCTCCAACGGCGGGCGTTACTCATCAGGCGGTCGCGCGTGGCCTTGTCGACATCCCCGGCGAACGGGGCGTTCTTCTTCCACTTGTTCTCACGGTCGAAGGCCTTCTGGAGATTCTTACCGAGATGCTCGGCCACTGCCTGCTCGGCATTTTGCTGCATGCGGTAGTTGATAGTGGTATAGATGCGCAGGCCGTCCTTGTCGAGATTGTATTTCTCTCCGCCCGGTTTCTTATTCTTGTTGAGCCATCCGAAGAGTTCATCATCGCGCCAGCGCAGGGAATCGGCAGTATAGTCTTCGGCATACTGGTAGTTGCTGCGCTTTGGTTTCTGCGCATTCATGTCGCGGCGGAGCATATCCCTGAAATAAGGCGCGAGGCCGGCGTTGTGGTCCCGCACCTGATACACCAGATTGATAGGAGTCTGCTTGATGGAATCCGCATCTGCCTTGGAGATGTACTTGTTCTTGGCCATCCTCCCTATCACGAAGTTGCGGCGGTTAAGGGCGCGCTCGGGATTGATGACAGGATTGTAGCGGGTAGGCTTGTTCACCATGCCTACGAGGGTGGCGGCCTCCTCTACCGTAAGTTCGGAGGGGAGTTTGTCGAAAAAGGTCTCCGATGCTGCACGGATGCCGTATGCACTGCTGCCGAAAAAGACAGAGTTAAGGTACATCACCAGTATTTCGTCCTTGGTGTAATTGCGCTCGAGTTTGACGGCGGTTATCCATTCCTTGAGCTTGATCCACACCATGCCTATCTTGCCCACGCCCTCTTTTCGGGGATACAAAGTCTTGGCGAGCTGCTGGGTGATGGTGGAGCCGCCTCCTTGGCTGCTGTCCCGCATGAGTATGGTCTTGACCGCCACGCGGACAAGGCCTTTGGTATCGATGCCTGAATGCTTGCGGAAGCGGGCGTCCTCAGTCGCGATAGTGGCAGCTACGAGGTTGGGAGAAAGTTCGTCGTAACTGACGAAGGTGCGGTTTTCTATATGGAAGGTGGTAAGGACCTCCCCGCCGTCCGCGATGATCTGGGTGGCCAGCTTGCTGTCCGGGTGCTCAAGTTCCTCGAAAGAGGGGATTTTTGCAAACATCCACACGAGCAGCAGCAGGAACAGGATCAGGGCGAAAGGGGCGGTGACCAGTATCCAAAACCACTTTATTATTTTTTTCTTCGTTGCGTCTTCCATTTTTTAATCTACGATTAGAATTACAAAGGTAAATTTTTTTGGCGACAAATTTTGAAAATTAGAGAGTTTGTGTTTTACTTTGCAGAAAATTGAATGTCATGGAGGGAAATCTTGTCATAGTTGAATCGCCCACCAAGGCCAGGACAATCCAACGCTTCCTGGGCTCGGGATTCACGGTAAAGGCCAGCGAAGGCCACATCAGGGATTTGCAGGAAAAGCAGCTAAGCATCGACATAAAAGGAGGATTCACGCCTGAATACGTCATTCCGGACAACAAGAAGAGGGTTGTTGCCGAGTTGAGCAAACTTGCGAAGGAGGCCGATATAGTATGGCTGGCTTCCGATGAAGACCGCGAAGGAGAGGCCATTTCCTGGCATCTCATGGAGACCCTGGGACTCGATAAAAACCGCACCCGGCGCATAGCATTCCATGAGATTACCAAGGATGCCATCCTCCGCGCCATCGGGAATCCCAGAGAAGTGGACATGAACCTCGTAAACGCGCAGCAGGCCCGCCGCGTACTCGACCGCCTGGTGGGTTTCGAGCTCTCTCCGATACTTTGGAAGAAGATCAACCGAGGGCTTTCGGCCGGACGCGTCCAGAGCGTTGCGCTCCGGCTTGTCGTGGACCGCGAAAGAGAGATAATGGCCTTCAAACCAGAGCCTTACTATAAGGTAGAAGGGCAGTTCACCTGTCTCGCAGGCTCCCAACTGAAAGGGGTACTGGAAACACGTTTTTCCAATGCGGAAGATGCGTCCGCATTCCTCCAGGAAAGCATAGGGGCGAAGTACACAGTCTCTTCTGTCGACAAGACGGAAGGCACGCGCTATCCCGCTCCTCCGTTCACTACTTCGACTCTTCAACAGGAAGCGTCCCGCAAACTCCATCTTCCTGTCAGCACCACCATGCGTCTGGCACAGGGCCTCTATGAGAAAGGTCTCATCACCTACATGAGAACCGATTCCACCAACCTGTCTTCCCTGGCACTCGGCACCGCAAAGAAATTCATCCTCGACAATTTCGGTGAGCAGTACAGCCACCCCCGCCAGTACAACACCCGCAGCAAGGGAGCCCAGGAGGCCCACGAAGCAATTCGCCCCACCTTTATCGAGCATACCGACATCAGCGGTTCAGCGCAGGAGAAGGCTCTCTATAACCTCATCTGGAAGCGCACGGTCGCTTCGCAGATGGCAGAGGCCAGGTTGCAGAACACCACTATAAAGATAGCATCCGACAAACGCAGTGAGAAATACGCTGCAGAGGCCTCAGAAATCCTGTTCGACGGCTTCCTGAAAGTATATATGGAAAGTAATGACGACGACAGCGCCGAGGAAGGGCTCACCGTTGTGCCGGACATCCGCATGGGCGACACCCTCTTAGCAAAGGAGATAATCGCGGAATGCAAATTCACCCGCGCGCCCCAACGCTATACCGAAGCATCGCTTGTGAAGAAGTTGGAGGAACTCGGTATCGGCCGTCCGTCTACATATGCGCCCACCATTACAACTCTCACCAAGACAAGAGGATACATTACTTCAGGCAATCGCGACGGAGAGAAGGTGGAGGTGGTAGACTTCACATTGAGAGGGGCCGAATTGAGTTCTTCCCGGAAAAAGGAAGTAGTCGGGGAAGACAAGGGAAAACTCCTGCCCCAGGATGTAGGCATGCTCGTGACCGATTATCTGGTTGAGAACTTTCCCCGCATCATGGACTACAACTACACTGCCGATGTTGAGAACAATCTGGACAGGATAGCCGAGGGAGAAGAAGACTGGAAGACCTACCTTGGACAGATATATCCCCCTTTCCATACGCTGGTAGAAAGCAAGATGCACGACGGCCAGTATACCCATGTGGAAAGAATGCTCGGCACAGACCCTTCCGACGGGCAGCAGATTATTGCCAAATATGGGCAATATGGGGCCTATGTGCAGAAGGGAGAAGGGGATACCAGGCGTTTCGCAAGTTTGGAGAAAGGCCAGTTGATAGAGACCGTCACCCTGGACGAAGCTATCAAACTGCTCTCACTTCCCAGAACCGTAGGAAACCTTGACGGCACCGATATCGTGGTCACCAAGGGCAAGTACGGGCCATACATAAAATACGGTGACCTCAACGTGACACTCCCCCGGAAAACCGACCCTCTTACCGTCGGACTGGAAGAATGCATCGCGGCACTAAAGGCACAGCAACAGGCCGCTCCGGAGAACAATGTCATAAAGGAATTCCCGCAGGAGGACATTTCCATCATCAACGGCCGCTATGGCCCCTACATCAAGCATGCAGGCAATAACTTCCGTATTCCGAAGGGCAGCGACGCTGCCTCCCTGACCCTGGATCAGTGCCGGACGTTCATTGCCGGAGGCCCAACCGAAACAAGCAGGAAAGCTTTCAGGAGATTTACCAAAAAGAAATAGACCATGGGCAATTATCAGATTGACGAAATCGACAGGAAGATTCTTTCTTACCTGGTCAAGGATGCCAGGATGGCATACCTGGAAATCGCCCGCGAATGCGGCGTATCAGGTGCGGCCATCCACCAAAGGGTGCGCAAACTCGAAGCGAACGGTGTCATTGCAGGTTCGCGGCTGCTGGTGAAACCCAGCGCAATAGGCCTGAACGTATGTGCTTTTGTGAGTATCTCAATCTCGGAAGCGAATAAATACAAGGAAGTTACCGAATCGCTGAAGCAGATTCCCGAGGTGGTGGAGTGCCACTTCGTGACTGGCAGCACGGCCCTGCTTATAAAGTTGTATTGTTTCGACAACGACCACCTCATGAGCGTGCTGCTCAACACGATCCAGAACATCCCGTACGTGCAGTCCACCGATACGATGATCTCGCTCGACGAAGCTTTCGAGCGCCAGGTTTGGGTTAAAGATTTCAAGATTACAAGTTTCAGATAAAGAATCTGGCTAATTCCATATCTTCTGGAGTTGTCAGTTTGATATTGTTCCTCTCTCCCTCGATGTAGGAGAGGGGAATCCCGTATCTTGCGGCCACCGATGCGTCATCGGTATAGGATGTGTCGTATGGAAGTTCATACGCTGCGCGCAGTTCCTCGGACAGGAACATCTGCGGAGTCTGAGCCCCGTACACCCTGCTCCGGTCGGGATCGGGCTCCCCTGTGGGAACGATTCTGCCGTCAGGGGTGCGCGTGAGACTCTTCAGGGTATCCGTAACCGGGAGCACCGGAATCAACGCACGGCATTCCAACATACGCGAGAACATCTCCTTGATCAGGGCGCCGCTCACAAGCGGCCGCACCCCATCATGTACCGCCACCATCACTCCGTCCGGCACCTTGGCCATGGCGTTCTTCACACTATGGAAACGGGTGATACCTCCCGCGACTATACGCTGCGGCACATCAAGGGGATAGCGCATGCAAAGGTCCTCCCAAAGGGAGATATGCTCTTTGGGAAGGACAGTGATGACTTTCACGTCAGGACAGGCATCCACAAAGGCAAGAATGCTTCTGTGCAGCACGGGAAGGCCGGCCAGGAGCATAAATTGCTTGGGCTCGGGGCTCTTCATCCGGGTACCGCTCCCGCCTGCGGTGAATATCACATACTTTTTTCTTTCCATATTGAGCAGAAACCAATGGCAAAATTAACTAAAATTCTTATATTTGTTTGACTAATTATTTGAGTATCTGAAATGGCATTTTCTTTTTTGAATCAAGAACTGGCAATCGACCTCGGAACGGCCAATACCGTCATCTACCAGAATGACGAAATCGTGCTGGACGAACCGAGTATCGTAGCCATTGACAACAATACCAACAAGTGCATCGCCATTGGGCAGAAGGCCAAACTGATGCAGGAGCGTACCAACCCCGGCATCAAGACCATACGTCCACTTCGCGACGGTGTGATCGCCGACTTCAACGCTGCGGAAATGATGATCCGCGGATTCATAAAACAGGTGAACAGCAAGCGTCACAGCCTTTTCACTCCCAACCTCAAGGTCGTGGTCGGCATCCCTTCCGGTTCCACCGAAGTGGAAATCCGCGCCGTGCGCGACTCTTCCGAACATGCGGGCGGCAGGGATGTATTCCTGATCCACGAGCCTATGGCCTCCGCTCTCGGAATCGGTCTCGAAGTGCTCGCTCCTAAAGGCAGCATGGTCGTAGACATAGGCGGCGGCACCACGGAAATCGCCGTCATTTCCCTCGGCGGCCTGGTAATCCAGGACAGCATCCGCACTGCGGGCGATGTTTTCACATCCGACATCCAGTACTATCTCCGCCAGCAACACAATATCAAGGTGGGTGAAATCACCGCAGAGAAGATCAAGATCGCTGTCGGCGCCGTCATCCCGGATCTCGATGAGGCTCCGGAGCCTTTTATCGTGCGCGGTCCTAACCTCATGACCGCACATCCGGTAGAGGCCACAATCACCCATGACGAGATCGCCCACTGCCTCGATAAATCCATCGCCAAGATAGAGACGTCCATCCTCCATGTGCTCGAACAGACTCCTCCGGAGTTGTACTCCGATATTGTGGAGAACGGTATCTTCCTTTCCGGCGGCGGCGCGTTGCTGCGCGGCCTCGACAAGCGCCTGACCGACAAGGTCAACATCCCATTCCATGTCGCCGAAGATCCGCTTCACGCTGTGGGGCGCGGCACATGCATGGCTCTTAAGAATACCGACAATTATCCTTTCCTGATGCGTTGATCTATGGCCGTCGAGAGGAAAAGGTTTGGTTCCGGCATCCTGAGCGCGGCAGTCTTCGTAGCATTGGAGATTGCCGCAATCATTATGCTGAACCATAGTTCTTCCCTGCAGAACATCTGGATAAACAGGGCGTCACACCGCGTACACGCCATTATCTGGAGCGCCGGGGAGAACATCCGTAATTATTTTACCCTCGACAAGCAGAACAAAGTGCTCGCGGCCGAGAATATCGAACTCTCCTCAATGGTGCGCGAGTTTGGGCAAAGAGACCTCTCATATCGTGAGAATCACTTTTATGACACGAAGTTGGGGCACTTCAAGATGATTCCGGCGACCATTGTGAAGGCCAGCCGCAATACACAGCACAACTACATCATCCTCAACAAGGGTTCCGAAGACGGTGTGAAGCCGCAGACGGGCATTGTCACCACCAGTGGAGTCATAGGCGTGGTGAATTCCGTCGGCAAGCACTTTTCCTACGGCATAACCTTGATGAATCCCCGCATGAGCGTCAGCGCCAGGATCGGGTTCACAGGGATGGTGGCTCCTCTCGAATGGGACGGCTGCAATACGGACGGAGCGATTATGCGGGGGCTCCCCCTGCATCAGCAGATCAATCCCGGCGACACCGTCTGGACCAGCGGCTTCTCATCGGTGTTCCCCGCCGACATTCCCATCGGCGTCACCGGCCGCATCCGCCAGGTTGACGGCAGCACCAACGAGGTAAGCGTAAAATTGTTCCAGGACTTCTCCGCCCTGCGCTATGTGATAATCACTGAGAATCTTGACAGGGTAGAGATTTCTGAATTAGAAAAGGAGGCGGAGAAATGAGGCAGCGTTATATCTTCACCTATCTGATTCTGCTGGCCATCCAGATTATTCTGGGCGACCTGCTCAATCTTTCGCAGTATGTGATTGTCTGCTTCCTGCCGGTAATGGTCCTGAGTCTTCCCATCACTTTAAGCACCCCGCGCCTGATGATAATCGCATTTGCAAGCGCCCTTGCTGTCGATTTCTTTACCAACGGGATGCTCGGGCTCAACGTATGTGCCCTGCTGCCCGTCGCTCTTGCCCGAAACCGGCTCATCCGCCTGGTGTTCGGATCCGAACTTCTGTCCCGCCAGGAAGATATATCCATACACAAGCAGGGAGGCGGAAAAGTGCTGCTCTCCATCCTGCTTGCCACAACTCTGTTTTTTGCAGTCTTTATCCCCGTGGACTGCGCAGGCACCCGCACCTTATCCTTCATGGCTGTGCGTATGCTCGTTTCCGTCGCCGTGAGTTCTGCCGTGTCATACTATGTTGCCGGAGTGCTCGCTCCGAGGGAGGCAGACAGATGGAACTGAAACGCAGCGACAAACTCATTTTCGGCCTATGGGCCGTCATCCTCATCCTTCTGGTGCGGCTTTTCGCAATCCAGATAGTTGATGATTCATACAAGCGGGACGCCAAGAACAATTCCATGGTCTACCACACCATCTATCCCCCTCGGGGCATAGTATACGACCGCAATGGTGAAGTGCTGGTAGGTAACCGCATCTGCTACGACATCCTGGTCACCCCGCGCGAGGTCAGCGCCTTCGACACCCTTGCACTCGCAGAGGCGCTTGACCTGGACACCCTCTGGGTGCGGGAACAGATGGCTTATTACAAGAAGTACCGATCGCGCATCGGCTGGCAAACGCTCCAGTTCGCCAAGCAGGTCAGCATCGAGAAATACATGAAGTTCGCAGAACGTGCCTATGATTTCCCCGGATTCCGCGGACAGGTGCGTACCGTCCGGGAGTATCCCTTCAATGCCGGCGGGAATCTGCTCGGCTATGTTTCGGAGGTGAACGACAGGGAGATAGAAAAGGAACCGGATGTGTACAGGAGCGGTGACTACATAGGCAAGACGGGGCTGGAAGCGGCAAGGGAGAAAGACCTTCGCGGAGAAAAGGGATATCACATCTACCTGAGGGATTCACGCAACAAGGTGCAGGCGTCATATAAGGGTGGAGAGTTTGACAAGGAAGCCGTGCCCGGCAAGAACATCGTCACTACGATCGATGCCCGTCTGCAGCAGTACGGGCAGGAACTGATGCATGGAAAGAAAGGTAGCCTGATAGCTCTGGAACCGTCCACGGGAGAGATTCTGGCCATGGTATCGAGCCCCTGTATCGACGTGGACGTACTCTCCAACATGGGAGCGAACTACGCCAGGCTCGCGAAGGACCCGGGCAGACCCATGTTCAACCGCACCGTCCAGGCATCCTACCCTCCGGGATCCGTTTTCAAACTCGTGAACGGACTTATTGGCTTGCAGGAAGAAGTACTGGAGCCGTGGTACCAGTATCCGTGCAACAAGGGCTACTACTACACGAAGACTCGCAAACTAGGATGCCACGGGCACAGGAGCCCGCTGCGTCTCGAGGAAGCGGTGATGATGAGTTGCAACGCCTACTTCTGTTATGTGCTCAAGAATCTGTTGGAGAACGACAAATATGAGTCTGTATCGGATGCATTCGACAAGTGGCGGGAGTATGTGCTGAGTTTCGGATTCGGGCAGAAACTGGGGAGCGACTTCCCCTCCGAACTGGGCGGGAACATCCCCACATCTAAATTGTACGACAAACGCTACGGGCGCAGGCGCTGGAAGACTTCCAATGTAATCTCGCTGTCCATCGGCCAGGGAGAGATCGGGGCCACGCCATTGCAAATCGCAAATCTCGCAGCCATAATGGCCAACCGCGGATACTACTATATACCGCATATCGTAAAGGATTCGGAAGGGCTCGAGATTGATGAAAAGTACAAGGAAAGGCACTATACGATGGTGGACACCGCGCACTTCTCCAAGGTAATCCCGGGGATGTGGATGGCTGTCAACGGAGGGCCCGGCGCCGGCGGAACCGCGGGGATGGCGTGTGTGCCTGGACTGGACATATGCGGCAAGACCGGAACGGCCCAGAACCCGCACGGAGCCGACAACTCGGTGTTCATCTGCTTCGCTCCGCGCGAGAATCCCAAGATTGCAGTGGTGGGATATATAGAGAATGCCGGATGGGGTGGCTCATGGGCCTGCCCGCTGGCATCGCTGCTGATAGAGAAATATCTCCTCGGGGAGACCACCCGTCCCGAACTGGAGAAACGAATGATGGAAACCGTATTCAATGTTGCAGGGAACTGACAGAGGTTTGCGCAGTACGGTGGACTGGACCCTGGTCCTGATCTACCTGGTGCTGGTCTTGATAGGCTGGCTGAATGTGTATGCCTCCATCCACACTCCGGACATGGGCTCGCCACTGGACTTCTCGCTCCGCAGCGGCAAGCAGTTCGTGTGGATCCTGACGGCATTCGCCCTGGCGCTGACCATCTTGTTCGCAATCAATCCCCGACTGTGGGAGGTGCTGGCTACTCCGGGCTATCTGATAGTGCTGGTGCTGCTGGTGGCGGTCATCTTCCTCGGATCGGAGCATAAAGGTTCGCATTCCTGGTTCTCTGTCGGGCCCATCAGTTTCCAACCTGCAGAGATATCGAAGATAACGACTTCCCTGTTATTGGCTGGAGTAATGAGCCGGCAGGGCTTCTCGCTCGGGCGTTGGAAGGACTTCTGGCTGGTTGCTGCCGTAATCGGTCTGCCCATGCTCATCATTCTCGCCGAGAATGAAACCGGTTCGGCGCTGGTGTACGTTGGCATGCTCTTCGTGCTGTATCGCGAAGGACTGCCGGGCATCTTTATCGCCCTGCTGGGAATGGCTATACTCATCTTCATTCTCACACTTAAAACTTCGGTATGGGTATCGCTGATTGTGCTAGGAGTGATTGCACTGATATATCTTTGGTATCTTCTACGGCAGACCAGGCCACTGTCGCGAGAGAGGAGGTTCTCGCTGCGTATGCTGCTGCTTGGCTTCGTGGTGTTCGCCGGGCTGGTTTTCTCGACAGATTTCGCTTTCAACAAGGTGCTGCAGGATCATCAGCGGCTTCGCATCGAGGTGCTCCTCGGCATGAAGGACGACCCTGCCGGAGTGGGTTACAATGTGCGGCAGTCAATGATCGCCATCGGTTCCGGAGGATTCTTCGGCAAGGGTTTCACCAATGGTACGCAGAATACCGGGGGGTTCGTGCCTGAGCAGAGCACAGACTTTATCTTCTGCACCGTAGGCGAAGAATGGGGCTTCTTCGGATGTCTGATCGTGTTGGTGCTATATGGCCTGCTGATTACGCGTATCATACGCGATGCGGATCTGTCGCGAGAACCGTTCACCCGTATTTATGGTTATTGCGTAGCGGCGTGCCTGTTCATGCACCTGTTCATCAATATCGGGATGACCATAGGACTCATGCCGGTGATAGGTATACCGCTGCCATTTTTGAGTTACGGTGGGTCTTCTTTGTGGGCGTTCACGGTGCTTCTGTTTATCTTTATCGCCCTGAACCGGCAGGAGAAAAAATATTTTTAGTTCTTAAGGATTTTTATTATTTTGCGGCTGGACTTTTAATTATTTGAATTATGGCAAAGAAACTGATCCAGCGCCTTAGCGATATAAGCAATATTCATCACCGCGCTGCCTTTACAGACGTTCTCAAGCACACAGCTCCGAAACCTTCACAGTTTCTTTCGCTTGCCAGAGAGCGCTATTCTTGCCGTTCTTTCGACGGTCGTACGGTTCCGGATGAACTGATCGAATCCATTTTGGAGGCCGCAAGACTGGCTCCGACTGCCATGGATAAACAACCCGTGCATGTATGGGTCGTGCGCACCGAAGAAGCATTAGAAAAACTAGGTAAAGCAACGCAGTATCTTTACGATTCGAAACTGGTTTTCATGGTAGGCTGCAATCCTTCTGAAGCCTGGGTAAGAAAATACGACGGCAAGAACGGTGCGGAGGTGGACGCCGCGATAGTAGGCACACACATAATGATGGAAGCGGCCGACCTCGGACTAGGCAGTGTATGGGTAGGATCCTTCAATCCTGCAGTGATTGCTGCAGAATTCCCGGAATTGGCCGGATGGGAGGTTGTAGCCCTATTCCCTATTGGCTACCCTGCCGGCGGCCCCTCACCGCGCCACTCCGAGCGCAAGAACATCGAAGAATTAGCCAGTGAGTTGTAATTTTTACTATCTTTGCAACCGGTTTGGGCCAGCCAGCCTGGCCCCGGCCAAAGCCTTGGTGGTGGAATGGTAGACACGAGGGACTTAGACGAGCTCTTTGAAATAATTATTTGTAAGACTCGATGGTAAGTATTAACTTTGCCTCTGCTATGAAAGTGAGTTATTCAGAAAACGATATTCGAGTTGCGGTAAAAGACAGTAAATCTATTGCAGGTGTCCTACGTCATTTAGGGTTACGCCCTGTTGGTGGGAACTACAAAACAATTCATCATCTCATTAAAGAATATGAGTTGGACACTTCGCATTTTACTGGACAAGGATGGAATGTCGGACTAAAATTCAAACCCAAAACCGGGCTTTTGGATTCCGATATTTTCAAGATAGATTCCGACTATCGTTGTTCCTGGAGACTTAGAGAGCGTTATAAGAAGATTACCGGTATCCAATATTGCGAGAATTGTAATCTTTCAGAATGGCAGGGACAACCAATTCCATTGGAAATACATCATCTCAATGGGAATAATACGGACAATCGCTTAGAAAATTTGAAATTGCTTTGTCCAAACTGCCACGCGCTAACAGATAATTATCGAGGAAGAGCACATTTGAGTGCACTCTCTGAAAAGAGAGATGTAGAATGCCGTAAATTCAAGGAAACCTTAACAGATAGAGCTGAAGGCAATCTTGAGCCAAGCCTCTGAAAAGAGGAAGGTGCAGAGACTAGACACGGCACACCTAAAGAGTAATGATCCATGGTGAAGGAATAGTCCGGACCACAAACAGAAATGGTGGCGAAAGCCATAGTGGTAAGAAAATCCCTTGGCCCGAAACGGCCGTGCGGGTTCGATTCCCGCCCGGGGCACGAGAATACGCTTTCTAGATATCTGGAAGGCGTATTTTTATTTACTTGGCAAACATTTGGCAAACATCGTTCTGTTATTTGTTTGCATCTTGTTGTCCACAAAAGGATCGTGGCTACGGAGCAGACGTAGCCATTGGAACAAACAATAGGAGGGGCGCTTTGTGCCCAGGAGTACGTAACCAAAGCGAGTGAGCGCAGCTTTAGCGGAGCGAACTGGCTTTGACCGCTTCCCTTATCATCGGCAAAGTTAAATCGGCAGAAATGTTTAACTTTGTAATCGGCAGAAATGTTTAACTTTGTATTTGATAAATCGAAATGTGAACAAGCAAATGAATACCAAGAAACTGATTGTATTTCTCCTATGGGCGTTTGTCCCTATGGTGATTGTGGGATTGGTGATGCATTCCGGCGCGGCTAATCTCGGAGGCCAGAGTGACGACGTGATAGATTCCGCCCCTACCGCGGCATTGCGAGGACTTGTTTTCAGCGCCGGGGCTATGCTAATTCCCTTGTTGGCGGTCATCTTCACGCAGCTCATTTTCAAAGAACCGGTCCTGAAGGGACTGGGTATTTCCTTCAAGCTGAACCGCTGGTGGTGGATTGGCTGGCTGCTGATGCCGGTCATCGCACTTGCCGTATTGGGTGTGACGCTGCTGATGCCGGGGGCCAAATGGACGCCGGACAGTGTGATGATGCAGCAGGCCATGCAGTCGATGCCGGAAGGAGTCGGCGTGTGGGGCGTCATCTGCATTTCTCTGCTCAGTGGACTGCTTATGGGAGTTACTCTCAATGCCTTTTTCGCCTTTGGCGAGGAGATTGCCTGGCGCGGCTTCCTGATGAAGGAGTTCAAGGGAAAGAAGTTCCTAACCGTAGCCCTGTGGATTGGTGTCATCTGGGGCCTCTGGCACGCTCCGATCATCCTGAACGGGCACAACTATCCGCAGCATCCTGTGGCGGGTGTCTTCATGATGGTGGCATTTTGTCTGCTGCTTACCCCGATGCTGATGTATTTCCGCCAGAAAAGCGGTTC
>CACWOZ010000017.1 GCA_902762655.1 uncultured Bacteroidia bacterium
CTACGAAGCAATTGAAAGTCAGCCAGTTACGGCTGACTTTTTTGCTTCTCCGCTCCGGCAACGCTGCTTCGCAGCTGCCTTGTCTTATCAGGGGCTCTGCCCCTAATGTACCCCGCCGCCTTATGTCCCTTGCGTCTTCGCTCCGCTCAGACCGGGACCGGCGGTTCGCCTGACGGCTCATGGATACATTACTTGCTTCTTTTTGGAAAAGATCTTTGGAGGTTTCGGGCAAGGTCCAATTTCAGGGGCGACACCTTACCCACTGGAAGGGCCTGGGAGGCGGAAAACCGGGCAAGGTCCCCAGCATAGAATTGGACCTTACCCGCCGCTGACCGGCCTCCGCCGTTCGCGCTGAGGCGCTCATTTGACTTTGCCCCTGCGACCCTGGCTATTTCCCCATGAACTTGCAGTTTGCCTGACGCGAATGAAAATTTGTTCCGAAATAAGGCCGAAAACGGGAACAAACGCTCCAAAATTATAGGTTTGTTCCGTCGTGCTCGCCATCGTTCATCTATAACCCAAGCTCTTCTCCATCCAAGACCTCCTTCTGGCCCAGGGGACGATGATGTCTGGCCTTGTCGATGAAGCCGGGATTCTTACTTTTTCCCGGGTTTTATAATCATGAATACAACGGCAGCTACGCATATAGAAATCCCTAAGGCCATCTTGGCGGTCAAAGCTTCTCCGAACAGAAGTGTACCAATCAAGATTGCCGTAAGCGGTTCAAACACGCCCAGGACAGCCGTCTTTGTAGGTCCTATATAGCGGGAAGAAATAGCAATGGTGAGCATAGAGACCATCGTAGGAATGATTGCCAGGCCAATGAGATTCCCCCAGTCGGCGAGCCTGTCGATACCCTCAAGCATACTTCCGCCCTGGACTGTGCGGATGGTGGCAAACAGGATAGCGCCTGTAATCAGCGAGTAAAGAGTAATCGTATGTTCCGAAACTTTCCTGATGCGCTTGCTCCTGTTTACGATAACAAGATAGAAAGAATAACACAGGGCCGATCCTATGGCAAGCAATACTCCCGGAACGCGAATCTGAACATCCCCGGAAGGGGTGGAAAGAAGCAGGATACCCCCGAAGGTCGCCGAAATAGCCAGCCATGTCTGCCAGCTGGGATAGATTCGGAGAAACACCATTATCAGTGCGACAATTACCGGGTATAGGTAAATCAGCGTAGTTGCAAGTCCTGACGGAATAAACTCGTATGAGCAAAAGAGGGTGATGCTGCTACCTGCAAAGAAGAGGCCCAATAGGATCAGAAGGACAAGTTCGCGCCGTTTTGCCAGAAAGGATTCTTTCTTGAACATCATCAATACTGCCAGAAAGCCGGCAGCGAAGGCATAGCGGAAAAAGAGCATTACCATAATTGGTACGCCACTCTCCATCAAAGCCTTCCCGAAAAGTGGATTGGTCCCATAAGAAACACCGGCAATAATGCCGGCGATGTACCCTAGCAGGCGTCTTTTGTCCGTATGCAGGATCGTTTTCATAGCCTCTGGCGAATTCGGGACACAAAGATACTCATTATTTATTTGCATTTGCTGCCAAAATACGGCCCGTTCAGGTAAGATTCAAGCAAATAAATTCCCTGTTCCCAGTTGAAATCCAAATAATAGGCTAATTATTTTTGACTTTTCTATTTAGGACACTCTAAATCAAGCATTTGCAAAATGATTGATTTTGGGCGCAACAATAACAATCCATCGGTCTCATAGAGATCGAGGTATTAGAGACTCTAAAAAATCCTCGGTAAACAAACTTCCCAAAGCGGACAACTGAGTCCAGAGCCGCAAGTATCTGCATTAGGTTACGGAGGCAGGAGGTACACGCTTTAACAAGCGGACGTCAACGCCGCATTGGAATTTAAGTACTCTCTCCCAAGGGAAGTCTGTTTACCAGACAGGATTTCAATTGCATTATGAGACATAGCAGTTGACATAAGGCTGCTGATGTTTCATGACGAAATAAATACGATTGACCAGGCGTCTTGCAATCTTAATAATGGCCTTGCTCGGTTTCATTTTTCTGCAATATTCGACGTAAGCTGCGGAAAGGACCGGATCTTTTCGTGATGCTACCCATGCTGCTTCTACAATCAACCACCTCAGTTTGGCGTGGCGCCGAACGGTGATATCACCAATCCCATCATGAGCACCACTGGAATGACACATCGGGACGATACCTATGTAAGAGGCAAAGCAAGAAGCATCCTTAAAACGGGTAATATCATCCACCTCAGATAAAATCGTCAAACCGGCTAACTGTCCAATTCCAGGAACACTCATCAAATACTTAAGCGGCTCCTCAAACCGCTCTGTTCTTGACAGAACACGAAGTTCCTTCATCAGCTTGAGTTGCTGAGCACGAAGATCCTCATACTGTGCAATCAATAAATCAAGGGTCTTCTTTCCGTAATCCGTCTCAAGTTCCAGTCCTTTCAACCACAAGACAAACTTGTTGGTCCAAGCGCATCCGGGGCGCTGAAACTCCTCCGGAATATCAATCCCCAGATATCTTAGATGGGACTTGATCCTGTTCTTGTGACGCGTCTGATCTTTTGTCAACGAGTCTCTCAATCTTATCAAAGAGCGTATCTCTGTTGCCACGCTATCCGGGACATAAATCCCTTTCAACTCTCCGGCACGTAAACTTCTCGCAAGCTTCCCGCTGTCAACGGCATCTGTCTTCCGCAGTCTCTCTCCAGCCATCGTAGGCACATCCGCAGGGTTCACAACAATGTTGTTTATCCCTAAATTACACAACTCCCAGTGTATCCAGAACCCGCAGAAACCGGCCTCGTAGACCGAGTAATATTCCGCATCCGGATAAGTGTTGGTCAGAAACTTGTTCAAGGCAACAGGGCTTGGATCCTGTGTGAACTTCTTCAATACTGCCTGTTCTGATAGAACAGTTACCGACCAACTTCTCAAATGGACATCAAGTCCGACAAAAATCCTTTGACCTTTGAAGGAAAATGGTTTACTTTGTGTACTCATAGCTACTGTATTTTTAGTTACATGTTCGGCTTTATAAATGTAGCCAAAAATATCAGTAGCTTTTATTTCATATGAAAAACTTCTCGGGGGTCTGCCAAGCGGCAGGGGCCGACAAGCCCCTGAGAGCGTTCTTTCATTTGGATTACAAACATAGTTACTTTATCGATGTGAAGCACTATCACTTGGCAGCGAACCTTTGCTGAACAACTAAGTATAAGTGGCGATGACCGGCATAGATGAAACCGGGAAATACCGGTAACGGGTGGCTGCTACCCATTCTTTTAAGTTGAGTCAGACATAGCTCGAAGATAGTCAGTTTAGAGGGATAATTGCCAAATATCTATTATCTTTGCGACATGAAGAAAAAACTATTGGCCATGCTGATCCTCGCCTTTGCGGGATCATTCGCTCTGGGCGCATTCGACAGGGGGCTGGGCAACCCCAATTCGGTATACACACCGAAAGGGACCTTCGCCACATCGTATTACATCACCTATAACAACTGGAACGCCTCCGCCGGAGATGACCTCACGAAGGGAGTGTCCCTTTTCGGCCTGATTCCAGATGTGAACGGCAACCTCTCGAACCTTGGCTTCAGCGCCGGACTGTCCTGGTTCTTCAAGGATAACTGGAGCATAGGCGCCCTGGTAGGGTACGACAACCGCAAGATTGACAGCAACCATCTGTCGATGCTGAAAGGGATGGTAGACCTTTCCAACCAGCATAGCCGCACGGAAACTTATTCCGGATCCATAAGGGTCAGGCGATACATTCCTCTTTTCGGCACAAGGATCATCGCTCTTCTGACAGAAGGACGGCTTGGAGGAAGTTTCGGCTACGATAAGACCTACGCAGAGACCGACCGTGGCAAGGAAGGTCTTTTCTCGGCCAATTATTCCGTTTTCGGCAGGCTGTATGCCGGCGTTTCTGTCTTCTTTACCAACTTCACCGCTCTGGAAATCGCTTTCCCCGTCTTTGGGGCCAGCTACGACTGGAGCAACCAGATAGAAAAGCAGGAATATGAAAGCAAACTCACCGGATTCAGCTTCAGGGACCGCACCAATCCCCTTGGAGTGACATTAGGTATAGTTTATCACTTCTAGCCCTATGAAAAAAAGTATCATCCTGATAGCAGCAGCGTTACTGCTAGCTTCCTGCACCCAGCAGTGGAACGACCTCGTGCACGAAGAAGTCGTGGCAAGTATCAGTACGTTCGAAATCGAGGGCCAGGTATCCTGTTACATCAGTCTGGCAGACAAGTCCATAATGGTCAAGATGCCTGCCGACACCGACCTCAGGGAGCTGAAAGTCAGCAAGTTCGTTTATACCGAGGGGGCCACGCTCAGCATCGACATCAAAGTGGGAGATGTACTGGATCTTTCCCAACCGCTGGAACTCACCCTCACAACCTACGATCCCTACGTCTGGACCATCACCGCGACATCTCCCCTGTCCCCCGGCGCCCCGGTTACCCAGAGCGGCCCGGATCCGGGCAAGGCCCTCACCAAAGACGGGCCTCAGGTTTACAACATGGGCTTCGACCTGTGGAGCAAGCACCCCGACAGCGATACCATAGATGTCCCTTACGGGGCAAGCGCCACGGATGAGCAGAAAGCTGTCTGGGGCACCACCGGTATCTTTATCACAGCAATGGGACTGACTCCTATGGTGGCTTGCCACGACACCCTGGCAGTCTCCGGGAGCGGGAAAGCGGCTCTCAGGCTCAAGACCGGAGAGTCAAGCGGTTTTCTTGCAAGCGGGCTGTTATACACAGGCGAATCCGCCCCTATGTGGCCTTTCTTCAAAGATTACAAGTACGGCACCCCGTTCACGGAACGTCCCCTCGCCCTTGAAGGTTATGCCCTCTACAAGCCGCAGACCATCACTATGGCCCAGGATCCTTACCTCAAGCGCGAGAACACACAGGACATCGGCCACATCCTGGTGGTGCTCTCCGACTGGGACCAGCCTTACAGCGTATCCCCTCCCGAAAAGGTGCTGAACTATATGGAAGATTCCGGAGTGATCGGCTACGGCAAGATGGTATTCAACAAGGATATGAACGCCTACGAGCGCTTCCAGATCAATATCATCTACCTCAACGACCGCACTCCGAAGTACGTTACGATCGCAATTGCATCCAGCGCCCTCGGGGATTACTCCACCGGAGGCATAGGCTCCATCCTTTATATGGATGAGCTTGCGTTCCTGTATTAATGGGTTTATGCTACGGTGCCAAGTATCCCGATCCTCGGCCATACAAGGCAGCATCATAGTCATACAATATCTCCAATTGTTTGCCGGCCCTACCGGTGGCGCAAGCTCGGGCAACATATTGTCCGTCGCATGAAACCCATATGCCGAAATTTCCCTTTCTGGCATAGGTTGACTTTCTTGTTTTTCCGCTCCGGCAGAGCTGCTTTGCTGCTGCAAATACCAGGCTCGGCCGTTCGCGCTGAATCTGATTGATTATCTGAGCCAGAATCCTGAGACCAAAATCGTAGGTGCAGCGACTTACGGAAACCTCTACCTGGAAAGCCCGGCGGAGTTTATTAGCTTTAAACGGGGCAGGTAATATTGTTTAACTGATTCAAAAATCATATATTTGTACTATGGATATCAAACTCAAGCAGAATTGCAAATACGCCCTTCTGGTTCCTACCAGCATGGGGCTCAGGATTACGCCCGAGAGCGGACAGCCCGTCCACTCCAGCGACCTCTTCCATCTTCAGGCTACCAGCGCCGAGACCAATGTCGCGAGCATCGCATCTTACCTCGGCCTGCCGGTGAAGGTGCTCACCGCTTTCGTAAAGGGCAGTCCTTTCGCTCATTTCATCAAGGGCAATCTCCGCAGCCGCGGAATGGACTTCGAAGGCCCTGAGGTAGAGCAGGGCGGTCCCTGGGGATATCGCCATCAGATCAATGTGGCCGACAGCGGATACGGCTCCCGCGGCCCGCGCGTTTGGAACGACCGTGCCGGTGAGGTTGGCCGCACCCTGAACGTGAAGGACTTCGACCTCGAGCGCATCTTCGGGCAGGAAGGAGTGCAGATCATACATCTCTCCGGCCTCATCGGCGCCCTCAGCCCGGACACCAGCCGCTTCTGCCTCGAACTCGCCCGCGCCGCGAAGAAGCACGGCACCCGCATCAGTTTCGACCTCAACTACCGCGCATCCTTCTGGAAGGGCCGCGAGCAGGAACTGCACGAGATCTTCTCCGAAATCGCAAGTTACGCCGACATCCTCATAGGCAACGAGGAAGACTTCCAGCTCTGCCTTGGCATCGAAGGCCCTGAGGCCGGCGGAAAGGATATCGCTGCGAAGATCGACGGATTCAAGGAGATGATACGCCGCGTGCGTGAGCGCTATCCCAACGCTCAGGTTTACGGCACCACCCTCCGCCAGGTGAACAACACCAACAGCCACAACTGGGGTGCCATCCTTCTCGACGGAGAGGACTGGCACGTGATACAGCCCCGCGAAATCCACGTCCTCGACCGCATCGGCGGCGGCGACGGCTTCGTGGGAGGCCTCCTCTACGGCATACTCCGCGGATGGAGCGGCGAGCAGTGCGCCCAGTTCGGGTGGGCCAGCGGCGCCCTTGCAACCACCTTCCTCACCGACTACGCCCAACCCGCCGACGAAGAGCAGGTATGGAGCGTCTGGCAGGGAAATGCACGTGTAAAGAGATAGGATATGCTGTACTACGCAAGAGGATCCAGGACCGACGCCATCTCCCCAGAAGAGGTGCGCGCCGCGCTGAAACAGGTGTTCGACGCTATGGGGCCCAAGAAGAGGGTGCTGGCAATCCCGCCGGACTTCACCCGTTTCAACTCCTTCGCAGGGCCCATCACCGAGATGGTTTATGACTATTTCGGCGATACCCTCACCGATGTCATGCCGGCCCTCGGCACACATACCCCCATGACCGAGGAGCAGATAAAGACCATGTACGGCCACACTCCCCTGGACAAGTTCAGGGTGCACGACTGGCGCAACGACGTCGTGACCGTAGGCCGCGTGCCTGCCTCCTACATCGAAGAAATCTCCGAAGGGAAACTCCACTACGACTGGCCCGCACAGGTGAACAAACTCCTGCTGGACCCATCTTTCGACCTCATCCTTTCGATAGGGCAGGTAGTGCCCCACGAGGTAGTCGGCATGGCCAATTATACCAAGAACATCTTCGTGGGAGTCGGCGGCAGCGAAGGCATCAACAAGAGCCACTTCATCGGATCCTCCTATGGAATGGAGCGCCTGATGGGGCGCCCGGGAGGCCCTGTACGCCAGGTTTTCGAGTATGCCAGGCAGCACTTCATCCCGCAGCTCCCCATCGTTTATATACAGACCGTGCTCGCCAAGAACCCTGACACCGGGAAGATGGACCTCAAGGGCCTCTTCATAGGCGACGACGCGGAGTGCTTCCGCAAGGCCTGCGCCCTGTCGATGGAGACAAACTTCATCATGGTGGACCATCCCATCAAGAAGTGCATCGTCTATCTGGATCCGGAAGAGTTCAAGAGCACCTGGCTGGGCAACAAGAGCGTCTACCGCACCCGTATGGCACTGGCCGACGGTGGCGAGCTGATAGTGCTGGCGCCCGCCCTGAGGGAGTTCGGCGAAGACAAGACCATCGACGGCCTTATCCGCAAATACGGCTACAAGGGCACTCCGCACACCCTCAAGTGCACGGAGGAGAACCAGGATCTGCAGGACAATCTGGGCGCGTCCGCCCACCTCATCCACGGCTCGTCCGAAGGCAGGTTCAGCATTACTTACTGCCCCGGCCCGGGAATGACGCGCGAAGAAATCGAGGGCGTGGGATTCAAGTACTGCAGTTACGACGAGATGGTGGCCCGATACCCCATCGACAAGTTGAAGGACGGATGGAACACCATGCCGGACGGGGAGGAGGTTTACTACATCTCCAATCCAGCCCTCGGCCTCTGGGCGCATCCCGACAGATTCAAGGACTGAGATGAAGATTATAGCGGATAATAAGATTCCATTCCTGCGCGGGGCTCTTGAGCCTTATGCAGATGTGGTTTATCTTCCTGGAAAGGAAACTACTGCGGAGGTGGTGCGCGATGCCGATGCGCTGATCACACGTACCCGCACCCGCTGCGACGCCTCCCTGCTGGAAGGCTCTGCCGTGAAGGTGATTGCGACCGCGACCATAGGTTTCGACCACATCGACACCGCCTGGTGCGAGGAGCACGGGATTATCTGGCGCAATGCCCCCGGCTGCAATTCCTGGAGCGTGAAGCAGTACATCACCGCCCTGCTCGTGACGCTGGCCCGCAACCGCGGCCTGAAGCTTTCGGAGATGACTCTCGGCGTAGTAGGCGTGGGCAACGTGGGAAGCAAGGTGGCCGAGGCGGCCTCCATCCTGGGGATGAAGGTGCTTCTGAACGACCCTCCGCGCGAAAGGGCGGAAGGCGCCGGCGCTTTCGTGACACTGGACTACCTTATCGCGCACAGCGACATCATCACCCTGCATGTCCCCCTGCAGAAAGAAGGGCCGGACGCTACATGGCATCTTTTTGATGCTTCGCGCATTGCGCAGTTACGGCCTTCGCAGATACTCATCAACTCCTCGCGCGGCCCGGTAGTGGACAATAAGGCGTTGAAGGCCGCGCTGGAAGCCCGTTCCATCGCGGGAGCATGCCTCGACGTGTGGGAGGGAGAGCCGGATCTTGACCTTGAACTTGTCGGACTGCTGGATATCAGCACTCCCCACATCGCCGGTTACTCCGCCGACGGCAAGGCCAACGGGACTACGGCTGCCGTCAGGGTGGTTTCGGAGGTGTTGGGCATGCCTCTGGGTTCTTGGGAGGCCACGGGCATACCCGCGCCGGCACAGAGCCTCTCATTTGAGATTGACGCAGCCGGAAAATCGCTTCAGGACGTGCTCACGGAGGCGGTCCTGCACACCTACGACATCTCCGCTGACAGTGCTGCCCTCCGCGCTGACCTTGACGCCTTCGAGCGCCTTCGCGGCGACTATCCCGTCCGCAGGGAATTCACATCTTTTACGGTCAGTTTGGATGGAGGAACCTCCGAAATGGCCGAACGTTTATCTAGATTAGGATTTAAAATAAAATAGAATGACTCAGAAATCAGACATCGGCCTCATCGGCTTGGCAGTCATGGGCGAAAACCTCGTCCTCAACATGGAAAGCAAGGGCTTCCGCGTTAGTGTTTTCAACCGCACGGTTGAGAAGGTGGACAAATTCATAAACGGCCGCGGAGCAGGCAAGAACTTCTACGGGGCCCATTCTCTGGAGGATCTGGTGCAGTCGCTCGCATCTCCCCGCAAGGTATTCCTCATGGTGAAAGCCGGGCAGGCTGTGGACGACTTCATCGAGAAACTCATCCCCCTGCTGGATCCGGGCGACATCATCATCGATGGCGGAAACACCCACTTCCCCGATACTGCACGCCGCACCGCCTATGTGGAGAGCAAGGGTCTGCTATATATCGGCACCGGTGTCTCCGGAGGCGAGGAAGGCGCTCTCAAGGGCCCTTCGATGATGCCCGGCGGATCTCCGGCAGCCTGGCCTTACGTCAAGCCCATATTCCAGGGCATCTGCGCCAAGGTGGCCGACGGCACCCCCTGCTGCGACTGGGTAGGCGAAGGCGGTGCCGGCCACTTCGTGAAGATGGTGCACAACGGCATCGAGTACGGCGACATCCAGCTCATCTGCGAGTGCTATCAGATCATGAAGGACTATCTCGGCATGACCAACGAGGAGATGCACTCCGTGTTCGCGCAGTGGAACAAGGGCGACCTTGACAGTTATCTTATCGAGATCACCCGCGATATCCTCGCAAAGAAGGATGACGACGGCAAGTATGTTCTCGATTACATTCTGGATACCGCCGGGCAGAAGGGAACCGGCAAATGGACGGCCATCGCCGCTCTCGACCAGGGAGTTCCGCTGACGCTGATCGGCGAATCCGTGTTCGCACGCTGCCTTTCCGCACAGAAGGAGGAGCGCGTGGCCGCTTCCACAGTGCTTTCCGGACCTGCACATGAACGTTTCACCGGCGACCGTGCCGCCTTCCTGGAAGATATCCACAAGGCCCTGTTCGCAGCCAAGGTGGTTTCCTACGCCCAGGGTTACGCCCTGATGCGTTCCGCTGCCAAGGAATATGGATGGAATCTGAATTACGGCGGCATCGCCCTGATGTGGAGAGGCGGCTGCATCATCCGCAGCGTGTTCCTCGGCAAGATAAAGGAAGCCTTCGACAAGAATCCCGCCCTTGCCAATCTGCTGATGGACGATTACTTCTGCGGCAAGTTGGCAGAGGCTCAGCAGGGCTGGCGCAACGTGATCGCGGCAGCCGTGGTGAACGGCATTCCAGTGCCTTGCCTTTCCGCAGGTCTGGAGTATTACGACGGATACCGCACCTCCCGCCTGCCTGCAAATCTTCTCCAGGCACAGCGCGACTACTTCGGAGCCCATACCTACGAGCGCACCGACAAGCCACGCGGCGAGTTCTTCCATACGAACTGGACCGGCGAAGGCGGAGATACCGTAGCAGGTACGTATATCGCCTAGCGCGATGGTATGGGCTTTCAGGGGCTCCCGAACGAGGTCTCTCGAAAAATGCGAACAAAAATCGGCCGCTGAAGGCCAAAAGTGTAAAAAAGTTGCTCGTTTCGAGCAACTTTTTTACAATAACAGCGCTGTAAGGCCGATTTGTGTTTAAACGTTTTCAAACGTTTACCTGGAAGCCTTCTTCCACCAGATGGCGAAGCCGAGGGAGAGCAACAGTGCGACGGCGAGCTGGACCCAGAGGGCGGTGGAGATGAGTTCCATCTGCATCAGGCCGGCGGAGAGTACCAGGGCTTTGAGGCCGTAGTACAGAACCTTGCTCAGCAGGATGGAGAGGAAGGCGGCGACGCCGACACCGGCACGGCTGGCGGCAGAATCGCCGGCGGAGTAGCCTGAGGGCACGCCTACCGGAGTCGAAGTACGAGGGCCAAAGGCGCGGGAGAGCCAGATGAAGAGCAGCACGTTGGCCGAGAGCTCTGCGGCGATCAACAGGCATTTCGGGAATACCGGATGGCCTGACACGGCGAATGAGAACAACGGCAGTGCAACGGCCAGCACAAGTGCGTTCTTCCAGTTCCTGCTCAAAAGCAATGCGCCCAGCACGGCGACCCTCATTGGATCTATAAGATAGAAGGGCACAGCGAAGAGGTGGGAAAGGGCTGGGACCGCGAATATGAACATCAAAGCGACGGCATCGGTCAAACCGATGCCGACAGCCTTTTTAGTTAAAGATACAGCCATTAGTAGTTCTCTTTGTGGACTTCGAAGTAAGACTGGGGATGAGCGCATACGGGGCACATCGCGGGAGCCTTGGTGCCCACTACGATGTGACCGCAGTTGCGGCATTCCCATACCTTGACTTCGCTCTTCTCGAACACCTGTGCGGTCTCGACATTCTTAAGAAGGGCGCGATAACGCTCCTCGTGGCGCTTCTCGATGGCGGCAACCAAGCGGAACTTGGCAGCGAGGGGCTTGAAACCCTCAGCCTCGGCGGTCTTGGCGAAACCTTCGTACATATCTGTCCATTCGTAGTTCTCCCCATCGGCTGCAGCGGCAAGGTTGGCAGCGGTGTCGCCAATGCCTTCGAGTTCCTTGAACCACATTTTGGCGTGCTCTTTTTCGTTTTCTGCTGTCTCAAGGAAAAGAGCAGCAATCTGCTCGTAGCCCTCTTTCTTTGCCGTAGATGCAAAGTAGGTGTATTTGTTGCGTGCTTGTGATTCTCCGGCGAATGCGGCCTGAAGATTCTTTTCGGTCTGGGTACCGGCGTACTTGTTAGCCATAATATTGTTTTATTTTAGTTATATCTCGTTACAAAGATAAAAAATAATTCAAGCAAGCCGCCAAGAAAATGTTATATTTGCGAGAATCAATCTCAATAAAGATGAAACAGTTCTTCAAAATGCTTCTTGCCGTCATCTGCGGCATCATCCTGGCCAACATCCTGGTGTTCTTCATAATTGCGGGCATCGTGGGTGCGGCGGCCGGCAGCGCATCCGGTAAAGGCAGCACCGTGCTTCCCCGCAGCGGCGTACTCGCCATCGACCTTTCGGAAATCACCATCACCGAGCAGGATCAGCCCGAGGACCCCATCGCCATGATCCAGGGGAAGGGACAGATTACGGTCGGTCTCTGGAAAGCAGTCCAGGCTATCAATATGGCAGCGGCCGATCCAGGCGTGAAATATATCTACCTCAAGGCTGACGGCAATACCACAGGCATCGCCACCCTGGGCGAGGTGCGGAAAGCACTCGAGAACTTCCGCCTCAGCGGAAAGCCAGTCATCGCATGGACGGAGAACCCCGGCACGGGCGTGTTCTACATCAGTTCCGTGGCCGACAAAATATATATGTCTGAATATCAGGGCGCAAACGGCGGCCTGGTGGGCATTGCTTCCCAGTCTTTCTACCTGAAGGACCTGCTGGACAAAGCCGGCATCAATGTGCAACTCATCCGCCACGGCAAATATAAATCCGCCGGGGAAATGTTCGTACGCAATTCGCCGAGCGAGGAGAACAAGGAACAGAACAACCGCATGGTCGCTTCGCTCTGGGAGACCGTGGGCGGCACCATCGCCGAAGGACGCAATATTCCTCTGGAGAAGCTGGACAGCATGGTGGATAACATCGAACTCTGCCTGCCGGAAGATTATCTGGCCGCAGGCCTTGTGGACGGCATCTTCTCGCGCGATTCCCTCAAGCGGAGGCTGGCCTCGCTCGCGGTAGTGGACGACTTCAAGGACGTGCAGTTCATTCCCTTCGCAGATTATGCCAATGCGAAGGTGGTCCCCAATTTCCGCTCGAGGAACAAGATCGCCGTGCTATATGCCGACGGAGAGATTGTAGACGGGAAGGACCCTAAGAACGTAGCGGGCGACCGTTTTGCGAAGGAAATCGACAAGATACGCTCAGACAAGGGCATCAAGGCCGTGGTTCTGCGCGTGAACTCCCCCGGCGGCAGCGTGCTGGCATCCGAAAAGATCAAGCATGAACTCGACCTTCTTGCAGAGGAGGTGCCCGTGATTGCTTCTTACGGCGGAATGGCCGCTTCCGGCGGATACTGGATCTCCAATAAATGCAGCAAGATTTTCTCCGACGCCACCACCCTCACCGGTTCCATCGGCGTGTTCGGGATGATTCCCGAGGCCAGCAAGACCCTGAAGGACAAACTGCATGTAGGCACCTACTCCGCGAAGAGCCACAAGCATGCCGATATGATGCAACTCACCCGTCCCTTCGATCAGGCGGAGTACAACTTCATGCTCCGCAGCATCGAGGCCATCTACGACAAGTTCACCTCGCTGGTGGCAGAAGGTCGTGGGCTGGAGAAGAACCGCGTGGACGAGATAGGCCAGGGACGCGTCTGGACAGGTGCGGATGCTCTTGAAATTGGTCTGGTTGATGAAATCGGCACGCTGGAGGACGCCATAAACTACGCCGCCTCCGCAATCGGAGCTCAGGACATGTGCGTCATGGAATATCCAAAGCCTCTAACCGGCATGGAACTCTTCCTGGAAAGCATCGGGCAGACTCCCGGACACGACTATGTGAAGGCTTTCGAGAAGATTACCGAACCTCAGGTGGTTGCCAGGATGCCCTGGCAGATTGTAATCTGGTAGGCCGCCTGCAACGGTTTACATCAGCAGGAGGACTGCGAACAAATAGAGGGTGAATCCCTGAAAAAGGGCCCTGGTGCGATTCTGCCGCGCAAGCAGAACATCCACCGGGGCTTTTTCGTCCATCTCCCGGAACCCGTCTGCATCCGGCAGGCTGGCCGCAGCCCACTTGCGAATGATCTGCCCGTCGGAGATGTAGCATGCTCCCCCATTGGAACGGTTGAGTGTCATAAGTTCCTTACGGTCGGCGAAATAAATACTGGAGAGAAGGGCCGGGTTGATGCCCTGCTCCGCGATTGCATCCGGGGTGGAAGCCATCAGGAAGAGCACGGTATATCCACTTTCTGAGGCCGTCCTGGCCATCTCCGAAATCCTGACCATCTTATCGTTATCCAAACGCGCAGGTTCATAAGCGGAAATCAACATCACCTTCCCTTCCAGTGCCAGGGAGTCAACATAGACATAGTTTGCATCGTAAAAACTCAGTATTTCCTCTTCGAGTTCGGTGCCCGGCTTGAATTTCGTATAGTCCCGCAGGGGGATGGAGAGTGCGCTAAAGAGCAGGAAGAGCACCAGAGAAACCGCTGCAAGAGAGAAACTTACGTATTTGATGCGCTGGGGCTGGCCAAGGTTCCTGAATGGGATGAACGCAAGGCACCATAAGGCGTCCAGGATGAGGTTCTTGAGGAGTGTCTGGGCATGGTTCAGATGGATGGCTTCGCCGAAGCAGCCGCAGTCCATCGACGGGTTGGCCAGGAAGAGTATGATGGTTATGATGGTAAATACTATGAGGAGCATGCCGCTGGCGATTGCAAGGGCCTTGCGCCATACTCCGGCGACCAGGGCTGCGCCCAGCAGGGTTTCGAGGAGTGCCAGGACGGAGGCAATGATGCGGGATGCAGGTTTGAGGAAGGCAAGATGGAAGAAGTTGAAGTACTCATCCATCACCAGGCCGGCACCCACGGGATCCATCAGTTTGAGAAGGCCCGCTACGAGCAGGACCATCCCGAGAATCACCATGCATATTCTCCTGAATCCGTTCATAACCGATTGTCTACCAACGTCCTGATTTTAGCGAATATATCGTCCGGAGGGAGCATTCCGCCCTCGGCGTTGGAACAGTCCACTACCTGCAGGCTCTTGTCGACCTCCGCCTGGCGGAGATACATGGAGCGGACCTTCTTCTGGAATTCTATGTCCGCTTCGTGGATGTCCTGGGCCTGATGCAGATATGCCCGGTCGGCGCCCTTTCGCTCTGAGTGGATGTTCTTTTCCACAAAGCCGATGGGCACGTTAAGGAAGATGTTGAGGTCCGGGCGGGGTTCGTCGAACTGCCCGAATTCGGTGTTTATTATCCATTCACGCAGTGCCTCCGCCTCGCCGGCGTCATGAAGCTTGGCGCACTGGTAGGCGATGTTGGAATAGACGTATCGGTCCAGCAGGACAGTGGCTCCGTCGCTCAGCGCCTTGCGTATCTGCGGGGCTGCACCGTGGCGGTCTTCGGCAAAAAGAAGGGCCACAAGTTGGGGATGTACCTGGTCGATTGGGCCGAATTCTCCGCGAAGGAAGCGGCTGATGAGACCTCCGTAGACCGGGGCCTCATAGCGGGGGAAGTGGATATATTCCAGTTTCGGGCATTTCTGTCCGAGGTAGTCGCGGAGTTTGCGTACCTGGGTGGATTTTCCAGCGCCGTCCAGGCCTTCTAGTACTATCAGCATAACTGTACAAAGATAGCAAAATTGTTTATACATTTGCGCTATGATACTGATGGGGGTTGTGAATCTGACGCCGGATTCTTTCCGGGAAGATACCAGGGCGATGTCGGCCGCGGCGGTGCGCCGGCGCGTGGAGTCGCTTCTGGCCCGGGGTTGCAGTATCATCGACTTCGGAGCGGTTTCTACGCGCCCCGGCGCTGCGGAGGTCTCCGTCGAAACCGAATGGCAGCGCCTGCAGCCTGCCCTGGACTTTATCAGCAATCCCACAGTCCCGGAAACGGCGGGTATACCCTCCTTGACCGCTGCGCTCCCGGCAAATGCCGACAGCTCCGCCCCTCCCATCGAGGCCGATGGGCCCCTCCCTCTAAGCCGAGGGTGGCGTAGGTCCTGGGAGGATATACCCGCCGTTTCAGTGGATACGACATCTGCTGAGATCGTCCAGCGGGTTTACGAAAGGATAGGGCGCTTCATCGTCAATGATATCTCCGCAGGGGAAGATGATCCGCAGATGCTGCCTGCCGTGGCGGAACTGGATCTGCCTTATGTCGCCATGCACAAACGCGGGAATCCCCGTTCCATGGACAGCCTGACCGATTATCCGCAGGGGGTGGTTGCCGCCGTAAATGATTATTTCCTGGATTTCGCGGCCCGGGCGGAAGGGCTGGGCATACGCGAATGGATCCTGGATCCGGGTTTCGGGTTTGCAAAGACCGCAGAGCAGAACTGGGAGTTGCTGGAGAATCTGGGTGCCTTCCGGCACTTCGGCCGCCCCATCCTTGTTGGCGTTGCCGACAAGCGCTTTACGCGGACGGTGAATCCCTTCGACACCAACGCTACCGGTATTCCGAGTTTCTCTGAGGCCACAGGTTCAGCATACGCAGAACGCCTCGCTGAGGAGCGAGGCGCCGATATTCTGCGTATACACTGATTATCCTTCGTCGAAGGCTGAAGGCAGCACCTCGAAGCCACCGGAGGGGCGCTCCAGAGGGATGCGGTGGAAGGCCATGATCACCAGCACTATCAGCAGCACACTGGCGGCGAAGCAGTACCAGTATCCGGGGCCGAGGACGTCCATCCAGTTTTCAGCATCCTTCAGGGAATCTACATGGCCGATGACCAGCGCGAAGGTATTGTTCGTGAAGTGCATCAGCATGGTAAGTTTCAGCGATCCAGTCTTGTAATACACATATCCGAAGAGGCAGCCCAGCAGGAATGCCGGTATAGCCTGCCAGGGGTTCAGATGGATAAATGCGAAGAAAACGGCGGAAAGCACTATGGCCCAGACGGGCTTGACGCCGCGCCCGAGGAGACCACGCTCTACCATACCGCGGCAGAGCCATTCCTCGAAGAAAGGAGCGAAGATGCTCACGCAGAGGAAGTTGACCCAGAAACTACCGGTAGTCAGCCCCTTTAAGGCCTCCTCCAGCCAGGAAGGCATGGGCGGAAGCCACGAGACAGAAAGATCTCCCACTATGCCGGCGGCGAGGGTTGCGGCCATCACCATGACTGCGCAGAGCAGCCATCCGTGCGGAGCGACATTGGCGTTGTCCAGGGCGAGGCCTTTGAACTGCATGCGGTTCCTGCTGCTCTTGCCCGCTGCCCATATCATTGGCGGGATGAACATGATGGGATAGGAAATCAGTGTGGTGTACTCGGCCGCGAATGCCGCGGAATTCTCCGCTCCCGCACACAGAGTGGCGATCAGCACTACTCCGGACCCGATGAGGCTGCCCAGCAGAAGCATGAAGATGAGGATGAAGATGTCCGCAACGGACGGGATGCACCATGCATACTTACCCAGCACATCGAAATTACCTCGCCTGGCCATATCAATACAGGGGTGAAGGATAAACTCCGTCGGCGACCAGTTTCGCAAACTTGGCAACGACACCGGGGCGGTCTTCCTTGTAAGTGACGCCGAACCAGCTGGATGGTGTGGAAAGGACCTCGCAGGAAGCGCTGCCGTCCTTGATCATGCAGTCGATTGCGTAGGGAATGTAGAATTCCTTCTTCAGTTCCGCGATATTAGCCTCGAGGAAAGAGTCGAAGATAACCTCGCTCTTTGCGAAATAGTCCGGGGTAAAGCCCCACATGTTCATGGAGCAGAGGGCCTTGCCGTTGAGCGCGATATGGTTCTCTCCGCTCACGGAATTGTCGCCGTACACAACTCCGTCGACTTCCTTCGCTATGTTCAGGTGTTCCTCAACCTTGGTGAGATTGCCCTTGGCGTCGTAGTGGCAGATACCGCGGGAGACGCTCCCGCTCTCGGAGAGGGTCTTGTCCAGTTCGAAGCCGATTATGGCATACTGTCCCTTGGTATTCTCGTGGGCATGGCACCAGTCGGCAGCCACTTTGAAGGAATCTTTTCCATAGTAGTCGTCGCCGTTGATAATGATGAACGGACCGTCGATGACATCCTTCGCCATCAGCACGGCATGTGCGGTACCCCATGGCTTCTGGCGCTCAGGATTCAGGGTGAAACGTGCAGGTATCTTGTTCAGTTCCTGGGTGACGAAGACGAACTCCAGAGGAGTGCCGTCGACGCACTTGACATTCGAATACTTTTTCGCCACAAGGGCTTTCATGTCTTCGAGGAAGTATTCGCGCACGATGTACACGACCTTGCCGAAGCCAGCCTTGACGGCATCGTATATGGAATAATCAATAATGGTTTCACCGGAGGGGCCGAGGCCGTCCATCTGTTTGAGTCCGCCATAGCGGCTGCCCATACCGGCAGCGAGAACTAACAATGTAGGTTTCATAATTTCTTTTGGTTATTGTGCACAAATTTAACTATTTTTGCGATAATGTCGAAGGTCAGCAAAGATATATGGAATAAAGAAAAGGACGGGAACAATAAGGAAAAACGTTCCTTCCTCCGCTATTTTATCATTTCCACCGCACTCTGCCTTGTTTTTCTTTTCATCAAGAAAGACAGTGTGGTGCGCCTGATCGGTGCCGGATTCACAATCCAGCGGCAGAACAGGGAGATGCGCTGGTACCAGAAGCAGATTTCCGACCTCGACCGGCAGATCCGCGTGCTCAGCAACGACCGCGACACACTTGAAACCCTGGCCCGTGAACAGTATCTGTTCGCCGAACCAGGGGATGATGTGTATCTGACCAAATAATCTAGAAACTCAGCTTCATGCTCATTCCGGCTGCAGGCTGGAAGGCATTTCCGGTGACTGCACTTGACGAAGGTGCGAGAGTGAAGTACGGCTCGAAGTCCAGGTCTATAGAACTGCGGCGGCCGTTGAGATCCTGGAAATACATATTCTTCACCTTGGCTACCTTGACGGCATCGACGATGGCCCATATTTCTGTGATAACCAAGCCTGCAACAGCCCCCGTAAGAATGTATGCGCCACTCTTTGCAGCCTTTTCATCTATATAACTGGTGACTTTGCCATTGTCGTCGACATTGACATTGTTCTTGAATTTGACGGCGCCGACATTTGCTACTACATAAAGGGCTATATCACCGCCGAAGAACGCCAGACCACGACCGGTTTCACCGCAGACGACCTGTCCCAGACCAGGAATAAGCCATGATGCGGCACCGGACCAAAAACGGCTGTAGGGGTCGACAGACTGGGGAACATACATTTTGGGATTGTAAATATCCTTGAGGTCCTTGTACTTCATGCCGGGGACCACCTGAGCGTTTGCGGAAACCAGAGCCGCGACCGCCAGAACTGCAATAAGAATAAGTCGTTTCATGTTAAATGGATATAATTAATACTAAATTATCTTGCAGCACGACGCTTGTACTGCTCGTATTTGGACATTACGTTGTCGACGTAGGCGATGGTTTCCACGCCCTTGAACTTGCCGAACTTGATGGTATCCAGTTCCAGGATGGCATCATCGCTCATATCGGGAATGATGGCCACGATGCTGTCCCACGAGGAGGAATCCACGCCGCGTATCTTCGCATAATTGATGCAGTCCCGGATACGTCCCTGACCTGCATTATATGCGGCAAGGGCGAATTTCAGGCGTTCTTCCGGATCGGAAGTGTGGCCTCGGAAGGCATGGTGCAGTTGCTTCAGGTAGAGGGTCCCCACACGCACCCCTTCGATAGGGTCGGTGATGTCTTCGGCTCCTAGCCAGGCGGCGGTTTCCGGCATCATTTGCATGAGCCCTGCCGCTCCGCGGCGGGAGCGCACATCGTTATCGAATCCGGATTCGTGATAGATGACGGCGGCAACCAGCCTCCAATCCAGTCCGGCTGAGTCGGAATACACCTTTATGAGGGAATCGTAGGGGCTGATCACGTAATTGGCGCACATTCCCCTCGGAAGGGTGTCTACCTCCTCCGCTTCGGATTCCGGCAGTCGCATGCGCCGGGCAATGCCGTCAGCGAAAATCGAACCGGCAATCAGCGTCAGCACGAAGACGACCATCAATCTGCTATGAGGTTCCCTGCGTCCTGTCATCTCAAATTCCTGTTAGGCATCATCTCCGGGCCTCCGCCGCGTATTCCGCCTGGTTCAAAGCCGGATGCGGCGCCTGTGCCCATTCCTCCCCTGCCCTTGCCGGGCTGGGTATAGAACGGCCAGTACATTCCGAGTTTAATGATGCGCTGGGTATTGATGAAGTGATGTGCACTGAAGTAGTCGGCAGAATCGAACCAGCGCTGGGCGGCATTCTCTATCTTTATAAAGATGCAGGCCCTCTTCCACTGGGCGTTCACGAAAAGGTCGATGATGGGCCCGTTCTCGTAGCGTATCTCGTTCTGGTTGTGGAATACGCCGATGGCGGGATTCCATGCCGGGGCATACCAGGGCGTGTTGTAGAGCACATTCGCACCCGCCTGCATTTCCAGCACCTTCTCCCCTGCGTCGTTACGCTGCACAATGAACTGTATGTAATACTTTCCGTTCAGGGCCAGGCGCGGCAGGGGCAGCACATCTTCGTCCGAAGATATCTGGAAGAGCAGCGAATTGTCGAGATGCAAGAAATTCGCGATGACTATATCCTTGTGCAGGGTTGCGGAAAGCACGCTCATCGCGGATGAGTTCTGCCTTACCACTCCCAGCGTGTCGTACCACACATGATTCGCCAGCAGGCCGTAATCGATGCCAGCAGACACCCTCCACCATGGAATGTCGATGCGGCCGCCTATCCTGGTATCGGATATTTTGCCGAAATCGTTGTTCCATATATAATGGTTGGAGTACATGTTCTGCTGATAGTAATCGGGGTCGCGCAGGGAGGTCCTGAATGATGCACTCAGGGATACCGGACTCTTGCGGGCCTTACGGAAAGGATAGAAACGGTAGGCGGCTGATGCCCGCACGTCGAAGTCTCCCGCATGGTATCCCCCGAAATAAAGATTACCCCGGGCGTTCCATGTCATGTTGCGCAGCAGGCGACCGTTGGCTCCTGCATAGGCATAGAGGGAGTTTCCGCGGAAGCGCTGGCCAGTCGCGGAACTGTCCGCCCATGTCTGCACCTTGTCCCCTATTCCGACATCCAGTTTGGATACCGCCGCATCGGCCGACCATGGCTGCAGGCGGATGAACAGCTTGTTGTCTATCTCGTTCAGGCCAAGAGAATCGTCGGAGGCGGTGGGATTGTAATTGAAGGTGTCGCCGAAGAGGGCACGGCCTACCACGTCGGAAGTAGAAATCTGGTCGGTGTAGTGGCGGCCGTAGCGGGTCCATTCGGTGCTGTGGCCTATGAATGCTGTGGTTATCTCCCCGGCAGAATCCGGCACGAAGGTGGAGTCCCTCTTCTGCCTCCATTTATTGATGAAGGTGAAGGGAATGCGGTACTGCTGGTTCAGGAAGAAAGTCTTCTTCTTGATCTCGGATTCAGCCTTGGAGAGAGCCACGCGCATTTCCCTTGCATCGATGGAAGTATCCCTCACGTCCGCTATATCCACCAGGCCTCCGTTCTCTCCGCGGGTGATGCGGTTGGAGATGTAGCCGGCGTGCATCAGGTAGCGCTTGCCGATATAGTTGGTGCCGACCGAGAATGTCTTGTTGATGGTTTTCTCGTTATTCAGCATTCCTCCCCCGCCCCAGCGCTCGTAGAGGATGGAATAGTTCCATTCAGGAAGGATGTTCTGGGTGGTGAAGATATGGAGGTTGTCGGATTCCTTCGCTTCGTCCGCCAGGAGCGTTCCCCAGTATGCAAGTTCCGTGTAAGGAGTCTTGGTGTTGTACATGGGGAGGTTCTTTGCGGAATAACTCCAGGGGGAGAAATATGAGTAGAACTCCGGTTCCTCACCGCTGCGGCGTTTGAAATAGTTGTATGGCTGGACGGCAGAACCTGCTACTCCCAGCCATGTGGAGTTCACGTCCTCGCGGCGGAACGCATAGTCGTAGAAATAGTGGTTGTAGGTTGTGTCCGGCACACGGGCATTTACATCGTGGAATTCCTGGTCGACAGGCCAGGTGATGATGCGCTTGTAATGCAGTGAATCCGGGATTGCGAAAGTCTGGAGTACGCGCGGGGTATTCTCGCGTATACTGTCGCGCACGGCCAGCTTCTCTTCCTTGATCGCCTTCAGGGAATCGGTCTTTGCCTGTTTGCGCTTCATTTTCTGGTCGAGGTCGTATTTCTTGCGTTCCTCCTTGCTGAGGCCGTTGTACCAGGCGAGGAAAGCCTCGCGGGCACGGATGGAGGAGTCCCTGTAGTACAGGGAGTCCAGCAGGTAGCGGTCGGCGGAATCGAGGCGGGCATGGAGTGTGTCCTCCGCCTCCATCAGCGTGAAATACGACTTGCGGAGGGAGTCGCTGACTATGCGGTGGGTCAGGGAATCGATCAAAGCCACATAATATTTATAGCGGAAAGGATCGGTCTCGCGGAGGGAGTCCGGCACGACCATGGTATCACGGGCCGTGATGCGGGGCATGGTGTCGTCGGGGTCTGCAAAGTCGATGGTGATACCCAGGGCGCGCAGGACACTGTCCGGCAGCGACTCGGCTGCAAAATCGCCCCTGCGGCGGAGTTTATAGGCCCCGAGAGGATATTTCACCGTGTCCTGGAGGGGACTTGCTCCTTCGACAAACTCAGGATGACAGACGATGTAGCTGCTTTCCACCGGATCGGTCGTGGCAACGGCTGCTGCCATGGCGACAGACACCACGGCGGCGGGGAACCAGTATTTGGAAAGCATGGACACAGCCTGCAAATTTACTAATTTTTATTTACTTCACCCGGACGGTGTCGGCCGGATCCACTCTCGCGATGAAGAGTGAAGGCAGCAGCATGATAAGCAGGATAGCGGCGAAAGCCACGACATTTACCAGCAGCAACTGCAGCAGATCCACATGCACGGGCACATAGGAGACGAAGTAGTTGTCCGGATTGAGATGCACGAAATGGGTGAGGTGCTGCACGAGGCAGAACAGCAGAGCCAGGGCATTCCCTATTGCCATCCCCTTCGCGACCACTTTCGCAGCGACTCGCAGGAATACTCCCGCGATGCTCCTGTCATCCATTCCCACGGCCTTCAGGGTACCGATGGTGGAGATGTTGCGGAAAAGCAGGATGAGCAGTCCGGACACCATGTTGAATCCGGCCACCAGTATCATCAGCAGCAGAATGGCCAGGACATTGAAGTCGATGAGGTCCAGCCAGTCGAAGATATTGTAGTATTTGTCGACGGCGGCAACCGCCATCACGGGATCGTCGTCATCGCTGCTGCTGCCATAGGCGTAGCCGGCGATGCTCACCGCCTTGTCCTTTTCGGCGCGGCGGCTGCGGTAGCGGTCCGCCAGGGTGATTTCCAATGCGGAAGCCTTGTCATCTTCCCAACCATTGACACGGCGGATATCGTCGATAGAGGCCAGCACCACGGGATTGCCGGCATTGTCGCTGATTCCCTCATAGATGCTGCCTACGGTGAATTTGCGCACCTGCACCCTCTCCCCTATGAAATACGCGCGGAGTTCATCCCCTTCCGCGAGCCGCAGGGTGCGCGCAAGGCTGCGGGGGATGCTGAGACGCAGGGGGATGGTGTCGGCAGAGGGTACAGCCTTGAACATCACGCCCTGCAGGTCGCCGCCGTTCTGCACGATGCCGGCGCGGTACACGGCGGGAGTCACGGCCTCAACCCCCTTCATTGTGAGTATGCCTTCCAGAAAAGATGGCTCCGCGTTGATGCTGACATCGCTGCCGAAGGCATTCGCCTGCGGGCTGGTGAGCTGGATGTCGCCCGAAAGCGACGAAATGCCCTCGCGTATTTCCCTGCGGAAACCCGAAGAGATGGCCAGGGACAGTATAATAACAAGGAAGGAGACAGCCACCGAGATGACTGCCATCCTTCCCTTGAAATTTATCCGGGAGGCTATGAATCTACCAGATGTGGACACGTTCTTCCTCCGGACGGAACATTGGATCGCCCTCCTTGATGCCGAATGCGTCGAAGAAGGTGCCGAAGTTGCGAAGCGAAACATTCACGCGGTTCTCCGCAAGGGAGTGAGGGTCTGTGTTAGTCAGGCGCGCCTTCTCCTCATCGGTAATGTTCTGCGCCCATACGGTGGCATAGCCGATGTAGAAGCGCTGCTCAGGAGTGAATCCGTCGATAAGGCCGATGTTCTTGCCCTTGATGGCATTCTGCATCGCGGTGTAGGCAATGCTGAGTCCGCCGTGGTCGCCGATGTTCTCACCAAGAGTGAAGTGGCCGTTGGCATGTACGCCGGGGAGGATTTCTACCTCGTCGAACTGTGCGGCGAGTTTCTCGGCCTTTGCACGGAACCTGGCATCGTCCTCGTCGGTCCACCAGTTCGTCATGTTGCCGTTCTTGTCGAAGAGACGGCCCTGGTCGTCGAAGCCGTGGCTCATCTCGTGGCCTATCACGACACCGATTGCGCCATAGTTGACTGCATCGTCGGCATCAGGATTGAAGAACGGAGGCTGCAGGATAGCTGCAGGGAAGCAGATCTCGTTGGTGGTGGGATTGTAGTAGGCGTTCACGGTCTGGGGAGTCATGCCCCATTCGGTCTTGTCCGTGGGCTTGCCGAGTTTTGAGAGATTGTCGGCCACATACCAGCGGCTTGCGGCGCGGAGGTTCTCGTAGTAACTCTTTTCGGGATCGACCTCGAGGGTGCTGTAGTCCTTCCACTTGTCGGGATAGCCGATCTTGACGGTGAAGTTGTCGAGTTTGTCGTGGGCTTTCGCCTTGGTCTCGTCTCCCATCCAGTCGAGTTCGTCGATGTGCTGGCCGAGGGCCACCTGGAGGTTCTTCACAAGAGCGAGCATCTGCTTCTTGGAAGATTCGGGGAAGTAGCGGTCGACGTACATCTTTCCGACTGCCTCTCCAAGCACTCCGTTAGGGACAGCCATGGCCCTCTTCCAACGGGGCTTGTGTTCCTGGATGCCTGCCATCTGGCGGGAATAGAAATCGAACTGTGCAGCGTAGAAGTCATCGCTGAGGGCGCCGCAGCCACCGCTCACGAGGTGTGCGAGGAGGTAGTCCTTGAGTACCTGGAGGTCGGCGGAGGCGACATAGTCGCTGAGGGCCTTGAAGAAGGATGGCTCACCTACGATGATCTTTTCCTGTGCGGGCAGTCCGCCGGCCTCGAAGAAGGCTGCGAAATCGAAGCCGGGATAGGCCTTGATTATCTGCTCGGTAGACATGGGGTTGTAGAGTTTGGTGTAGTCGCGTTCCTGCTCCCTGGTCCAGGAGTTCACTGCGAGATAGTCCTCGACCGCGACGGTATTGTCGGCCACGGCCTGGGCATTCTCCACTCCTGCGAGGGTCAGGACCTTGTTCAGGAAGATACGGTAACCTTCCTTGATAGCGGCGTTCTCGCTCTTGACATAGTAGTCACGGTCTCCGATTCCAAGACCGCCCTGACTGATGTAGAGGATCTGGTTGTCGCTGTCCATCAGGTCGGCTTCGACAAAGGCCCCGAAAAGGCCGCCTTCTCCATCGAGATGGAGTTTCGCAAGGGCCTCGGCAAAGGCCTTCTTGTCGGAAATAGACTGGATCTCAGCTATATATTTCTGAAGAGGTGCGGCGCCCTCGGTATTGAGTCTGGTAGAATCGAGGCCCTGCTTGTAGAGGTCCACGATTTTCTGCTCTATGCTGCCCTTCTTCGTTTCCATGTCGGCCATCGAAGCGAAGAGGTCGTTCAGACGGGTGACATTGTTCTCGCGGAGCTGGTCGAAGGTTCCGAAACGGCTGTATTCGGCACCGAGTGGATTGGCGACCTGCCATCCATGCGTCGCGTATTTGTAGAAATCATCTCCCGGAGCTACCGAAGTGTCGAGGTTGCCGAGGTCGATGGCGGGGACTTTCTCCCCGGATTTGTTCTGGCAGGCTGCTGCCAGCATCATCATTGGAAGCATACACAAAATCAACTTTTTCATATCACTTTTTCTTTTGCTTGTTTTTGTCTATCAATGCCATATTGGCCGTGGCCGTTTCGTCGCCAGGATTAAGTTTAAGTACTTTCCTGTAGTACTTCGCGGCCTTTTTGTCGTCTCTGCGGACAACCTGCCAGTAAGCGCCCAGATTGTTCAGGAAGAGGGTGGATCTGGGGTTTACCTTGAGCATCCGTTCCGACAGTATCCGGAAGGATTCGTATGAATTGGCGCTGCCGGTCTTGTAGAAGAGGTAGCAGTATTCCTGCACGGCGGCCTCGAAATCGGCGCGGCTCACCTCCTGCCCCTCGAACAGCCAGTGCGGATGCGACTTCGTATCATAGTCTATGAGGTCCAGCATGGCGGTAGCGGCCATGTCCGGGCTGTCCTTCTCGTAGGCGGCGAGGGCGCTTATCTTGTCGAAACGGTAGATAAGCATGTCCGGGGCCAGTTCGATAGCACGGTCTATGCACTTCTGGCTGATACGGAAGAGGGAATCGTTGAAAACAGGCACCGTGAAATAGTTCACCGGCCTGCCAAGCGTATCTTTCAGGGAAAGGACCGGCTTGTTGCCCAGATACCTGGCGGCATCCACCTGCTGCACTTCCTCGGAACGGGATTTCGCGAAGAAGTAGTTATAGCGTCCTTCGAGCATGTCGGTATCGTCGGGGAAGGCCTCGGCCCACTTGTCTAGAATGTACTCCACGCCTACGCCGCCGGCTCCCACGCTGCGTACCTGCCTTTCGTATTTTTCCTTGAACCTGGCCGCATCCTGGGCAAAGGAGCCGCAGCACATGGCAAGCAGGAATATCGTCAATATCTTTTTCATACGTCCATCTGGATCCGCCGGCTCTTGGGATACAGGTTATTGCATCTCGAGCCGAGATTCTTCACAAAACCGAGGGGATGCGAACGGTAGCATACCGTCAGCATTCCGCGGGGGGCATCCGGCAGGAACAGTGTGTCCCTGTGGAGATACCGGAGTGCTTGCTGCAAATCCAGTTCCACTTTTGGCACGGATTCATCAAAAATTTGCAAACGGCTCTCCAGAGGCCTCAGGTCGGTTATTTTGCATCGGGCCGACGGGGCTTCGGAGGTCTTGTGCAGGGCTCCGGCCCACTGGCCTTCTCCCGGGACCGTGCCGGCACGCAGGAGATTGCCGCAGCGCGTGAGCTCCACTCCGTACTGCGCGAATTCGTTCTCTGCGGGGATGATATCTCCTCCGAGTTCGCGGGCGGCCCATTCGAGATTGGAATCGTTCTCGCAGTCTTCGTAGGTGCAGGTGGAGTAGATGAGCAGGCCTCCTTCCCTGAGGGCGGGCCATACGTCGGCGAGGATACGGCGCTGGCGGGCGGCGCAGATTCCGGGGAGTTCCGGGGTCCACTCGGCGACGGCGCGGGGATCCTTCCGGAACATGCCTTCTCCGCTGCAGGGCACATCCGCCACTATCACGTCGTAATATCCCTTCATCGTGCGGCCGATCACCGCAGGATCGACGCTGGTTACGGTTACATTGGGATCTCCCCAGACTGTGACGTTGTCGGCGAGCACCGAAACGCGGGCTTTCATGACTTCGTTGGCCGTGAGTTCGAAGGCGTCGCCGAGGGTTTCGCGGCAGGAGGTGGCGATGTCGGTGGTTTTTCCGCCGGGGGCAGCACACAAATCCAGGACCCGTAAGGTCCGGCTACGCTGTCCCAGAGCGAGTTTACGGAAGAGATGGCCGACGAACATGGCGCTGCTGTCCTGCACATAATAGCAGCCGGCGTGGAAAAGGGGGTCGAGGGTGAAGTTGGGGCGTTCGGAAAGGATGCGGCCATAGGCACTCCACGGCACCGGAGCGCCATCCGGACCGTCGCAACCTTTGAACGGGTTCAGCCTTATGGACGTGGAAGCCCCGGCCATCAGAATTTGAATCCTTCCGGCATGCCTTCTGGCACGCGACCTTCGGAAACGGCCACCAGGCCGTCCACCATCTTATCGAGAGCCTCCTTGAGTTTGTTCCCTATCATCATCTTCATCATGAGGTTGAGGTCGGCGAGGAGGTCGATGTGGAAGTCCGTCTTGCCGGGCTCTTCTGCCTCGTCGAAATGCAGGGAGACCATGAACTTGAAAGGAGCCCCGTTGTCCTGAAGCTCTATATACATGTAAGGTTCGCGGCGCGTGACCTTCACACCGATCGCGAAGCCCTGGACGGTCGTGGAGATAGTGTCGTAGTCGGCTGTGATGTCCTTACGCTTGTCTTCCGGCAACATTGAAACGAAGTTCCGCATGTCGGTGAAAGCCATATAGAGTTCGGCCTGCGTGCGGGAAACGATCCCGTGTTTGCTGCTGTATTGTGCGCTCATAAGAGTAATTTTACTAAATTTGCAATCTGTCGCAAAGATAGCAATTTTTATATGCACCGGATATATTTCGAGAAACGCTCAATCATTATCTGCGAGCCGGGAGACCAGGCGCTTGCCGATCCGAACGCCGTGGAGTTCCATCTCGGAGAAAAAATCGACATCCATACCCTGGTACTGATGTTCGAATCGTCCAAGGAGCTTGCCAGAATTTATATTCCGGCCGTCAATACCGACAAGGTCTACCACCGCCTCTGCGCCGAATTCAAGGAGGTGAATGCCGCCGGAGGATTGGTGAGCAACCGGCGCGGGGACTATCTTCTCATCAAGCGTGGAGGCCTCTGGGACCTGCCCAAGGGGCATCAGGAGGACGGAGAGGACATACGGACCACCGCTCTCCGCGAGGTGCAGGAAGAGACGGGCGTGGACAAACTCGAGCTCCGGGACCTCATCTGTGTCACCGACCACTGCTACCTGCGTGACGGCATCTGGCACCTCAAGCACACCTGGTGGTACGACATGCTCTACACCGATCCCGTAAACCTCACTCCACAGCGAGAGGAGGACATCACAAAGGCGAGTTGGGTGGCAAAATCGAGCCTTCCTCCTTTCCTTGCAGATACATATCCTTCGATTCTTGAAGTGTTCCGCGAGGCGAGGGTGTAAAAAATCGTCTCTGACTGAAACTTTTGCGGGAGCTTTGCCGTATAATAAAAGTATCATCCCGCTGAAAAATGAAACTTTCACAATTCAAATTCGACCTTCCACAGGAGCGCATCGCGACCGAGCCTACCCGCTGGAGGGATGAGTGCAAACTCATGGTCCTCCACAAGAAAACCGGAGAAATCGAGCACCGTCTGTTCAAGGACATCATAGATTATTTCGGAAAAGGCGACCTCTTCGTGCTGAACGACACCAAGGTGTTCCCCGCCAAACTTCTCGGCAAGAAGGAGAAGACCGGCGCCGACATCATGGTTTTCCTCCTCCGCGAACTCAACAAGGAGCAGAAACTCTGGGACGTGATAGTCGAGCCTGCACGCAAGATACGCATCGGCAACAAACTCTACTTCGGCGAAGACGAGAGCATGGTGGCCGAGGTCATCGACAACACCACCTCGCGCGGCAGGACCCTGCGTTTCCTCTACGACGGACCTTACGATGAATTCAAGGCAAATCTTTTCGCCCTTGGCAAGACTCCTGTTCCCGAATGGGTAAAGGAGAATCCCGGTCCCGAAGATGTGGAGAACTTCCAGACCATCTTCGCTGCGCACGAAGGCGCAGTTTCAGCTCCCGCAGCCGGTCTGCACTTCAGCCGCGAGCTTTTCAACCGCATGATCCTCAGTGACATCGACAAGACCTTCATAACGGTTCACATGGGAATCGGCCACTTCCGCAGGGTAGATGTGGAAGACCTCTCGAAGCACCGCATGGACGGAGAGCGCATGATCATTTCGGAAGAAGCTGCGGCCAAGATCAACGCTACCAAGAAAGCCGGGCACAAGATTCTGGCTGTCGGCGTCACCGTCGCCCGCGCGCTGGAGACCTACGTGACCACCACCAACGAGGTGAAGGCCAACGACATCTGGACCAACAAATTCATCTTTCCTCCCTACACTTATTCCATCCCGGACGCGTTCGTATCGAACTTCCACAGGCCCGAGTCGACCATGCTGATGTGCGTGGCCGCCTTCGGAGGATACCAGAATGTGATGAATGCATATGACGTCGCGCTCAAGGAAGACTACCGCTTCGGGCCTTATGGAGATGCCTTGCTGATAGTCGATTAGGCATAGGCAAACTTGAATTTCAGTTTTTACCCCCGGCCGTACCCCCGGGGGTAACTTGTTTTTTGCCTAACTTGCGGCATGGAAGATTTGGTAAAAGAAAGGGCTGGTGCCGCCGCGTTGGGAAGGATTTTCGGCTATGAGCCGCTTTATGTCTCTGGACTGGTTTCCAAACTTGGATCCGCCGCCGCTGTCTTCGACCTCTCCCCCAGGGAGGCCGATGCGTTGCTGGGACCCTACAGTAAATACAGGGGGAAGATATGCCCGGCCGCGCTGGATGCGGCCTGCAAAGAGCTGAAAGCGCTCTCCGCCCGAGGCTTCCACTACATAGCATGTACCGAAACGGACTTCCCCGCCCTGCTGCTGGACTGCCCGGACTGCCCTGCGGGGCTTTACTACATCAGCAAGTCGGAGCCGGCAGCTATTTTCTCCGGAAGGCCGGCGGTCGCCGTGGTAGGCACGAGGGATATCTCCCCGTACGGCCGGGAGTGGACGCGGAAGATAGTTCAGACGTGCGCGCAGGCGCCTTCTCGCCCTTGCATAATCAGCGGCCTGGCCTACGGGGTGGATATTACGGCGCATCTGACAGCCCTGGACTGCGGCATCCCGACGATAGCCGTGCTGCCCTGCGGCATCGACAGCATCTATCCGGCTGCACACAGGCAGGCGGCGGAGCGCATCGCGGAGGCTCCTGCGAGCGCCATTGTGACCGATTATCCACCAGAAACGTCGCCGGTAGCGTTTACATTCGTCCGGAGGAACAGGATCATAGCAGGGCTCGCGGGATGCACGGTGCTGGTGGAATCCAAACCCAAGGGCGGAGGGCTGATAACATGCAGGTTGGCAGAAAGTTACGGAAGAGAGGTCTTCGCCCTTCCCGGGCGCGTGGACGACATCCGCTCCGCCGGCTGCAACGCCCTCATCCGCAGCGGCAGCGCCCAGGCCATCACCGGTCTGGAAGGGCTCGGGGAACAGCTCGGACTCGGAAAGTACGATATCCGCAGGAAGCCTGACTTCGCGGAGAGCGTCGCAGCCTTCTACGGGGCGCGTCATGGCACTGCCGGGCTGGACTCAATCACCCGCATCGCCTCGCTGATCGCGGGAAACCGGGGTATAGGCCTGGAGGATCTCTGCTTCCGCAGCGGAGAACCCTACAACGAGGTGGCGCGCATCGCGATGATGCTCGAGGCAGACGGTTTCATCTGCATAGACCTTATGCAACGGTGTACCATCAATGCGAGAAAATCGTAACTTTGCGGAATATGACCTTCATCGACACGCATACCCACTGCACGGACGAGGCCTTTCCCGGGGCCGAACAGGATGCCTTCGTGGAACGCGCCCTCGCAGCTGGGGTGTCGAAGATGATTCTCGCAGACATCGACACCCGCGAAAGGGAGGAAATGTATGCCGCAGTGCAGAGGCATCCGGGCGTGCTGTATCCCATGCTTGGTCTTTATCCAGGTTCGGTGGACAAGAACTGGAGGGATGAAATCGATGCCCTGGAGGCCTGGAAGGACAAGGGGGCCGTGGCCATCGGGGAGATAGGCCTGGACTACCACTACGGCTCGGAGTTCAAGGAGGAGCAGAAGGAGGCCCTGCGGGTGCAGTTCGAACTCGCCGCGGCCTGGGACCTGCCGGTGAACATACATCTGCGGGACGCTACGGAAGATTTTTTCAAGGTGCTGGACGACTGCAAGAGCCTGCACCTGAGAGGAAACCTGCATGCCTTCAGCGGCAGCATCGAGACTTTCCGCCGCATCCGGAAATACGGAGAATGGTCGGTGGGGATAGGCGGAGTCATAACCTTCAAGAAGGCCTCCCTGCCGGAAACGGTACGCCAGATTCCGCTGGAGTGCATACTACTGGAGACGGATGCGCCCTACATGGCTCCGACGCCCTTGCGCGGCACACGCAACGAAAGCGCCAACATCCCACTCGTAGCCGCCAAGGTTGCAGAAGTAAAAGGGATTGATATAGAGACGGTTGCGGCCGTCACGACTGATAATGCGATTAAACTCTTCGCTTTATGAAAAAGACGGAAAAATCGGCCATTCTCCTGATATACACTGGAGGCACGATAGGCATGAAGGAAAACGGGCACGGACTGGTGCCCTTCGACTTTTCGCAGATCCTGGACGAGGTGCCGGAACTGCAGAAATTCACTTTCAAGATTGATTCGTACACCTTCGATCCGCTGATAGACTCTTCGGACGTGGAGCCAGGGATGTGGAAGGACCTGGCATGCCTGATAAAGGAGAAATACGAGGACTACGACGGCTTCGTGGTGCTGCACGGCACCGACACCATGGCATATTCGGCTTCGGCCCTGAGTTTCATGTTGGACAATCTTGCAAAGCCGGTCATCTTCACCGGCAGCCAGCTGCCTGTCGGGAGCCTGCGCACCGACGGCAAGGAGAATCTGGTTTCGGCCATCGAAGTGGCCTCCGCCCGCGATTCCCGCGGAAGGGCGATGGTGCCGGAGGTGGCCATCTACTTCAATTCTCAGTTGATTCGCGGCAATCGCGCGACTAAAGTGAACGCCACAGCCTTCGATGCTTTCCGGTCGCCGAACTGCCCCCCTCTCGCCGAGGCGGGCATCAAGATTCGCTACAACAAGGCGGTCATCCGCTATCCTTCCCCGGAGGCGGCCCAGCTGGTCATACACACAGACCTGGACACCCGCGTGGCTATCCTGAAAGTGCATCCCGGAATCACCGAGCAGGTAGCGCGCAACGTGCTGCTGGGCAGCGGGATAAGAGCAGTGATCATAGAGACTTATGGTTCCGGTAACGCCATCTCAAAGCCCTGGTTTACCGATATCATCCGCGAGAGCGCCGCAGGCGGGAAGATCATACTCAACATCACCCAGTGCCTGGCCGGAGACGTGAACATGAATCTCTATGCAACAGGGAAAGCCCTGAAGGAAGCCGGAGTGGTTTCCGGAGGGGATCTCACCACGGAAGGCGGGCTTGCAAAATTATTTTATCTCATGGGGGAATATGCTGATAATGAAAGAGTAAAACAACTCCTGGAGAAGAATCTGAAGGGGGAAATCTCAAAATAAGTATTGGCATATGAAATATTTTTGCTAAATTGCGTTGATTTTATGTAACTGAAATAATTATCAATCAATAAAACATTATCAATTAAATCACTAAAAAACAGTTATGAAAAAGTTTTTCATGATTCTTGCAGCAACGGCTCTTATGGCTTTCACTGCTAACATTGCATCTGCACAGGACGCAGCCGCTCCCGAGCAGGCCGCAACGGAAGAAGTAGCACAGGCTCCCGCCAACGACCTGGCAGCCCTTACCGCAGGTGCTCCCGAGGTTCCGCTCACCCAGGCACTCAAGACCAAGTTCATCGAGGGTGGTGCAGGCTTCATGTCCCTCATCATCATCTGCCTCGTCATAGGTCTTGCACTCGCTATCGAGCGCATCCTTTATCTCTCCTTCTCCAAGACCAACACCAAGAAGCTCATCGCCGAAGTCGAGAAGGCTCTTGAGGAAGGTGGTATCGAGAAGGCCAAGGAAGTTTGCCGCAATACCCGCGGTCCTGTCGCCAGCATCTACTATCAGGGTCTCCTGCACTACGACCAGGGCATCGACGTGGTAGAGAAGAACATCGTTTCCTACGGCTCCGTGCAGAACAGTGAACTCGAAAGCGGTCTGAGCTGGATCAGCCTCTTCATCGCCATCGCTCCTTCACTCGGATTCCTCGGTACCGTTATCGGTATGATCCAGGCATTCGATGCTATCCAGGCAGCAGGTGACATCAGCCCTAACGTTGTGGCTGGAGGTATGAAGGTCGCCCTTATCACCACTGTGGCAGGTCTCATCGTTGCAATGATTCTTCAGGTGTTCTACAACTACATCCTCGCCAAGATCGAAAGCATTACCATCGATATGGAGGACAGCACCATCAGCCTCGTTGATGTGCTCACCAAATACGGCCAGAAGAAATAATCATACGCAAACTTGCAATCAATGAAAAATCTCAATAAAATATTCAAGTGGGCGATGGTGCTCCTTATCGTCGTGAGCGTAGTCCTTCTCGTGTTGGGCTTCGCTGCAGGATGGAAGGAAGGCAACGTTGATACCCTGCTCACCTGGACCTACATCATGGTAGGCCTCGCTCTCGCAGCGGTAATCGTCGTAGGCCTGATCATCGGTGCCATGAACGATCCCAAGAGCCTGGTCAAGCTGGGCATAGGGCTCGTCGTTGTGGCAGCCGTGTGCTTCGCAGCCTATCTCATCGCCCCCGGCGCTCCTGCAATGGGAATGTTGCAGCAGCCCTCGGAAGCAACTCTTAAACTGACTGATACAATCCTGTACCTGACTTATTTCGCAGGCATCGTCGCCGTACTGGCCATCGTTGTCGGTGAGATCCGTCTCGCAATCACGAATAAAAAAGGTTAACGGCTATGGCAAAGAAAACACCCGCGATTAATTCGAGTTCAACGGCCGACATCGCATTCCTCCTGCTCTGCTACTTCCTCATGACTACAACCATGGGAAGCCAGACCGGACTAAGCCGTCGTCTGCCTCCTATGCCCGACCCCAACCAGAAGGTAGAGGACCAGAAAGTTAACCGTCGCAATATCATCATTGTGAAGATTAACTCCGCCGACAGAATTTTGGCCGGTAGTGAACCCATAGACGTAAGCCAGCTCAAGGACAAGATCAAGATCTTCCTCACCAACCCTACCGACGATCCCAACCTTCCTGTCATGGAAGCGACCGAGATCGAAGGCCTCGGCAACCGCAAGGTCAGCAAGGGCGTTATCTCCCTCCAGAACGACCGCGGTACCAGTTATCAGGCATACATCGCCGTTCAGAACGAACTCGTGAAGGCCGTGAACGAACTGCGTGACGAAGCTTCGATGAGGGAATTCGGAAAGAAGTTCATTGCTCTTGACGAAGATCAGCAGAAGATTATCAAGAACGTCGTTCCTCAGCAGATTTCTGAGGCCGAGCCTAAGGATGTAGGTAAAAGAAGATAGGAGGATATAGCTATGTCAATGTTCAAGAAAGGCGAAAAGAAAGAAATGCCCGGTATTTCCTCGGGCTCTCTCTCCGATATCGTGTTCATGCTCCTGTTCTTCTTCATGGTGACAACCCAGATGAGGGAAACCGAAAACAAGGTTGTCGTCAAGATCCCCCAGGCATCGGAATCCGTGAAACTCGAGCGCAAGGACCTCTCTTCCTACATCAACATCGGAACCCCTATCCGCAGCCTCCAGGCTCAGTACGGTACCGATGCACGTATCCAGCTCAACGATTCTTTCAAGACCGTGGACGATATCCGCGACTTCGTTGCAGCAGAACGTGACTCCAAGAGTGAGGCCGACCGTTCCTTCATGACCATCTGCATCAGGGCCGACCAGGACGTACGTATGGGTATCATTACAGATGTTAAGCAGGAGCTGCGACGCTGCTCCGCACTTAAGATCATGTACTCAGCAAGAAAGGGCGAATAATTTCGCCCCGGTACTATAGAGCAGCCCCCTTCATGAGGGCTGCTTTTTAAAATACAATAACAAGAATGTCACAGGAAATACTCAGAACGAAGGTCAAGGACCTTCTTGCCAAGGCGCCCGGAGAAGAAGTGTTAGCGAAAGGCTGGGTGCGCACCAAACGTGGAAACAAAGAAATCGCGTTCATCGCCCTGAACGACGGTTCCACCATTAATAACATACAGATTGTAGTTGACAAGAATTCAACCGATCCCGCCCTGCTGGCGAAGGTCACCACCGGTGCATGTATCGCCGTGCGCGGGAAGTTGGTCGAATCGATAGGCAGCGGCCAGGCCGTCGAGATCCAGGCATCCGGCATTGAACTCTACGGAGAATGCGACCCCGTCCGCTATCCCCTGCAGAAGAAGGATACCAGTTTCGAGTATCTTCGTACGGTCGCACACATGCGCCCTCGTACCAACACATTCGGTGCAGTGCTCCGCCTCCGCAGCCAGATGGCATACGCAATCCATGAGTATTTCCACTCAAAGGGCTTCGTCTACCTGCATACCCCGCTCATCACGGCATCCGATGCCGAAGGTGCGGGAAACATGTTCCAGGTGACTACCCTGGACCTTAACGCGCCCCTCCCCCGCGACAAGAAGGGAGGCATCGACTACGGCAAGGATTTCTTCGGCCGCAGGACTTCTCTCACCGTAAGCGGACAGCTCGAAGGAGAACTCGGAGCCACCGCCCTCGGCGAAATCTATACCTTCGGCCCCACCTTCCGCGCCGAGAATTCAAATACTCCCCGACATCTCGCGGAGTTCTGGATGATCGAGCCGGAAATGGCCTTCTACGACATCAAGGACAACATGGCCCTCGCGGAGGACTTCATCAAGAGCCTGGTGCGCTATGCCCTTGACAACTGCCGCAGCGATCTCCAGTTCCTGAACGACCGCTACGATCCCGAACTTATCGCCCGCCTCGAGAGCGTCGTGAATACGGAGTTCAAGGTCCTCACCTACACCGAGGGTATCGAAATCCTGGAGAAGGCGGTTGCCGACGGACACAAGTTCGAGTATCCCGTCAGCTGGGGTGTCGACCTCCAGAGCGAGCATGAGAGGTATCTCGTGGAGAGCCACTTCGGCCGCCCCGTCATCCTCACCGACTATCCCAAGGACATCAAGGCCTTCTACATGAAGCAGAACGAGGACGGAAAGACCGTGCGCGCCATGGACGTGCTCTTCCCCAAGATCGGAGAGATCATCGGCGGAAGCGAGCGTGAAGCCAGTTTCGAGAAACTGAACGCACGCATCGACGAACTGGGCATGAGCCACCGCACCCTCGAGTGGTATCTGGACACCCGCCGCTTCGGCAGTTGCCCCCACAGTGGTTTCGGGCTCGGGTTCGAGAGGCTGCTTCTCTTCGTCACCGGCATGCAGAACATCCGCGACGTCATTCCTTTCCCCAGAACTCCTAAAAACGCAGATTTCTAGAACATGTTGGTTATCGGCATAGCCGGCGGATCAGGATCCGGCAAAACGACGGTCGTAAAGGCCATCAAGGACAGGCTGAAAGAAGATGTAGTGGTCATCCCGCAAGATGCTTACTACAAGGACTCCAGCAATCTCACCGACGAGCAGAAACGCAACCAGAACTTCGACCACCCGGACGCCATCGACTGGGAACTGCTCTGCAAGCAACTTTCCGAACTCAAGGAGGGCAAGACAGTGCATCAGCCGGTGTATTCCTACATCAGTTGCTCCAGGTCCAAGACAGAGACCGTCACGGTGAATCCCGCCGATGTGATCATCATCGAAGGCATCCTCATCTTCACCTGCAAGAAACTGCGTGACCAGATGGACATCAAACTCTTCGTGGATGCTGACGATGACGACCGCCTTATGCGCGTGATGGCCCGCGACATACGCGAGCGCGGCAAGAACGTGGAATGGGTAATAGAGCGCTACAGCAAAACGGTGAAACCAATGTATCTGCAGTTCATCGAGCCAAGCAAGCGCTATGCCGATATCATCATTCCCCAGGGAGGCCATAACCGCGTCGCCATCAACATGATACTGAACACGGTCGAAAAGGCTCTCCGCAAGGAGAAGAGGAGCGATCAGTAACATGCGCATCTCCAGGGACGACCGTGCAGGATTGTACATCACAATAATCGTACACCTGCTGATACTCATCATCCTGATGGGTGTCAAACTCGGTACCGTCCTGAAAAAGGAAAGTTCCTTCGTGCTGGATTTCACGAAGTTGGAGCAGATAGAAAAACTGAAGAAGGAACTTGATTTGAAGCAGGCCATCAACGAACGTCTGAACGAGATGCTCGCAGGCGGATACGAGCCCGTGCGCAACATTGCCGTAGACCGCTCTGCTCTTAAGGACGACCGGCATTCCTCCGAGGACGCAGAGCAATTGTACAAGGATGCCGAGAAGTTGAAGCACGACCTTCAGACTCCGGCGGAGATACCCGAAGTGAACGAGGTGGTAGCCGCTCCGGAGCCCAAGAAGGAGAAGCCCCGCGAGGAGCCGAAATACAGCGGCCCCTCCGTGCTGTCTTATGAATTGGAAGGCCGCAAGGCCAGCCGTCTCCCCATCCCCGCATACCGATGCATAGGCGCTGGCGAGGTACGGGTGAATATCACCGTGGACCGTCAGGGAACGGTGGTGAACGCAAAGGTAGATGATGGAAGTTCGGCCTCGGACGGCTGCCTGCGCTCCTTTGCCGTGCGAGCCGCGAGAATGTCTAAGTTCTCGATGAGCACCACAGCCCCGGACCGTCAGCAGGGGTACATAATATACCAGTTTGTAGCACAATAATAACACTAAATAACTGTTTATGAAACACTTTCGTACATGGTTACTATTGGCCATAATCCTTATGCCCTTGATGCAGTCCTGCCTTGCGGGCAAGTATATGTGCAATTACGCCCTGAAGCCCACGCCTCACGGAGTGGAAGATATCGAACGCACACGTCACAAGGCTGATTCGCTTCTGCCAGGCAGTACGGCATGGTACGACAACCTGCAGGCACAAGGCATACTGAAAGACACAACCATTACCGGTTATAACGGCCGGAAGATATATGCCGCCTACGTACCTGCAGCAGATCCCGCAAAAGCCGCCGGCACCGCTATCGTGGTCCACGGTTACACCGACAACCATTTCGTATTCCTGTATCTGGTGAGGATGTATCGCGACTCGTTCAATTACAATGTTCTCTTCCCGGATCTCCCCTATCACGGATATTCCGAGGGTGAGGCCGCCCAGATGGGATGGCTGGACCGGTATGACGTCGAAAAGTGGGCAGAAGTAGCCCACGGCATCTGGAATGACGACTTCATGGTAGTGCATGGGGTATCGATGGGTGCTGCCACCACCATGATGATGAGCGGTGATGAGCTGCCTCCTTACGTTCGCGCATTCGTGGAAGATTGCGGATATTCTTCTGTATGGGACCAGTTCGCCCACAACCTCAAGGATTCATTCCATCTGCCTCCGTTCCCTATCCTCAACTCGGCCTCAATAGTATGCAAGCACCGTTACGGGTGGGGATTCAAGGAGGCATCCAGCGTGAAGCAACTTGCCAAATGCGAAAGGCCGATGCTCTTCATCCACGGCGATGCCGACGACTTCGTCCCCTTCAGCCACCTGCAGAAGAACTACGATGCCAAGATACATGGCTACAAGGAAATGTGGGTGGCAGAAGGAGCGGTGCATGCCAATTCCTATGCCCGGCACCCCGAAGCATACGTCGAGCACGTCCGCAACTTCCTCGAGAAGGTGAAAAGGATGTAAATTTCAGGATTGCAAATTAATTACTATATTTGCAGTCCCTTATGGTGAGATGTCCGAGTGGTTGAAGGAGCCTGCCTCGAAAACAGGTGTACGGCAACGTACCGGGGGTTCGAATCCCTCTCTCACCGCTTCAAAGCCAGCAAATGCTGGCTTTTCGCGTTTCGTTCGGGATTCGGCCCTTCGGGCAAATCCTTTTTTTATCAGGGGCTCTGCCCCTAATGTACCCCGCGGCTCCCGGGCTTAGTCCTGCGGACCGCCCTTCGCCGTTCGCGCTGATGCGCTCATCGCAGGAAATCGATGTTCGAGGGATTGTGCGCGAGCACACCTTCTCCGCCGTTCGCGCCGAGGCATCACAGGCGGGAGAGGCCAAACGTCATCAAATAACCGCGTTCAAGCAAGCTTTACAATCCCTACGACAAATCCCACGTGAGACGAGAAGGGGTCGTGGAATTCATCGACAGCATGGATCAGATCCACGGAACGTGGGGCGGCCTTGCTCTCATTCCCGGAGAGGACGACTTCATAGTCATCAAGCGGGCCGAGTCTTAGGCTCCGCTGGTTTTACTTGCTTATTCCTCCGGGAACGACAAGGGCCGCAACGATTGCGGCCCTTCATCTCATAAAAAGGAGCCTTCGACGGCTCCTTTAAACATGGTTATAATCAGTCGATTGTGATGCTTGCATCTTCATTGTTCCAATTCTCTACGGTAGCTGAAACGGATAACTTATTTATGTCACATGATATAAATAGTCTATATCTCTTCTGCGCATCGAAAGAATTAAGGGATATTGCGTTTATTTTTTGGGAAATAACATTGGTGACTGTTGAGGCCCCTCCGTATATACTTGGATCCTCGACCATGACATCGTATGTCGCAACCAGACTGATATCGCTGGAGAGATACTGAGGTATAATTGAAATTGTATTGTCATCATCGTCAGACGTTAGTTTTACATAAGAACCTGATGTGATTTCTTTTTCCCCCTCAAACAATACAACTTCTCTTTCATTGGAACAATCCTGCCAAGACATGGTTGTGTTTCCATATAAATAGCCAACGCAGAGTTTGGCGGAGGTCCGAAGATTCGTAATGCTGATTTTCTTTACCACTATTTTAGCGCCATTGATACTTGCAAGATCGGCCCCTGCATTGGCAGACAAAACAATTTGGGTCATCGGATGACTGAATGACAGGTAGATAATATTGTCCGGGGTATTGCTCTTTTCCTTGTCGGCTACAATAGACGACATTTTGAGTGCCTTGGGATAATACCCTTTTGCGAGGTCTACTTTATAAGAAGCGAGATAGTTTTGTTTCCCATAATCATTAAGGCTAATCCCTTCTTCCAATTTCGAATGAGCCAGGAAATTATAAAAGAGTTGCTGCTGAAGACCGGAGCCCTCATATGTGGGCCAGTAAATCAGAGGGCCGTAATCGATCGATGGCTGGTTGTCAAGTAAATTAACATCAAACATTCCAGCAAACATGACATTTGTATATACCTGATCTTCCAATTTGTTTCCTTTTCCAACATAGAACTCTACAGATGGCGTCCATGTATATCCGACAGATGATTTAGTGACGACATTGTTTTTTTCTTGGAACGCTATGGGCTGAGGACGCTCGATAATTGATACATTACATGATGCAGAAATACCATCAGCCTTTGCAACGATTACTGTTGTTCCTATGTTAACCGGGGTTATAACACCTTCGTTTACTGTGGCCACCTCCGGAGAAGAAGAAGACCATTCGATTGTCTTATAGGTAGCATTATCCGGAGTAACCTCTGCTGTCAGAGTATGTGTTTCATCCGGATATAGCTTGACCTCCGTTTCACTGATGACGACACTCGTCACGTGAATAACCTTGGGCACTACAGTTACCTCACAACTTGCTTCGTGACCTGCAATCTTCGCACGGATTGTGGTCTTCCCTTCGGTAACGCCTTTTACAGTTCCATCGTCAGAGACATGCGCTGTAGATGGATTGTCGGAACTCCAGATAACAGCCCTATCTGAGGCATTTTCGGGGAACACCGTTGCAATAAGGGTATAGACTTCCTCCACCTCTAATTCTAAGCTATTTCGATCAAGAGAAATACTCTCGGCTTTGATAGCGGCTTTTGTTACTGTTACGGCACAAGTGTTCTGCTTGCCACCCGCTGTGGCGGTTATTGTGGCGCTTCCCTCAGCGATTCCCTTTACAAGGCCCGTCTCGGTGACCGTCACAACCTTGACATTGGAACTGCCCCATGTTACCTTTCTGTCAGACGCATTTGAAGGAGACACAATGGCGGTCAGCTGGGATTCCTCGCCAATTTCTAACTCAAGAGTGGCGGTATTAAGGTTCACTGACGTTACTTCAATGGTAGATTCGCTGCCACCATTTTCCGGCTTACCGCATCCCAAAAACAGCAACAATGCACTAATCAAAAGACCCGATACTGCCAGAATATGATTCTTCATAATGATTCCCAGTTTAGTCTTACAAAGTTAATATTTTTCCAAGACTGCGACAATGTCTCACTTGGAAACTTGCCCTGCGTTCTACCTTTACACCCGCAAAAGGAATGTACGATGGCAGTGTTCGGACTCAAATATTGGGCGGAGATGCGCTCCAAGTACCAGGGGATTTATTGTGGACGACACACCGGCCGTGCCATGGAATGCGCTGATTTATAACGGATTATGCAAAGCAGGTTGCCTGATTTTAGGCAAGCTGCTTTAAGCATTTCATTGCGCCGCAGCAACTTACGTGGCACGGGTCAAATGGAGATAGCAGGCAACTTTTGCGAAATCACCTGAATCATAGTATATTTGTATCTGCAGATACAACCACGGCATGAAACACATCAAAACAATTCTGATTATCGCAGTCATTGCTCTACAGGCATGTGGCTGGCACAACGGACAAGGCAGCCGAAATGGCAATGGCGGCCAGGAAACCGACGATGTCAAGGTAGCCCTGGAAAATGGCGGGCAGGTGAATCTGGATAGTTTCCGCTGGACGCGGGAGCCGGCGGCTTTCACCGCAGGCGAAGACACAATAACCATCACTACCGCTCCCCACACCGATCTTTGGCAGCGCACATACTATCATTTCTGCAACGACAATGCACCTGTCCTGCAGATGCAGACCAGGGAGCAGTATTTCAGTTTCACCGTTAAGACCGACTTCACTCAGAGCAACCGGCGTTTCGACCAGTGCGGCATAGTGATGTATCTTGACAGCGAAAACTGGCTGAAGGGCTCCGTCGAATACGAAAACGAACAGTTCCAGCATCTAGGCAGCGTGGCGACCAACAACGGCTATTCCGACTGGGCTACCACCGCTATCCCGGCTGACGTCAAGACAATGTGGTACCGCTTTTCACGCCGCGCCGACGACTACTGCATAGAATGCTCGACAGACGGCGTAGAGTTCAGTCAGATGCGCATCTGCCATATGTACGCAGGTGCGGATGCTATCTCTTTCGGCATCTACGCATGCTCGCCGGAGGAATCCTCCTTCACGGCGGTATTTACCGACATGAAGATAAGCGAGTGTATGTGGAAGGCTCATGACGGACAACAACCAGATGAATTATGAAGACAGACACGCAGAAATTCAAGACAGTAGCCAAGTTCAATGACAGGCTGCAGGCGGAGATCACTGCAGGCATGCTCCGCGAGAACGGCATCCCAGCAGGGGTGTTCGGAGCAGATTCCTCTTATCCTTCGCTGGGGTACGCGAGCCCTGTGGAGGTCAAGGTGAATGAGGAAGATTTCGAGGCCGCGCAACAACTGCTGGACGAAAGCAAGGCAAAATGAAACGCAGGAGTTTTCTACGGACGGCAGGGCTTGCCGGAATCGCACTGACGGGAGGTCTCCAGGCCTGCGGCGGCGCGAAGGGAAGAAACGGCGCGGGGACAAACGGCGTTAAGGAAAGCGGCGCCCCCCAGCCATACAAGGTCGGTGGCAAGGCCCGTATGAAACTGAGTTTCGAGCCTTACGAACTCCAACTCCGCCACACCTTCACCGTGGCTAGCTATTCCCGCAAAACCACCCCAGGGGTACAGGTTCGAATAGACTATGATGGCTTCATCGGATACGGCGAGGCCTCAATGCCGCCCTACCTCGGGCAGACCACCGACAGCGTCTGCAACTTCCTGAAGAGAGTCGATCTGGGCCAATTCTCCGACCCTTTCCAAATCGAAGACATCCTCTCTTATATAGATTCTCTCTCCGAGGGAGATTCGGCAGCGAAGGCGGCTGTGGACATTGCCCTGCACGACCTTGTGGGCAAACTCCTCGGCCAGCCCTGGTTCCGAATCTGGGGTCTCGACCCCGCCAAAGTCCCCTGTACCACATTCACGATAGGGATAGACACCCCGGAGGTAGTGCGGCAGAAAACGGAGGAATGCGCCGGGCGCTTCAAAATCCTCAAAGTCAAAGTCGGCCTCGATAATGACGAGCAGATGATACGCGCCATACGCAGCGTCACGGATCTCCCGCTGGCAGTAGATGCAAATCAAGGCTGGAAGGACAGGCAGAAGGCTCTGGACGAGATATTCTGGCTGAAAGAACAAGGTGTGGTGATGGTGGAGCAGCCCATGAGCAAGGAGCGCCTGGAAGACAATGCCTGGATTACCGAACACTCTCCCCTCCCCATCTACGCCGACGAAGCCATCCAGCGCCTTAAGGATCTCCCCGGAATCAAAGGTGCCTACAATGGAATCAACATAAAACTCATGAAGTGCACCGGCATGCGCGAAGCCCGGAAGATGGCGGATTACGCCCGTACAGAGGGGATGAGGGTGATGCTGGGATGCATGACAGAAACTTCCTGCGCCGTGACCCTGACAGACGGCAAACTCATACTGCCGGACCGCCCGGGGCTCGGACTGATAAAGCTTTAAGTACTTCAGACAATGAAACTTCTCGCCATCATCCTCTGTTTCGGCATTATCGCCGGACGGAATGCCACGACCGACGGTTAT
>CACWOZ010000018.1 GCA_902762655.1 uncultured Bacteroidia bacterium
ATTTTGCCAAGCGCATGAAGCAGTCGCTCTTCATCGTGAGCAATCTGGTCCAGATGGGCTTGGCGCTGATAACAGACGATTATGTTGAAAAGAATATTCAATAGTGCAGTTCTTCCGGTGCTTCTGATGCTGGCAGGGGCGGGCGCCCATGCCCAGTCCGGCGAGTTCCTGTCCTACACTCCATACTCCATCTTCGGAATAGGAGACCTCTCCCAGCAGGGGTCGGCCTACAACCGCAGCATGGCCGGAGTGGGCATCGCTTCCAGAAACGTGCGTTATCTGAATTCCCTCAATCCGGCCGCCGTCACGGCGAGGGACACCCTGTCCTTCATGCTGGATTTCACCGTATCCAACTCCAACACCCTCTACAGTCAGGGCTCGATGAAATCCGCCAGGAACATCAGCAACATCAGCAGCATGACCATGTCCTTCCCCATCTGGAAAAGCATGGCGATGATGGTGGGCATATCCCCCTACAGTTCGGGAGGATATTCCTATTCCGCCCTGGAAACCGACCCTTCCGTGCTCGCCACGACCGGCAATATCCGTTATTACGATTACGGCCAGGGAAGCATGTACAAGCTTTACGGCGCCCTGGGATATACCTTCTGGAAGAAACTCTCCGTCGGAGCCGAGGCGGACTACATCTTCGGCAACTACGGCAAGTATTTCACTGAGACCTTCACGAACAGCGGATTCAACACGGCACAGGACGAATACAAACTCAATCTGCACGCCTTCACCGGCAAGTTCGGCGCGCAGTATGAGCAGAAACTCGGCACCAAGGCCAAACTCGGGATAGGCGCGACCTACACCCTCGGGGCCGACCTGAACGGCACGGTGGAATACAAGCACCAGTCCGTGGGATCCGCCGAAACGGTGGACGTGACAGCCTATACCGACACTCTCGGAAACGGCTCCGCCGCAGTGCGGCTCGCCTCCGAAATCGGGCTGGGCATCTCCCTCAACATTGAAGACCGCTTCCGCGCCGAAATAGACTATACCTTCTCGGACTGGAGCGGCACCGGCATCGACAAGGCGAACGGTTTCGCCAACACGACCAGCAAGACTCCGTTCAGCGCCACGGCCCGTCAGAGTATCCGCGCAGGCATCGAATATACTCCGGACAGATATAACGTCCGCTACTACATGAAACGCATATCCTACAGGGCCGGAGCATACTACAATAACGAATATTACAAAGTCGGAGGCAGCGAAATCAACTCTTTCGGCATCACTTTAGGAGCAACCCTTCCTGTCAAGGAGACTTTCCTGCACAACGGAATATCCGTAACGCTGGATCTCGGGCAGAGGGGTACGACGGCAGGCAGCCTGGTCCGCGAACGCTATGTAAAGATAGGCGTGGGGCTGAACCTCCACGACATATGGTTCAGGAAATACAGATATGAATAAAAACGAAAACATTGCAGATATGAAAAAGATTGTTGTAGCATTGATGACCACAGTGTTGGTCTTTGCAGGTTTCAGGGCATCGGCACAGGGAAAATGGGGTGCGGACAGTGCAAACTGCATCAAGTACCTCTCTTTCTATGACGATTCCTACAAGGCGAAGGATTACGACAACGCAACCGTCAACTGGCGCAAGGCCTATGCCATCTGCCCTCACGGCGTAAGGCAGACCATGCTCACCAACGGCACGGAACTCATGCGCAAACTCATCAACAAGAACAGGAACAACGTTACTTACCGTGCGGCTCTCATCGACTCCCTCATGACCCTTCACGAGGAGCGTGCCCAACTCTTCCCCAAATATGCCGTATCCGCCCTCAACAACAAGGGTGTGGATATAGTGAATTACTACACCGGGGACGACAAGGCTGTATATGACGGCCTTAACGATGTCATAGCCCGCAACGGCGCGAATACCAGGACCAGTCTTTTCATCCAGAATATGAACGTCGCGATCGAGTTGTACAAGAAGGGTGTGCTTTCCGCAGAGGATGTCATCAATACATATCAGAAGAATGTAGACCTTCTTGACAAGGCTCCTGCCAAGACCCCGGCCGTGGCAGAGCAGAACCAGAAGGTGAAGACCGACCTCGAGAGCCTCTTCATCACCAGCAAGGTGGCCGAGTGCGACGACCTTATCGCCCTCTTCACCCCCCGCTACGAGACCGGTTCCGAAGACCTTGCCCTTGTTTCCAACATCGTCAAGATGCTCAGCATCACCGAAGACTGCCAGGACAACGACCTTTTCCTGAATGCCGTAACTTCGATGTACAAACTGGATCCTTCCTACAACTCAGCATACTACCTCTACAGGCTGAACGCATCCAGGGGCAATATCGACGCTGCTCTTAAGTATGTGGACGAGGCTATCGCATATGAGACCTCCGATGCTGCGACCGACGCCAACTACAGTTTCGAGGCAGCCGCATTCTGCTTCAAGAACGGCCGTCTGGCAAAGGCATACAACTATGCGACCAGCGCCCTTTCGCTTGACGAGAGCATTGCCGGCAAGGCATATTTCCTGATGGGACAGATCTGGGGCGCAACCTCCTGCGGCGGCGACGAGATCGAAAAGCGCGCACACTACTGGGTTGCTGTAGATTATCTCAACAAGGCCAAGGCTGCGGATGCTTCCCTTACCGAGGATGCCAACAGGGCCATCGGATCCTACAGCATCTATTTCCCTGAAACCGCAGAGGCCTTCATGTACAATGTGACCGACGGTCAGGCATACAGGGTGGTTTGCAACGGAATGAGCGCTACCACTACCGTCCGCACAAGGAAGTAAACCACGTGAAACCTGTAAGGTTCAGGATAATCATTCGTTGGATAGCCGTCGTAATTGCGTCGGCTATCCTCGTTGTTTCATGCAAGAACAAAATGGCGCAGGCAGAGGCTTTGAACCTCGCCGACTCCCCGATGCAGACAATCGAGGATATGTTCGCCGTGCAGACCCGCAATGGCCTCGTAGTAATGAGGGTTGAGTCTTCTGTGATGGAGCGCTATGACAAGGACACTATCGCATATGAGTCCTTCCCAAAGGGCATAGCCATCTTCGGATACTCGGACGATGGTCTGCTGGAGACGGTCATCGTTTCGGATGACGGACGCCACATCACCCTCAAGAAGGGCCCGGGACGCCCAGCCCCGGAAGAAATCTGGGAGGCCTTCGGCAACGTCGTAATCCACAATGTCCTCAAGCAGGAGACGATGGAAACCGATACCCTTTACTGGAACCAGGCCAAAAACGAGATATACACCGACTGCTATGTCAAGATGTATTCTCCCCAGGGTTTCCTGCAGGGCTACGGCATGCGTTCCGACGACCACGCCCGCAACGCCATCCTCCTCGAACCCTTCAATGGATACGGATATACAGTGAGGGATAGTTCGGTGGTCGTGATTGATTCCGTTAATTTTATAGGCCCATTACTCAAAAAGTTAAGATAAAATTACTACCTTTGCAGGCTTAATTTGAATTAATAATTAAAAATTATAAACTGAAATGGCGGTTCTTGAAAAAATTCGCGTAAAGTTCGGGCTTGCGATATCCATTATCATAGCACTGGCCCTCTTGTCATTTATTATAGACCCTAGCACCCTCGAGTCTGCTTTGCACTCCATGTCCAGCAAATACGACGTGGGCAGCATAGCAGGCAAGGCAGTCCCCTATACCGATTACCTCGAGGATGTGGAAAGGTTCACCCAGATCAACGAAATCATCACCGGATCCAGCGTACAGAACGAGCAGACCCAGCAGCAGATCCGCGACGCCGCATGGCAGGAACTCGTGGACAAGTATCTGTTCGTCAAGAACGCAAAGGCTGCCGGAATCACCGTCGGCAAGGCAGAACTTGTAGACCTCACCACCGGTGCAAATCCCTCTCCCATGATTGCCAATAATGGCGCATTCATGGACGAGAACGGCAGTTTCTCCGCAGACCGCGTGCGCGACTTCGTCGCCCAGATCCCTTCCGATGAGAGCGGCCGTCTCCAGCTCTACTGGAACTATCTGCAGAATACCCTCGAAACCCAGCAGTATTATGCGAAGTATGGCGCCATTTTCAACGCCAGCACCTTCCAGAACGCCCTCGAGAAGAACCTGACCATCGCACAGAACAATACCACCGCCAACGTGGACTATGTCTATGTAACCTATCCTTTCGGCCAGGACAGCACCGTCAAGGTCACCCCCGCCGAAATCAAGAACTACTACAAGGCTCATCCCGACTTCTTCGAGCAGCAGGCCAGCCGCGATATCGAGTACGTGGTATTTGAAGTCAATCCTTCAGCAGAGGATATCTCCGCAACCAATGACCAGTTCGCAGAGGCTTACGACAAGTTTGCGGATGCCGACAACATGAAGTCCTTCCTCCTGAAGAACTCCGACCGCCAGCTCTCCAACTACTGGTACAAAGCCGGCGAACTCAACAGCATCAACAAGGATGTCAATGACTTCGTGTTCGAAGGCAAGGGCACCGTTTCTCCTATCATCGCCGACGGCGAAACCTTCTATGCCGTCCGCGTGATGGACACCAAGCCCGTCTCCGACTCTGCCTATGTGAAGCACATCCTCCTTCAGGGAACGAACGCAGGAAAGACTGCAGACAGCCTCGTCGCCGTGGTGCGCAAGGGTGCCAACTTCTCCAGCCTTGTCGCCGAATTCTCGGTCGACAAGAATTCCGCCGCTGACGGCGAACTCGGAAACATCGGCTGGATGACCCAGACCTACATGATTCCCGGATTCGAGAGCGTTATCACTGCTCCCGTGAACCAGCCAATGGTCATCAAGACCCAGTACGGCACCCATGTCGTAGTGGTGAGCAAGAAGACGGCTCCCGTCACCAAGAAGCAGGTCGCTATCCTCGAGAAGACCGCTGTCGCCAGCAAGGAGACCACGAACGCCGTTTATGCCCAGGCCAACAAGTTCGCAACCATCGCTAACAAGACCGCTGCCGGATATGCCGCCGCAGTCGATACCATGAAGGTTTACTCGCATAAGATGAACATCACCGAGGCCACCTCCACCTATGGCTCTATCGACAATGCCAAGGAGGTTACCCGCTGGGCATTCGACAACAAGGCAGGCAAGGCTTCCAACATCATCACTGTCAACAACAAGTACTTCTTCATCGCTGCGGTCAACGGCATCCATAAAGAAGGCCTGCGTCCTCTGGACGAAGTTTCTTCTTCGATCGAGAGCACCATCTTTGCAAAGAAGATCGCCGAAGTAAAGAAGGCAGAAATCGCAGAGAAGATCGCCGGCTGCACCGACATCCAGGCTGTTGCCGAGAAACTTGACGCCACAGTCACCAGCGAATCCGCACTCAGCCTCGCAACGATGGGAGGCCGTGTCGATCCTGCACTCGCAGGTGCCGTAGCAGTTGCCGAGGAAGGCAAACTCACCGGGCCCGTCGCAGGTTCCTTCGGCACCTATGTGCTGGTTGTGAACAGCAAGGAGACAGGCACCTTCTATACCGATGAAGACGCTGCGATGTTCGCACAGCGCAAGGCTCAATACAATGCCCAGGGCATCGTTCCTACAATGTCCGCAAATGGTGTAGTGAAGGATAACAGGGCGAGATTCTTCTAGGAAATCTCCACCTTAAGGCCTTTTGAGAATGAAAGGACTGTGTCCACGGTCGTGGCATAGTCCTTTTGCTTTATCCGGAGTTCGAAGACTGCCACCCCGTCGGTAAGGGTGAAACTCTCGATTTCGGCCCCCGTGCCTTTGAGGGTCTTCATCATATCAACCAACTCATCGTTCGTGACAGGAGAAAGGGTTATTGACAGATCCTTCTCCCCGTGGGTGCGGGTTATGAAGTGCATGGTCTCCAGCACCAGGATGGTCATCAAGGTGGCCGCTATGGCCACGGAATACATTTCCGCGCCACAGGCAAGGCCTATGGCCGCCGCAACCCATAAGCCGGCAGCTGTGGTGACCCCGCGCACCGCATTCTTCTGGAAGATGATGACGCCCGCTCCGATGAAACCGATGCCGGACACCACCTGGGCGGCCACACGCGCCGCATCGAAGCGCCCGCTGAAGGCAAACTGCGATATAATCATGAACAGGGCACTTCCAAGGGCTACGATGAAGTGCGTGCGCACACCCGCTTCCTTAGCTCTGAATTCACGCTCAAATCCTATCAGGCCGCCGAGCACTCCGGCAGCGAAAATGCGAAGTATGAAATTCCATTCTACAGTCATAACGCAAAGATAATCAGATTTCTAGAATAAGCCCGGGGTGATCTGCAGCCATTTCAGCACCGTCTGCCCGAAGAGCAGGATCAGCAGCCAGGAGAAAGTCATCATGGTGATGCCGTAGTTGAAGGCGTCGGTGAGGCTGTACTGGTTTGTGTTGTAGAGAAGGGCTGCAGGTTTGCTGTTGAACGGCAGCACATAGCAATGCTCAATAAGCATCGATACCGGCAATGAAAGGCTCATGGGCGGGAAGCCGAAGCGCTTCTCCACACCGAGGGCGATAGGCACGAACACCATGGTGCGGATGGTCTTGCTCTGGAAGACCAGTCCGGAATACATCATAAGGAAGGTAAGCACCACGTACAGCACCCAGAACGGGGTGTCGGCAGTGATTCCCATGGAATCGAAAGCCGCATTCACCATCGTGTTCGGCAGGTCGGTAGCGTTGAGGCCGCTCCCCAGCACGTAGGCGCCGGCCGAGAAGATCATCAGATGCCAGGGGATGTCCACGTCGTTCCATTTGACCACGCCGATCCCGGGCAGCAGGGCCAGGACCGCGCCAATCAGAGCGACGAGGGTCTCATCTATATTATGGAAGGTCCCCTTCGTCACCCAGAGGATGAGCACCACCATAAAGATGCACACGGCCTTCCACTCCTCCTTCGACATCTGTCCCATGGTCGCCAGCTCGTCCTTCAGGCGGTCGATGCCACCCTGGATCTGGGGCACTTGTTCCTCCTTCTTCATGGGGAAGAACACGTACATGCCCAGCAGCAGGCCGACCACGAGGATGATGATGCTCATAGGGCCTACCGCCACCAGCCATTCCTTGTAGCCGAAGTCGCAGGACCCCAGGAAGCCGGCGATGAGAGAGATGGCCAGCAGATGCGCTCCGCTGCCGGTATAGAAAGCGTTCGCACCGATGTTTACCTGGAAGAGATTCTGGATCACGAGGTTGCGGCCGAAGTTGTTGCGATGTCCGTCAGATGCGCCGTAGATGGCACAGATCACCATGAAGATAGGCAGCATGATGGTCGCCTTCACGGTAGTGGCGGAGATGAAGGCGGAGAGCACCAGGTTGATCAGCAGGAAACTCCAGAGCACGCCCTTCGCGCTCTTGCCGAACTTGATGACGAAGGCCAGCGCGAGACGCTTTGCAAAACGCGTTTTCACCAGCATCGAGGCCAGCACGAAACTGAGGATGTTCAGCCACATGACAGGGTGCCCGAGTTGCGCGAGAGCCTCCTTCTGGGTAGTAACGCTGAACAGGACCGTCGCCAGGATGAGGATGAGGGAGGTCAGATAGTTGGGAAGGGCTTCCGTAATCCAGAGGATCAGGCTCGATACGAAGATGGCGAGCATCGCGTAATTGGCGCGGATGAAGCCGTCGGGGCCCAGGGCGGCAAGGCGCTTCTGCGCCGAAGCCGCGAGCCCGGCAGTGTCGAGATTATCTATGAATCCTATATGGCAGAACCAGCAGATCCAGACGAAGGCGATGACCGCCAGAGGCCCGCCCAGACGAGCCAGCCACACCTCGAACTTCCCCTTCTGCATCTTTGGGAGTTTCTCGACCTTGTAGTTGTTCATATCCAGCGGATCGAATTGCTTTTCCGCTGTCGTTCCGGTAGATGTTGCCATATTCATTTATAACTGATGCTGTGCAGGTTGCCGGTTTTGTCGCAGCAGAACCAGAACAACTTGCGTTCTTTGTCCAGGCAGAATCCTTCGGGCTTCTTCACGAAGGAAATGTTGAACTCTGCAATTGTTTCACCGCTCTCGGCGTCGATGTTCGTCAGGCGTTGTTTCTTGCTGTCGGTAATCCACAGGCTGCCGTCGGATTCTTCGAAGAAAATGTCCGAAAGATACTCGGCGAAACCGATATCCATCGTGGAAACAACTTTCTTTTCTTTGATGGAGTATTTGTAAATGCGGGTTGGAGAGGCCTGGTTAGCCACATACAGGAATCCGTTTCCGTAAGTTATTCCTTCGAAGCCCTTGTTGCTCACTCCGCCTTCGACGGAAATCTTGTCTACGAGAGAGACATCCTTGCGGTCGGTATTCACTTTGTAGATGGCCCATTCCCTTTCTTCGCAAAGGTAGATGGTGCCGTCGTCGGGGTTCACGGTAACGCCTTCCCAGTCGTGGGAGGATTTGAACGGGACGGTTCCCTTGACCGTCCCGTCAAGTCCTGCCTCATACAATAATCCTCTGTCCTGCGCGATGTAGAACCCGTCCCTTTTCTCGTTGAGGCATATCGATGACAAGCCCTCCAGACCGGTCGCAGAACTGTTCTCGCCGGAAAGGGTATAATTCTTGTCCGCCGCGACCTCGCCTCCGCTTTCGCCGCCTTCGCCGGAAGGTTCATCCGTCACCTCCGGCTCAGGAGTATCCGGCACGAATGCCGGGTCATTGACGCACAGGGCGAAGGTGGCGATGCAGAGACATAGGATTATCGTCCGTACTACTTTCACTTCCAGTTCTTGTAAGGATTCTTCATCAACATGGAATTGAAGTACTTAGGGTCGCCGGTAACCTCTTCTCCGAGCCATGCGGGCTTGTCGAAGGGCTCGTTCTCGTCGGCAAGTTCCACTTCGGCGACGGTCAGGCCGTCGTTGTCGCCGTAGAACTCGTCAACTTCCCAGGTATGAACGCCATCGGTGTTCTTCACCAGGTAGCGGGTCTTGTCGATCACACCGGGCTCGGCAAGGTCCAGAAGGGCCTTCACATCCTCGACGGGGATTTCCTTCTCCCACTCGAAACGCGCCGCGCCGGAAGCGTTGCCTATGCCCTTTACGGTGATGAATCCCTTATCGCCCTTCACGCGGATGCGGACGGTGCGTTCGGGAACGCTGCTGAGATAGCCCTGGGTGATACGGGTGGCCTTGAAGGCCTCGGCCTTGAAATCACCCTTGACCAAGAATTTCTTTTCTATTTCCTGTGCCATAGTCTATTCGTTTGCTAAAGGTTTGTCGCTCATGCCGATCACTCGCTTGATAGCCTGCAGGTAGTTGATGTTCTCAACACCCTCGAGACCCACGTCGGCGATGGTCTTCTTGATATCTTCGATTTCGGTGGATTCAGAGTTGATGGTAACCACCTTCGCACCGTTGATGAGCACGTTGCCCACCTCGCAGATAGTGTTGTTCACCATGTAGCCGAAGCGCTGCTTGTGCACTCGAACGGCTGCGAGGTCCGGGCAGGCCTTCACCATCGCAATGAATTCCTCGTAGGTGTAGGTGTCCTTCGTAAGGGCGGGCATCTCTACCATGAAGGCAGGGAATACTTCCTTTTCGAGGACCTCGCGGGAGATAGGGAATTCGCCCTTCATGAGGGGGTTCCACTGCTCAAGGCCGTCTACTGTCTGCACATAGGTCTTGATATCCATCTTTCCGTCGCGGATCTTGGTATTGTTGATGTCGTTCTTGGCCGAGATGATGTAGATCTCGTCGCTGCTGCGTTCCCATACTTTCTCCGGCACGGGGACGGAGAGGCGTGCCATTCTCTTGTGCTGTTCGCAGAAGCACTGACCGAAACTGCGGAATTCGAAGCGAGGCTTGCTCTGCTCGCCGATTTTAAGTTCTGCCATAATTATCAGAGGTTTAAGGTTTTACTGTTCCTGTGTTGTTGGATGTTCCGATTGTTCCTTCGGAGAAGAGTATCCACTCGTCGGCCCCGTCGGTCTTGCGGCCGAGGGTCTCGGTGTCTGCAACAGTCTTGAATCCTTCGACGGACGCGCTGTTGTCGATCATATCCACGAGGGTGGCGTCGGATACTTCGGCGCTGCTGTACATACAGAGTTTGAATCCCTTGGTGCCGCTCAGTCCGAATGAAGGTCCTGCGCTGATGTCGGGGTTCTTGGCGGTGAATACCAGGAATCCCTTCGAAGGGATATTGCCCTTGCCCTCAGGTACAACCCAAGCGTCGCCGTCATCCTTTGTGAATGCATATCCGGCGATATCTACAGCCTTGTTCGTACCGTTGTAAATCTCGAACTGCTTAAGTCCGCAGGAGACTTCGTTGATCACGATCTTGCCATTGTCCACAGGCTCCGCTCCATTGGAGAAGCCGATTGTTCCTCCTTCGACAAGAACCCATTCGGCAGCGCCGTCGGTCTTGCGGGAAAGGGTCCATCCATCTTCCACAGTCTTGAATCCGTCGACGGTGGCGCTGTTGTCGATCATATCGACGAGGTTTGCTTCAGAGACTTCTTCACTCTTGTACATGCAGAGTTTGAATCCCTTTGTGCCGCTGATGCCGAAAGAAGGACCTTCGTTAGCGTCGGGATTCTTGGCGGTGAACACCAGGAAACCCTTTGCGGGGATGTTCCCCTTGCCGGCAGGGACGGTCCAGTTGCCTCCATCGTCCTTGGTGAAGGTGTAGCCTGCGATATCAACGGCCTTGTCGGAAGCGTTGTAGATTTCAAACTTCTTGTTGCCGCAGTCGACTTCGTTGATAAAAAGTGTCTGAGGCTCCGGGGGAGCTGCAGAGAAGGTAATGCTTGCAACGGCAGAAGACGTGGTGCCTCCGGCCGTGGTGGCCTCTACGTGGTATTTAACTTCGGTTCCATCAGGCTGGGAAGGAATGACACCGGTATATGTGCCGGAGTTCCCGGTCATTTTTACGGTCTGTTCAGCCGCTCCGCCTGCTGAGTAGAGAAGGTTTACTGCGGCAATATCCACGAGTGCGGAAACATTGGCGGTCACCGTTACGTCACTGCCGACGATTGCATCGGTTGCCTTGACGCCGGAAATGGAGGCCATGGGGAAGGTTTCATCCTTTATACAGGAAACCAGGGCAAGGCCGGCCAGAACTGCAAATAATATCTTTTTCATGATTCAGTCCAATTTTAGAAGTCAATTTCGAAACGAACACATACCATATGATAATCGACACCGGCCTTTCCGCTGGCTGCGACCACCTTGCTGTAATCTTTGGTAGGTTTGCCTGCTGAGTCGAGACCGATGTTGAGTTTGTTTTTGCCGTTTGCGTAGCGGTCATTGTTGTTGTACTGGTAGTTAACCACTAATTTGACATTGTTGTTAACATGCCAGTTGAGCCCCAGGGTATAAGCCTCGGCAGCGCCGCCGTAAACATTGCCATCATTCAGGTCTACGTTCTCATAACGGGCGCAGAGTTCGAGGTCTCCCCACTTCTGTCCACGCTCGACCTTGGTGTACTTGCCACCCTTGGAATCGTACTGCTGCTTGCCTCCGAAAAGCAGGTATCCGGCCTGCACGTACCATCCACCGAAATTCTTGGTGGCGGGGTCGGCAGCATCACTCTTGAAATGAACATTGTCCCCAACATAGGCGGCTTCATAGCGGAGTCCGTTCCAGTGGCCTGCAAGTTCTACGGTCCAGAGGTTGTTGTGGTCGAATCCGGGGAGATTGTTGGTGTCTACATACTTCTTGCGGTTGATGCTCGTGGAGTTGCGGCAACTTGCGCGATAGGTGCCCCATTCGCCGGTAGCGAGATCGGTTGTTGTGGTGCGATATGAATAAGCAGCGCCGATATGCAGGCTGGCATTATCCATCTTGTAGAGAGGGCGGAAGACAACCTTGGAGGTCAGGGAGTATCCTGAGTTACGGCCGAAATCTTTATTGTTGTCGGCCACATTGGTCCATTCTTCCTGGCCTGCAATTACTTGTGAGAATGCACCTGCGGAAACCCACAGCCAGTCCTTTGCATACTTGGCATTGAAGCCGAGGTGACGCGAGGGGGTAAGGGCGGAGCATACCATAGGGCGCTCGATGAATTGAAGGTAGCGCGAAGTGGTGTTGCGCTGGATGGAGAAGTTCTCCTTGAAGTTACCTACCTGCAGGTCGAGGTTGGGAACGCCGGTGTAGCGGACGATGGCGTCCTTGAGTTCGGCGAGACCGTTTGCAAGATCCATATCGAACTCTCCGTACCAGTCCCTGTTTATCTGGCCCTTCACTGCGAAACGCGCGCGGCGGATCTGGGTGCCGTTTCCGATTGCGTCGGCATAGTCAGGGGCGCCGAAGAAAACCGCGGCATCAGCTTGGGCGCGGATATCGAACCAGAGTTTGTACCCGCTCTTGGGAGATTCCATTACCAGGATGCCGTCCTGCGCCTCTACGTCGAGGACGTCGGATTCGACAGCCACGCCGTACTGATTGTACTTGACTGCTTTCTGCGCATTGGCTGCCGTTACTGCCAGCAGTGCGAGCGCGATTGTAAACAGAATGTTACGCATAGTTGATAATTAAATGGTTAGTTAAATAGTTTTAATGAATTGTATCAGATTTTCGCTCCTCGTAAGGCCAAGTTTGGACCTAAGCCTGGAGCGGTTTATTTCTACACTCTTCGGGGTTATGTTCATCAGCGACGCGATGTATTTGCTGCTGAAACCCTGCCTCAGCAGGTTGGTAAGTTTGCGCTCGCCATCCGTAAGGCCCGGAAAACGTTCGGCAAGCCTCATGTTGAAGTCTTTATTCAGCACTTCGCTGCGCGCATAGAAGTCGTTCATTTCCCTCGTAAAATACATACGCTCGCGCAGAGTGTTCAGCAGGGCGTCCGTCGCGGCGTTCTTCTCACCTCCGTTTTCCATCGTCCTTATCTCCCTCAAATCTTCGTATACCTTTTCCATGAACTCTTTCTGCTCGCTTACACCCACTGCAAAGTCCACCAGTTCCTTGCGTTTGATATCCAACTTGTTAAGCAGGTCCCTTTCCGTCATTTCCGCCTTCACTTCCAGAGCGGAGAGCGATTTCTGCGTGCTATAGATCTGCTGTTCGCGATTGGCTACAATCTGCCTGTGCATCGTACGGCGGTTCTGCCAGCGCGAGTATATCATCATGGCCGCAGCCATCAGGGCCATGCCGAGCACGATGAGTGTCCCTGCGCTGCCGCCGTCCATAATCTTGCCGAGGCAGTAGGCGAACATCAGCGCCAGCACGGGAGAAAGCAGCATGGCGATCCCTCCCTTGAGCACTTCTGCACCATCCACAAGAGCCCTCTGGCGCACGATGCTGATGCCCAGAAGGGCTGCCAGATACAGGGAGCCTGCCGGCAGCGGAGTGGCGGTAAGGCCCAGCAAGCCCGGCAGCGGACAGCTGAAGAGGATGAAGGTCGCCGCCATCGCCAGCAACAGGCTGAGGATAGATTGGGTGTTAGTGTCAAGTTCGTTGTCAGCGAGATTCCACTTCGCCTGCGTGACGTGTTTGTGGGCGAATAGCCAGATCGGTATCGCGCAGGCGGGCGCGGTGATGGCTGCGAATACCGCCCCTTCGGAGAGGGGTATCCATGTAAAAATCAGCGAGTTGTTGATTGCGAAAGATGCGATCAGGAGCAAGCCGGAAAAGGCAGCAAGCGGCATCATCCGGGCCTCTTGTACCGCCAGATGGACTTTCTTCCCGCGCTGTCCAAATGCAAACAACAGGTAGATGACCGCCGCGAGGCAGGCGCAGATGGCGGGTGCCACCAGCCAGGACAAGGCAAAAGAAATACCTGTATGCGGATTTAAACCCGTGCCGGAAGCAAGTCCGGTTCCCACGATAGCCGCCACAAATGCAAAAGGCACAGCCGGATAGTGGCTGAATCTGCCGACTATCAGGGCGGCGGATACGGTCGCAATCCCGATGGGGAGTATGTTTCCCGGCTCGGGCAGCACGTTTGCCACGGGTAACAGGACTGTGGGGAGAAAGCAGGGGACGACGAGGCCTGCAAGGAGGATAATGGGGGTGAGAATCCGCACACAAGTCCTCTCTCCGGCGCCGGATGCCAGCACGCTTCCGCCGATGACGGGGAGATCGTGGGTGACCAGCAGAATGCCGGCAAGCAAAGAGGAGATGATTATGTACAGGATTCCTTCCATCTACAGGGATCGTTTGATGGCCATGACAGACAACTGCTCAGCAACCTTTACTGCAGCCTTCGCCAGATCTTCTATATGGAGGGCGAAGTAGCGGAGGTGGAACTTTTCGCTGAGTTTCAGATTGTCCATCTGATGAAAGACCGTCCTCTTGATCGACTGGCTCAGCTTGACAGCCTCTTTCTCATAGAAGTATACCTGCGCCGTGGTGGCTGCAACCGAGTGTGGTTCGGTGAAATAGGCTTTGGTTCCGGGGATTGAGCTCTCTACCGCGAGAGATGCAAGTTCGCTGAGTTTCAGGAACTCCCTCTTGAGTTCGGCGGGGATGTTCGGGGCCTCGATCTCGAACTGCACTAGGTCTACGCTGATGATGGAGATGATGTGGTCGAAGCGTTCAAGCAGGCGCATGATATCGCCGCGGGAGCGCATCAGGTATCCTCTGGAGTATAGTGTGCCTTCAATTTCCCGGATGCGCGTTCCGGCATCGGTTTCCAGCGCTGCGATTCTGGCAAGATTTTCCGTAAACCCGGTTTCGTTGCCATATAGATAATCCTTTACGCCGTCCTTGAATACCAGCAGAGCCCCGTCGATGGTGGCAAGCAGCGCATCGATGCTCTCTACCAGGCGGGCAGCCTTTTTCCTTGAGAATATATCGGAGAATCCCATATTCGGTCTCGTTTACGTGTTATTAGTCGTAAATATAAGCCAAATAGAGTTATTTTCAAAACAATGTAGAGATGCAAAAAGGCCTGCAACCGCACTGCAGGCCCTTCTATAGAGGTTGGTGTAGAGTTATTGTAGAGATTTAAATTGCTATACATTAAACAGGAAATGCATGATGTCGCCGTCCTGCACGACATATTCCTTGCCTTCGATGCCCATTTTGCCGGCGGCGCGGCAGGCAGATTCTGATTTCAGGGCCACGAAGTCGTCGTACTTGATAACCTCGGCGCGGATAAAGCCCTTTTCGAAATCTGTGTGGATTACGCCCGCAGCCTTGGGGGCCTTGTCGCCTTTATGGATGGTCCAGGCCCGGCATTCATCGGCGCCTGCGGTAAAGAAGGTTTGCAGCCCGAGCAGGCGATAGGCCCCCTGGATCAGGCGGACTACGCCGGACTCTTCCAGCCCGAGCTCGTCGAGGAACATCTTTCGGTCTTCAAAGTCCTCAATCTCAGCAATTTCCGATTCGGTCTTTGCGGCAATCACCAGAATCTCGGCATTCTCCTCCTTGACTGCCTCGCGTACGGCATCCACATACTTGTTGCCGTTCGCGGCGGATGCGTCGTCAACGTTGCAGACATACATCACCGGCTTGTTGGTGAGCAGGAAAAGGTCGCGGGCGATTGCGGCTTCTTCTTCATTCTGAGGGGCTACGCTGCGGCATGATTTGCCGTTTTGGAGAGCCTCCCGGTAGCGGTACAACAGCTCGCAGAGTTTCTTCGCCTCCTTGTCCCCGCCCGTCTTGGCGGCCTTCTCCGCCTTGGCCAGACGGTTCTCCACGGTCTCAAGGTCCTTTATCTGGAGTTCCAGGTCCACCACTTCCTTGTCGCGTACCGGATCCACGCTGCCATCCACATGCACTATGTTGCCGTCGTCGAAGCAGCGCAGCACATGCAGGATTGCGTCGCATTCGCGGATGTTCGCAAGGAACTGGTTGCCAAGGCCTTCCCCGCGGCTGGCGCCCTTCACCAGGCCTGCGATGTCAACGATATCGACCGTTGCCGGGATGGTACGTTGAGGATGGCATATCTCCGTGAGCACATCCAGCCTGCGGTCGGGTACGTTGGTGGAGCCGAGGTTGGGTTCGATCGTGCAGAATGGGAAGTTCGCGCTTTGTGCCTTACCGGAACTCACGCAGTTGAAGAGAGTAGATTTGCCCACGTTAGGCAGTCCTACTATGCCGCATTTAAGACTCATTTCCTAAAATTTTGATTCAAAATCCAAAGGTACTCAATTTATTCGATACGGAAACTTAAAAAAACGTACTTTATGGTTCGAAATTTTAAGTTTCAGGGGGTTCGAAGTGCTGTCCTTTTTATATGTTTGCGTTCGTGTTTATGTTTATATCAATGTTGTTCCTTTTTCCCGGTCTCCCTGTCGTAGATGACGGGGAACCGGGATTTCTGCTGATGTTCTGGAACGTGGAGAACTTCTTCACGGGCAGGACGCATTTCGGCGACAAGTGCAATGGCATCGCGAAAACGGTTTTCCTGGCCGCCGACGAATACGGCGCCATGCCTGATATAATAGGTCTTGCGGAAGTCGAAAACGGGGAGGCGGTCCGCAAACTGGTTAACTGGACAGGACTCCGGAAGCAGAATTACGGCATCATCCATTTCGACTCTCCCGACCACCGAGGAATCGACTGTGCGCTCCTCTACCGCCGCTCCCGCTTCCGGCTTGCCTTCTCCAAACCCTGCCATCTCTACGACACCCTCGGCCGCATCCTCCCCACGCGGGATATCCTGCTGGTGGTCTTGGTGCCGCTGGAAGGTATTCCCCCTGAGGGACGTAACACCCGCGGTTCGATAGCGGGGGGACCGTCCCGGAGGGATGGTGGGGTGAGTCCGAAGGACGAACTCCCGAAGGGGGAATACCTTCCAGCGGCACCGGTGGCGATCCTGGTCAACCACCATCCATCCAAAGTCGGAAAGGGCTCGGAAGGGCGACGGAAGATAGCGATGGACAGGCTGCTGTTTCTGCGCGACTCCCTCCTCGCCGAAGGCGTCTGCAGGATCGTGGCAGTCGGCGACTTCAACGAAGAGGTAGTCCCTGCAGCCGGAGTACAACCCCAATATCCGAAAGGAGCCGGCACCATCAAATTCCAGGGGAAATGGGAGAAAATCGACGGCTGCCCCGTGCTGGAAGGCCTCAAGGCGCGCGAGCACATATTCGCACCGCCCCATCTCTCCACCCGCGACAGCCGCTTTGCCGGCAGGAAACCCCTCCGCACCTTCTCCGGCCCCCGCTATCTTGGCGGCGTTTCCGACCACTACCCGATTATACTGGAACTGGAGTTTGTTCCGGAAAATGCCTGTAAACGGGAACAAAGTTCAGAAATAGAGTAGTTTGTTCCGAAAAACCGCCAAAAACGGGAACAAACTTCGCACTATTCCGCGAAAAGTGCTAAATTTGAAGATGCAAACCCGTAAAAACTAAAACAACCATAAAATGAAAAACAAAATCCACGAAAAGTTCGTTTCCCTCTTCGGAGAGGGCGGCACCCAGTTCGCGTCCGCAGGGCGCATAAACCTTATAGGTGAACACACCGACTATAATGGTGGATATGTGTTCCCCGGAGCCATCGACAAAGGCATAATCGCCGAGATCAAGCTAAACGGTACCGACAAGGTACGCGCCTATAGCCTTGACTACAACGCCCAGACAGAGTTCGGCCTCAATGAGGAAGATGCTCCTAAAGAGCAGTGGGCCCGCTACATCTTCGGCGTATGCCGCGAGACTATCAAGCGCGGCGGCAAGGTAGAAGGATTCGACACCGTATTCGCGGGCGATGTTCCCCTCGGCGCAGGCCTGAGCTCCTCCGCCGCTCTCGAGAGCACCTTCGCTTTTGCCCTGAACGAACTCTTCCACAACGGAATCGACAAGTTCGAACTCGCCAAGATAGGCCAGAGCACCGAGCACAACTACTGCGGTGTCAAGTGCGGCATCATGGACCAGTTCGCCTCCTGCTTCGGCAAGGCCGGCTGCCTCATCCGCCTCAACTGCAAGACGCTGGAATACAAATACTTCCCCTTTGATCCCAAGGGCTACAAACTCGTCCTTATCGACTCCTGCGTCAAGCATGAACTCGCATCCAGCGCCTACAACAAGCGCCGCGCATCCTGCGAGAACGCCGCTGCGGCCATCCGCAAGAACCACCCCGAAGTGGAATTCCTGAGCGACGCCAAGCGCGTATGGCTCGACGAGGTCCGCGAGCAGATTCCCGAAGAGGACTTCCTCCGTGCAGAGTATGTGATCGGCGAGGTCCAGCGCGTGCTGGATGTCTGTGACGCCCTCGAGCGTGGCGACTATGAGACCGTCGGCGAGATGATGTACCAGACCCACTTCGGCCTCAGCCGCCTCTACGAAGTCAGCTGCGAAGAACTCGACTTCCTCAACAAGCTCGCCCGCAAGATGGACGTCACCGGCTCCCGCGTAATGGGCGGCGGCTTCGGCGGATGCACCATCAACCTCGTCAAGGACGAGCTCTACGAGCCCTTCATCGCCGCAGCAAAAGAAAAGTTCGCAGCCAAATTCGGCCACGAACCCAAGATTTACGACGTTGTCGTGAGCGACGGAGCCCGCCGGCTCTAGGCATCAGGCCGCCTCCTTCTCCGAATTAAGGTCCTTCGTGAAATACATGATAACCACGAGGATACAGAAGAGGAGCATGGAGCCGGAGATGAGAGCGTAGGTCTCCATCTGCAGAAGAATATAACTTGCGGCGTAAGCAAGTGCGACAAGCAGGGTCAGCAGATAAGCGGCCCTGCTTTTCAGTATGCCGCGGAAGTAGCCGAACAGCGCCGCAACGGTCATCGCCGCCGCAATGACGTACGAGTGCCCGAAAGAGATGAACTCGGAGAACGACAGCACCAGGGCGTAGAACAGCACCAGCGAGAGCCCTATCACCACATATTGTATGATATTGATTTCCTTCTTCCAGATGAATTCCACCAGAAGTCCCGCCAGGAATACAAGGAGGATGATGAGTATGGCATACTTGACCGACCTTTCAGTTTTCTGATACTGACTTACGCCCTGCATAAAGCACACTCCCATCTCCGTATCGGCAGGATCGTTCCGGTTGATTTTGGAGACAGACCATTCAGCCGTGAAGCCCTCGGCGGAAACATCCCTTTGCGCAGGGAGGAAATCCCCCTGGAAGGATGGCGACTGGCAGTCCGACGTGATTTTGATATTGGTGACATCCCCGTAAGGACGGACCATCAGCGTCGAGGAGCCGCGCAACTTGTACGAGATGTCGAATGGAATCTGCTGCTTCCCATCCATCAGAGCCTTGTCGAGAGGAATGGTGATTTCCGTCGACTCAAGGGTATGGACCGCCCCGGCAATAGATAAAGAAACAGGCCCTTCAAAACCTCGCTGGTCGTTTACCAGAACAGACAACACAGGTTCCTGCACATTTTTTTCTGCGAAAGCGGGTGGAATTACGAAATACCCCTGCATGTGTACGTCCGCAGTATACACCGAGACATCGTATATGGACCTGTGAAGCACTTTGGAGTCGGCTGATATGACGCAGTCCAGTACTTCCGGGAAAATATGCCTCTCCTTCTCCTGTAATGATTCCTTCCCATCTTTTATAATGGATTCGATGCTGGAAAACGCCAGCACCGGGCCTCCCAGGGTCTGCACCCCTCCCCAACTGGCCGACACTTCATCGACAGCTGTTCTCGCCGCCTCTTTCCTGTCGCGGATCTGCCCCTTGACCATTGCCAGAGGGATTAGGAGCAAAAGAGTCAAAATACCCAGAATCAGGATTTTGACAAGCAAATTGTTTTGGATTTTCATATCTGTCTAGCGTAGAAAACTCTCTACCCACTGCCGGTTCACCCTGCAGAGCCCGGTCGCGGCTTTTTTTATGTCGGGGTTGCGGAGAAGGATGCCCGCGCAGTCTTCGTAGACGTTGAAGCCGATGCGCACCATCTGCATCTGGCCGGCCTCTGGGTAGGTCAGGGTGATTTCGTTGTCCGCTCCGTCGAGGCCGAAGAAGAGCAGGTCGGCGTCCTTGCCGAGTTCCTGGCGGGTAATGAACTTGGCCATCTCCAAGGTGATATCATCCAGCCCGGCATCAAAGATCTTCACCTTTTCGATGAGGGCTCCTGGGGTATCCACGATGCGGCCGGCGTATCCCTCGAAGTCATCGCCCGTCACGGCCGCCTGCATACGCGCCTCGGTGTCGGCAGAACCGTCCGAAAGCCAGACCATCAACTTCTCGGAAGGGTCGTGATACAGCAGGGGGAACTTCGCAAGCGTACGCGCTCCGCAGTGCGGGCACTCGTGGATGAACAACGCCCCGCTCAGGAGCCGCTCCTTCAGTTCCGGATCCCTCTCAGTATTTATCGCTGCGACGGCCTCCACCTCGAAAGCCTTGCCGCAATGGGGGCAAGTCAATTGAAACATACTGCAAAGATAATCATTTCTTGCAGACGGGGTCGGCTGTCAATCCGGCAGAACTGCCAGCACCTCCCACCAGCCGTCACGTTTGCCGTTGCGGCGGGCCAGGTAGCCTTTTTCCGTCAGACGTGAGGTGAGCGTCTTTACGGTTCTGGGAGAGCGATGAATCTGCTCTGCCAATTGCTCCTGAGTCGCCTTGGAATTCGCTTTAAGGAGTCGCAAAACAGCAAGTTCCTCCAAAGTGCAATTCAAAGTGCAATTTTTGCTCTTTGAATCTCCGGCATCTTCACTTTGAGCCGGATATTCTACGTGCAGATAACGGTTACTGAGCTCATTGTGTTCACCAAGAATCAGATTCCTCAAGAAGGCCTCCAGATACTTCCCAGTTGGCACAATCCCTTTCTCGCGATTGAAGTAGTTGGCCCGCACCAGCGCATTGCGGAAGTACCAGGAGTGGCTGGCAAAGAGCACGTTGGAGATAGAGTAGCCAAAACTGCGGAGGTACTTGATCAGAAAGACTGCCGTTGTGCGCGTATTCCCCTCGCCAAAAGGGTGAATCTGCCAGATTCCGGCGATAAAAGAGCCGATATGCTTGATTGCTTCCTCGGTGGAAACGGAGGCGTAGTCAAACTGCCTCTCCTCGGCGAAATCGTAATCCAGTGTCTCCTTCAGGTTCTCGTAGGGATTATACAGGACAGACGCATTGTTCAGCACCCACTCCGCTTTGGAGATGTTGTAATCCCGATATTTCCCGGCAAACTTGAAGATGCCCTCGAAAAGCTTCCGGTGAATCCGCTGGTACTCGGCCGGGGTAAAAGAAAACGTCTCTTCCTGCAGCAGCTCGGTAATTCTGGCAGAGACTTTATCGGCCTCTTCAGTACGCTCTTCTTCGACAGAAAGCCGTCCTTGTCTGGATTTATAGTAGGTATCGATGAGCCCCTTGACTTCTTCGATGGTGACGTCGCCCTCGATGTGCCGCTTGGCGGTATCGATGAGGTAGGAGGATGGCTTGAGCCCATCCACGTCCTGCAGGCCGATAGCCGTCTGCCAGGCAGCAGCCTTTACGCTGCGCCCTGGCTCCCCCTGACGGATATATTCATCGAAGTCGCTCATTCTAAACCTATTAAAGTATCCTTACAAAGATACAAAATTATCTCCTGAAACTCACGAACCGCGGGCGGTCGAAGAGGTCGCGGATGATCTCGACGGAGTAGAATCCGGCCTGCGAGAAGACGGCGGCGGTCTCCTCGGCAAGTTCGGTGTTGATTTCCACGATGCCGTATCCTCCGGGCGCAAGCAGGCGGAGGGCGGTAACCGCGATGGCCTTGTGGAAGGCCAGAGGGTCGCGGTCCGGGGCGAAGATGGCCATGTGCGGCTCCCAGCCGAGCACGTTCGGGCGCATCTCGACCTTCTCGGAGTTCATCACATAGGGTGGATTGGCGGTGATGATATCGAACGAGGGCCCGCCGACCGCCTTCACCGTGCCTTCCACGTCCAGAAGGTCCGCCTCCACGAAGCGCGGGCGCAGCACCTTCTTGGAGATGCGTTTGAACTGCTCGCGGGCAAGCGAGAGGGCGTCGGTGGAGAGGTCGGTGGCAACTACTTCAGAACCCGGAAGATCCAGCGCCAGCGTCCAGGCGATGCAGCCCGAACCGGTGCAGAGGTCAAGGATTTTCAGACCTTCCTTCTTCGGAGCCATCTCCTCTGCCTTCATGCATAGTAGTTCGGTTTCCACTCGCGGAATCAGCGCGCGGGCATCCACCTTGAAGGTACGGCCGCAGAACTCGGTGTACCCCAGCACATACTGCAGGGGCTCCGATGCCGCCAGCCGGCGCATATCGTCCAGCGCCTGCTCCAGCAGCTCCGCCGGCACCTCGGTCTTGGGCTCGGTAATATGCTGATACGAAGGGAATCCGAACACATCCGCGCAGTAGAACATTACCATACTGCGCGCCTCATCTTTCGGATAAAGAGCCGACAGGGCGGCGATACCGTCCTTAATGAAATCTTTCAGTAGCATTATTTACCCGGTTTAGCGCTTATCTGGGCCTGGGAGATATTTATTATGAAGTCGCCCATCTTCTCCAAAGAGTTGACAACATCCATATAGAAGGCCCCGGTTTCGTAGGGATAGTTGGACTTCTCCACGTTGGACAGATGCTCCTCGCGCAGGGTGTCGCGGTAGGCGTTCACCTTCTCTTCGGCTTCCTCAGCGTTGGTAATATCTTCGAGTTGTACCAGCGGCGTAGCAAGGTTGGTGTGCATCGCTTCGTAGGCCTCGTCTACAAGAGTGCAGAGTTTGTCCAGTTTGCGCACCATGTCCTCCGTAAACTTCTGTCCGTGGGCCCAGGCGCGGGAAAGGATCTTTCCTATGCTCTCGCCGCTGTCGCCCAGCGACTCCATCTCGCCGATGATACGGTAGAAACTCCTGATTCGGATCACACCGTCGTGGGACATCTCGTTGCGGGTCGCCTCGTTGAGGTAGGCCGCGATTTCGTGCTCCATACGGTCGGTGATCTCCTCATATTTTATCAGGCTCTCGTTAGCCTTCTCGAAGTCCTCCTGGCTGCCTGCCGATATGGCCTCGCGTATATAATTCATATCCTTGCGGCAGAGGTCGCCGAAACGGACGAGTTCCATCTTGACCGAGGCAAGAGCCATGTCGGCGGTGCCCACCGTACCGGCGCTTATGTATTTGAGACGCATCGGCTCTTTCCCTTCCTTGGGGCTGGGAACCATCCAGGTGACGATCTTGACGATTACCGGTACGAACCATACGAGCACGCAGGTGTTGATTATATTGAACAAGGTATGGAGGGTCGCCACGCTATAGGGCAGAGATGCCACCAGCGCCGCCCTGGTAGCCTCGTCGGCGGCCGCGAAGTCGGTTACGGCCGGGTTGGGAAAACCGAAGGCCTCGACAATATTGCCGAGCAGGCCGAGGAAGGGATGGAACAGGCAGCAAACCCAGAACACGCCGAACACATTGAAGAGCAAATGAGCGCGCGCCGTGCGTTTAGCGGACACGTTTGCCACCGAAGCCGCTATGTTGGAGGTGATGGTAGTTCCTATATTTTCTCCGAGCACCATCGCGGCGGCCATCTCGAAGGGGATGTAACCGTTCGCCACAAGCACCATGGTGATGGCCATGGTTGCGGCCGAACTCTGCAGCATAAGGGTCATGCAGGCGCCGGCAACCATGAAAAGGAGGATGCTGAGGCCGCCCCATCCCGTCAGGGTGCCGAGGAACTGGCGCACCGGCTCATTGTCGAGCAGGACGGTAGATGTTTCGCGGAGGGTGGTGAGTCCGAGGAAAAGCAGGGCGAAGCCCATCAGGAATTCCCCCAGGTTGTTATACTTTTTCTTGCTTGCGCTGATGAGAACGAAGGCGAAGAACATGAGCGGGACTGCGATCGTTCCCAGGCTGAACGAAGAACCGCCGAAAGACAGCGCGAAAATCCACGCGGTGACGGTCGTGCCTATATTGGCGCCCATGATGACGGCGACAGCCGTGGCAAGGGAAAGGAGACCCGCATTTACGAAACTTACCAGCATCAGGGTCGTGGCCGTAGAAGACTGCACCAGGGCTGTCACCACTATACCTGTAAGGATGCATTTGAAAGTATTGGAGGTCATCTTGGCCATGAATGTGCGCAATCTGTCACCGGCCATTTTCTGGAGACCTCCGCTCATCAGCGACATTCCGTAGAGGAACATTCCGAGAGAGCCGAGCAGGGTCAGGATCCTAAGGAAGAGACTCATATTTTCATAATTGCAAAAAATCGGCTAAATTTACTGAAATATTTTGGATTTCTGTAGAGATGCGCCGCTATATATTGACTATAATCGCGCTGCACGCCGCTTTATTGGCTGCATCAGCGCAAGTGTATTCCCTTGGAGCAGACCCGGTTGCAATCAAATGGAAGAGCCTGGAAAGCGCGAATTTCCGCATCATTTATCCGGAGGAGGCCGACTCCCTCGCAAGGGAGTACGTACGCTCGCTGGAGAGTTTCGCTGCGGCCACCAGGCCCACCATCGGTTTTTCACCCAACGAACTGTACCACAGGAAGATGCCAGTCATCCTCCATGCATATTCAGCGACCTCGAACGGTATGGTCACCTGGGCCCCGCGGCGCATGGAACTCTTCGCGAATCCGGACTTCTACAATCCCGAATCCACCCCATGGATCACCCAGCTCGCTGTGCATGAAGGCAGGCATGTCGCGCAGATGCAGTTCCCGCGCGCCAACCGCGTGTTCAAGCCCCTGGAATATTTCATAGGAGAACTCTCCACCGGAGCTGCATCAGCAGTCTACCCCGGTCCGGCCCTGCTCGAAGGGGATGCCGTGACCGCCGAGACTGCCCAGACGAACAGCGGCCGCGGGCGCACCGCCGACTTCCTGGAATACTATCACGTCGCGCTAGCCGACAGCCTCTACCGGAACTTCTGGCAATGGCGCTATGGCTCGCAGAAGCGCTACACCCCGGACCATTACCGCGCAGGATACATGCTTGTTGCAGGTATGCGCACGGCCTTCGGCGACACCCTCTTCACCCGCAGATACTTCGAAAACGTCAACTCCCGTATCCTGCCCTTCAACGTCCTCCAGAAAACCATAGCGCAGGGCAGCAATTACAAAAAGAACCTCTATTCCGGCTTCATCGCCATCCAGGACGCCTTCCGTGCGGAATGGGCGGCTGCCGACAGCGCCAGGGCACCTTTCTTCGAGGGCAGGGACTTTGTCCGCAAGGGACGCCTCTACGACTCCTACACATCCCTCACCTTCGCCGATGACGGTCTCTACGCCCTGCATGCGGGGTTGGACAGGGCTCGCGAACTGGTGCGCATAGATTCCACCGGGCACGTAGAGGTGATGGGGGCCTTCGCAACAGGGACATCCCGCCTCGCATACGACATCTTCAACCGCAGGCTTGTATGGTCCGAGAACAGGCCCTCTGCCCTGCTCGCCCTGAAGTCCTGGTCGCAGCTCAGATATATAGAGGATGGAGGGGCGGTGAGGACGTTCGAGACCGAAGGACGTCTGTTCAACCCCGCTCCGAGCAGGGACAAGCCAGTGACGGCCGCCGTGCGCCAGTATGAGGACGGACGTATCTCCGTGGTACTGATGGCCTCCAACCGATGCACCCCCTACGAGGAGTACTTCGCCCCTGCCGGCCTGCAACCCGTCGAGCCCGTCTGGGTGGGAGAGACCATTTACGCCAGCGCCATCTCCGAAGAAGGATTCAGCATCTATCGCCTGCCTGAATGGGCACCCCTGTTCGCGCCGGCGCATTCCAAGATAAACCGCCTGTTCGAAAGGGACGGGCTCATCTGGTTCACCTCCGACCGCAGCGGAGTTAACGAACTGCACTCTATCGATCCCGCATCAGGGGATATTCTGCAAAGGACGAACCTGCGTTTCGGAGGAAATGAATTCGCCTTCGCCCCCACCGGGGAACTCTATTACAGCGCCCCCACCGCCGGCGGCCGGGTGATAAGGGTGCTGGATTCTCTCCTGAGCCGTCCGGTGAGATTCGGAGCCTATCATTCCGCTTCCGCAGAGATGCTCAGTGCCCAGGAAACAATCGCGCCCGCGCCCTACGACGGACCCATATCCGAAGGCCGGCCCTACTCCAAACTGATGCAGCCCTTCCGCCTGCATTCCTGGATGCCCATGTATATAGAGTACGACCCAGTGGAGAGGCTGTCGCTGGAGAAGACTGTCTCCGAAGGCGGACTCGGCGCGACCGCAATGTTCCAGAACGAACTCGGAACCGCCTGGGGCTCGGTAGGAGTCGGCCTTGCCGCCACGAAGGATACCCTTGGCACGGGATATACCATGGGCGAAGAAGAGTTCTCCCTGCCGGTGGAATTCCGGTCGTCGCTGCATGCGCAGTATGTCTGGACTGGCTGGGGGCCGATAATCGACTTCCGCGGGGACTATAACGAAAGGGATGTGCACCGGCGGGACTATACACGTGTTTCGACCGAAAAGGGGATGCAGTTCCCGGAGAAATACTCCACCGTCGACAAACCATATCTGAATCTCTCCGCAGGTATTTCCCTGCCATTCAACCTGAGCGGAGGCGGCTGGAAGGCTGGCATCATCCCCTCATACAGGGTGTCGTGGTCGAACGACAGCTATTCTTCGCTGGATGTCAAGCAACTGACGAATACGGTTGTCATCGATATCGTTCCACACGATTGGATGCTGCTCAGCAAGTTCAGCCTGCGGGGATATGTCAGCAGGCCCGTCGCTGAATCCGGTATATTCCCAAGAGTCGGCATGGGGGCGGAAGCTGGTTTCACCCGCACCCACAATCTTGGCAGCAACACGCCGGGCTATTATTACGCCAAGATATATGGTTATCTGCCCGGCCTTCTGAGCACCCACGGCTTGAGGCTTTCCGCAGAAGGGCGCAGCAACTATGGCTGGGAAGGCGACTGGCAAAAGGCGCAGGAGTATTCCCTGCATGCGGACTATGCCTTCCCTTTCCTTCCGCTGGACTGGAGCGGGCTGAGTCCTTATCTGTATTTGAGGAATCTCGAGTCCGTGCTGCACGGAGGTGCCAACTTCTCGGCATACGAGGAACTTGTAGGCACCAGGAAGGACTCCGTCCGGGATTTCTACGCCGGCGCTACCCTGCGTGCACGCTTCTCCAATTTCCTATGGGTGCCCTACGACACCTACATCGGTGTCCGCGCCATATACAATTTTGCCGATCCTTCCAAGAGTGGAATTGAAGCCGTGTTCGGCGTGGATTTGTAGTTTTTTCTTAAATTTGCGGCTTAATAAGCAATACTGCAATTGAAAACCATTCACCTGAACCTTATTCTACTGTTGATAGGTCTTTCGACAGTGATCTCCTGCAACGGGGGACAGAGTAAGACTCTGGAACTCTCCTGCGAGGCAGATCTCCCCGGCCACACTCTCGCCACTATGGCCGGCTCGTATTACGACAATAAGTACTCGAAGATGGAAGGAGTCAAGCCCTTCCTGGTGAACGCCGAGGCGGATGCGGTGCAGGCCGTACGTCAGGGCATAGCCGATGTTCTTGTTGTCGACGAAGTGGTTTTCTCTCAGGAAACAATCAGGGACCTGGGACTCAAATTAGCCTTCAAGGGCGAGGAGGCCTTCCCTTGTGCCATGGCGTTCAAGAAAGGCGACACCGAACTCCTGCCCCTTTACAATGAGTTCCTCAGCAAAATGAAAGCCGATGGCAGCCTCGATGCGCACAGTGCATACTGGTTGGAAGAAGGCGAGCCCGTCTCTTATCCGGAAGGTCCGGAAAGCACGAATCAGAAACCTATACGATATTTGACATGCATAAGCACTGCCCCTGTCTCCTATATTAAAGATGGAGAATGGACCGGTCTGGACCCCGACCTTGTAAAGCGCTTCGGCAGATGGGTCGGCAGACCTGTTGAGACGTCTTACGTCTCGCTTGCTTCTGCTATCCTCGCGCTTCAGACAGGGCAGGCCGACATAGTTTCCGGCACGCTGTTTCCAACTGAAATCAGACGCCAGTATGTGGACTTCTCGGAGCCCTACTCCTACTGCCGTCCAGCATTTTTCGTAAAGGACGAAGGCTCTGCCTCCGAGGCTGGTTTCTTCCAGAAGGTAAAGAAGGCCTTCCTGGAGTCTTTTGTGGTTGAGAAACGCTGGAAACTCATTGTCAATGGCCTTATATCAACAATCCTCATCACTCTTCTTGCCATAATCCTCGGCACCATTCTCGGCATGGGGTACTGCGCGATGGCCCTCGGCCGCCGGAAATGGATGCGCGCGACGGCAGGAGTTTACGACTACCTGATGCAGGGCATCCCTATCCTGGTGCTGCTGCTGATAATGTTCTATGTTGTGCTCGCGGGCACCAAGATGGCAGGCATCTGGGTGGCTGCCATAACCTTCGCGCTGAACTTTGCGGCCTCCTCGGGGAACGTGTTCGCATCTTCCGTCAGCGCCGTGCCCAAAGGGCAGTGGGAGGCCGGCCATGCGCTCGGGTTCACCTCGGCGCAGACCTTCCGCTGGGTCATCTTCCCCCAGGCGGTAAAAAGCGGCCTCGGCGCCTATCAGGGCCACTGCGTGGCACTCCTGAAGGGGACTTCGATCGTGGGATACATCGCGGTGATGGACCTCACCCGCGCCAGCGACCTTCTGCGCAGCCGCACCTTCGACGCCATCATCCCCCTGCTTGTAGTGACCGTGCTGTATTTCGTGCTGGCCTGGTTGCTCAAGGTTTTGTTGAACTTAGCATTGAGGAGGAAGTAACATGATCAGCGTAAGACATCTCAAAAAAACCTTCACCAACCCCGACGGCAGCACCATCTCGCCGCTGCTGGATGTGAATTTCGATATCAATCCCGGAGAGGTCGTGAGCATCATCGGCCCGTCCGGCACCGGCAAGAGCACCATGCTCCGCGCCCTTAATCTGCTCGACCCGCCCACCAGCGGAGAGATTTTATTCGACGGCCGTAACATCCTCGAGAAGGGATATCCGCTCGAACAACTCAGGCGGAAGATGGGAATGGTGTTCCAGAGTTTCAATCTCTTCCCGCATCTCTCCGTACTGGAGAATGTGACCTTTGCTCCCGTGAAACTGCTTGGTATTCCGGAAGATAAGGCTCGCGAAGAGGCGCTCGATCTGCTGAAGAAGGTGGGAATGGCAAGCAAGGCTTCGGTGAATCCGGAGATGCTCTCCGGAGGGCAGAAGCAGCGCGTGGCCATCGCCAGGGCGCTTGCCATGAAGCCGGAAGTCATCCTCTTCGATGAGCCCACCTCAGCTCTCGACCCCACCATGGTGGGAGAGGTCCTGAGCGTCATCCGCCAACTCGCCAAGGAGGGAATGACCATGCTGATTGTCACCCACGAGATGAAATTCGCCCGCGACGTCAGCACCAGGATATTCTTCATGAACGAAGGAATCCTCTACGAAGACGGCACCCCCGAGCAGATATTCGAGCATCCGCGCAGGAGCGCGACAAAGGCATTCGTGCAGCGCATCCACAAGCAGGTGTTCGAGGTAGATGTGAACAAGGAGGGATTCGATCCCTATGAGATTGGTACGGAGATGGGCCGTTTCTGCCTCAAGTACGGCATTCCCCAGTACTGCGAACCGGCGGCAGTTATCACGCGGGAGATGCTGAGGGAACTTGCATCCTACCAGAACTTGACCGTACGCCTTTCCTACGGCGAACTCAAGGGCGTGACTTCGGTAGATTTCATGATCAGGGACCTCGACCATTCCCCCCTCTCCTCCGACATGGACCTCGCTTTGGTCCGGGAGAATTCCAAAGAGATTGTAGAGGAGACCACCGCGCTTGGCTACAGGGTAAAGGTGATTCTATAAACAAGGTATTTTTTGTAAAAAATTATTGATATGAGTACTGATTCCAAACTCTCCAAACTCTGGAAAACAGAGGATTGGCTCGCCTGCTGGCTCGGATTCATCGTCATCGCCATCGCTGCCGTGGCTGTCCTGACCCAGGCTTTCGACTTCTCCGCTCTCAAATTCAGCACCTGGCATCTCTGGGAGAATGTCGCAGAAAAGAAATCTCTCGCAGCACAGATCAACGGCAAATTCTGGATCAAACTCCTCCGCACTTTCTGCGTGCTGGCAGTCCTGTTCGGAGCGGGTGTTAAACTTCAGGGCGAAAAACTCAAGAAGTACATTCCCGCATTCGTCGTCCTGTTCGTGCTTGCCGTCATCGTGCGCCTCATCAGTGCAGAGTTTACCCTCAACCGCTATCTCGAGTGGGCATTCTGGGCTCTGCTTGTAGGCCTTCTCATCTCCAACACCGTTGGCACTCCCGAGTGGCTCAAGCCGGCCATACGGACCGAGTTCTACATCAAGACCGGTCTGGTGATCATGGGATTCAGCGTGCTTTTCAGCAACATCGCCAAGTTCGGCCTCTACGGCCTAGGCATCGCCTGGATAGTCACTCCCATCGTCATCATCTTCATGTGGTGGTTCGGCACCAAGGTACTCAAGATCGACAACAAGCCTCTGGTAATCACCCTTGCTTCAGCGACTTCCGTCTGCGGTACTTCCGCAGCGATCGCGACCGGAGCTGCCGCCAAGGCCAAGAAGGATGATCTCTCGCTCGCCATCTCCATCTCTATCATCTTTACTATCCTGATGATGGTATTCGAGCCCATGATTATCCGCTGGGCCGGCATGAATCAACTGATGGGAGGTTCGCTGATAGGCGGAACCGTTGACAGCACCGGTGCAGTAGTGCTTGCAGGCAACGCCCTCGGGCCCGAGGCAGAACAGGCCGCAGTGCTTGTGAAGAGCATCCAGAACATCCTCATCGGCTTCATCGCCTTCTTCGTTGCCATCTTCTTCGCTACCCGCGTCGACAAGACCGGAGATGCCAAGGTCGGTGCAGGCGAGATCTGGACCCGCTTCCCCAAGTTCATCATCGGTTTCTTCGTGGCTTCGCTGGTCGCATCCTTCATCTTCCTGCCCCTTTGCGGCGGCGGTGATGTCAAGGCCATCAACGGCGTGCTCGACCAGTACAAGAACTGGGCGTTCGTGCTCGCGTTCACTTCTATCGGTCTGGACACCAACTTCAAGAGCCTTATCAAACAGATGCAGGGCGGCAAGATCCTCTGGCTCTATGTTATCGGCCAGTTGTTCAACATCGCCCTCACCCTCTTTGCGGTGTGGTTCCTGCTCAGTGGTGTCGTCTTCGACGTTCCGGTGTTGGATTTGTATAAATAGTGAAGGAATCCAGAAAGATATTGAAAGTGGCGACCGTCATACTGGCGGTCGTCACTTTAATACTTGCCGGCTACATAATGTGGCACCGGCTGGGCCTCAGCCCCGACTATGATTTCGGCGCCGGCGCCTATTTCTATGCCGACGACCCTGCGATCCAGGAACTCTCAGAGCGCCAGGCCTACGTTACTTACGTTCCCAAATGGATACACTACGTCCTCTTCTTCTCCTGGGGCGCCCTCATGTGGCTCCTTTGGAAATGGGTGGACCGCCGGAAATGACTCTCACGCATTTCTCAGAACCGTTTCACCGTTAGCGCTGTCGACTTCGATGGCGCTTTCTTTGTGGATTTTGCCTTCCAGGATTTCGCGGGCCAGTTTGTTCACCAACTCGCGCTGGATGAGGCGCTTGACGGGACGCGCGCCGAATACGGGATCGTAGCCATTCTCCACCATATCGTCTTCGAAGGCACGGGTGTAGGTCAGACGCACATTGTCCTCTTCGAGCTTGCGCTGGAGAATGCCCATCTGTATGTGCACGATTTCCCGGATATTCTCCTTTGTCAGAGCGTCGAACACCACAATCTCGTCTATCCTGTTGAGGAACTCCGGCCTCATACGCAGGCGCAGCTCCTCCTCCTTGAGGTTGGAGGTCATGATGAGGATGGTGTTCTTGAAGTCCACCGTGCGGCCCTTGTTGTCGGTCAGACGTCCGTCGTCCAGCACCTGCAGGAGGATGTTGAACACGTCCGGATGCGCCTTCTCGATCTCGTCGAGCAGCACCACGGAGTAGGGTTTGCGGCGCACCGCCTCGGTCAGCTGGCCGCCCTCATCGTATCCCACATATCCCGGAGGCGCACCGATCAGACGGCTGACGGTGTGCGATTCCTGGTACTCGCTCATATCGATACGGGTCATCATCGTCTCGTCGTTGAAGAGGAACTCCGCCAGGGCCTTCGCAAGTTCGGTCTTGCCCACGCCGGTGGTGCCCAGGAAGAGGAATGAGCCGATGGGCCTGTGCTCGTTGCTAAGGCCTGCGCGTGAACGGCGCACTGCATCCGATACGGCGGCGATGGCCTTGTCCTGGCCCACCACCCTCTTGTGCAGTTCACTCTCCATTCGCAGGAGTTTCTCCTTCTCGCTTTCCAGCATACGGTTCACGGGGATGCCGGTCCAGCGGGCCACCACCTCCGCGATATCTTCTGGCGTAACAGCCTCATTTATAATGGGATCCTTGATGGCGGCCTGTTTTGCGCTGAGCTCTTCGATACGGGCGCGGGCCTGGGCTATCTTGCCGTATCTCAACTCGGCCACCTTGCCGTAGTTACCCTGACGCTCGGCGATGCGGGCCTCGTTCTCGTCGTCCTCAATCTCCTGGCGGGCCTTCTGCAGGTCGACCACTATCTCCTTCTCGGAACTCCAGCGCTTCATCAGCTCTTCGCGCCTGGCCTTCAGTTCCGTCAGTTCGGAGTCTATCTTCTCGGCTTTCAGCGAGGTGCTCTCGCGCTTCACGGCCTCCTTCTCGATTTCGAGCTGGCGTATCTTCGAGTTGAGGTCGTCGATGGGCTCCGGCACGGAGTTCATCTCCAGACGCAACTTGGAAGCCGCCTCGTCGATCAGGTCGATGGCCTTGTCCGGCAGGAAACGGTTGTTTATGTAGCGGTGGCTGAGGTTCACGGCCGCGATCAGGGCATCGTCCTCGATGCGCACCTTGTGGTGGTTCTCGTATTTCTCCTTCAGGCCGCGCAGGATGCTGATGCTCTCGGCGGGGCTCGGCTCGTCCACCATCACCTTCTGGAAACGGCGCTCAAGGGCCTTGTCCTGTTCGAAGTATTTCTGATATTCGTCGAGGGTGGTGGAACCGATTGTGCGGAGCTCGCCGCGCGCCAGTGCAGGCTTGAGGATGTTGGATGCGTCCATTGCGCCGGAAGAGCGCCCGGCGCCCACGAGGGTGTGGATTTCATCGATGAAGAGGATGATCTCTCCGTCGCTCTCGACCACTTCCTTGACTACACCTTTGAGCCTTTCCTCGAACTCTCCCTGGTATTTCGCGCCTGCGATCAGCGCGCCCATGTCGAGGGAGAAGACCTTCTTGGATTTAAGGTTCTCCGGCACCTGGCCGTTGACTATCTTGGTGGCTATGCCTTCGGAGATGGCGGTCTTGCCCACGCCCGGCTCGCCAACCAGGATAGGATTGTTCTTGGTGCGCCTGCTAAGTATCTGCAGCACACGCCGGATCTCGTCGTCGCGCCCGATTACCGGGTCCAACTTGCCCTTCGCCGCCCTGTCGTTCAGGTCGATGGCGTATTTGCTCAAAAATTCGTATTTGTTTTCCATAATCTGTCCTCCTTTCGCCGGTCCTTCCCGGCAATTGGAATGTGGTCAAATTACGGACCTGTGACAAAATGTCAGTAAAAAAGAGTATATTTGCGGAGTTTATGGATACACAGGAACTTCAACGACTTAAGAACAAGTTCGACATCATAGGGAACGATGCCGCGCTGAACCACGCGCTGGAGACGGCCGTGGCGGTTGCTCCCACCGACCTCACCGTGCTCGTGAGCGGCGAGAGCGGCGTCGGCAAGGAGAACATCCCCCAGATAATTCATCAGTTCAGCCGCCGCAAGAACGGCCGCTACCTGGCGGTCAACTGCGGGGCCATCCCCGAAGGCACCATCAACGCCGAACTCTTCGGCCACGAGAAGGGCGCCTTCACCGGGGCTGTGGGTGAGCGCAAGGGCTATTTCGAAGAGGCCAACGGAGGCACCCTCTTCCTCGACGAGATAGGTGAACTCCCCAAGGAGACTCAGGCGATGCTGCTCCGCGTGCTGCAGAGCGGCGAGTTCATCAAGGTGGGCTCCTCGAAGGTGGAGAAGACGGACGTGCGCATAGTCGCGGCTACCAACGTGAACCTCTATACCGCCGTGCAGCAGGGCCGTTTCCGCGAAGACCTCTACTACCGCCTGAACGCCGCCCGCATCACTGTGCCGTCGCTGCGCGAGCGCAAGGACGACATCTATCTGCTCTTCCGCAAGTTTACCTCCGACTTCGCACAGCGCTTCGGCCTGCGCAAGGTCAGCCTCTCTATCGACGCCATCTCCCTGCTGAAGGGCTATCGCTGGCCCGGCAACATCCGTCAGCTCAAGAATGTGGCGGAGACTGTGACCGCGCTGGAGTCGCGTCCGGCTACCCTGGAGTCGGACCGTGTGGAACTCGGAGCTGGCGAACTGGCCCCCTATATCCCCGACGAAAAGGATACCCTGCTTCCGCAGATAGCCGGCCCGGTCGCATCCGGAAGCGGCATGGCGGAGGAGGATAAGCGCGTGCTGGTGAAGGCCCTTCTCGACCTTAAGGGCGAGGTGGACGCACTTTCGGAAAGGGTGAAGGCCCTGGAAGGCGGCGCCGTACGGCAGATTCCCGAACAGGTCGGGAGCGACAGGTTGGGCGCAAGGGATGCCGACGATGCCGAATGGCAGGACCAGAACGACGAACTCAGCATACGCAAGAATACCGGTGAACTCATAGAGAAGGCCCTCGAGAAGCACGGCGGCAATGTCAAGGCCGCGGCTGCGGAACTGGGCATCTCCGAGCGCACGGTGTACCGCAAACTCGCACAGAAAAAGAAATGAAAAAGGCCATCTACATAATCGCTGCGGTTCTCTGCCTGGCAGGATGCCGGGTGACCTACTCCTTCTCCGGCACATCCATCGACCCGGACGTGCACACCATCTGCATTCCCACCTTCGAATACAAGGCCCTGCGGGTGAACCCCTCGCTGGCGAACGACATCTCAGAGGAACTCCGCACCCGCTTCCGCCGTATGACCAGCCTCGAGCAGGTGGAGATGGACGGGGACCTGGAAATTATCGGGGAGATATCCGGATACGATGTGCAGGCATCTGCCGTGACGGCGGATGAAGTCGCCGCGCAGAACCGCCTGACCGTAGTGGTGAAGGTCGATTTCAACAATGTCAAGCATCCGGAGGACAGTTTCTCCGGCAAGAGTTTCTCGGCCTATGCCGACTACGACTCCACCAATTCGCTCGACGCTGTGGAGAGTACCCTCTGCGCCGAGATCATCGAAAAGATCATAGAAGACATCTTCAACGCAACCGTCGCACAATGGTAGAAAACGACTACATCGATCTCAAGAAACTGAACCTCGACGAACTCAACGGCGTGGTGAACCTTTATCCCTGGTTCGGCGGCGCCCGCAAGGAATTATGCCGCAGGATGTCCGAACTGGGCGAAGGCGCATGGAGCGACGAGCGCTATGCCGACGCCGCCCTCTACATCGGATCGCGCCGCATCATAGCGGGGCTCGCCCACAAGGGCCACAAGGCCGACTACTCCGATATCCAGGTAAAGGAACTCCTGCGCGCGTATATAGATGAAGGTGTAGGAGAGATAAAGGACGAGGGCGCCCCCCGCAGGGTGATTGTGGTCGGCGGCGACTATTTCTCCGCCCAGCAGTATGCCGCGGTGAAGCAGGACGGCGACAACGCCTTCGGCTCCATGGCACAGGAAAAACCGGATTCCGCTGTTACGAGGGATTCTGCCGTTGCCGGAGAGAATGCCACTCCGAAGAGCCCCCAAGGCGACGAAGGAATCTCCCCGCAGGACTCCCTCAACGATTTCTTTACAGAGACCTTGGCCCAAATCTATGCAGATCAGGGCTATCCGGAGCAGGCGGCGCAAATTTATTCGCGCTTAAGTTTGCGATTCCCGGAAAAAAGTGCTTACTTTGCATCCCTTATCGAAAAATTAAAGAATTAGTATATGAACGCAGTATTTACAATCCTGACAGTGCTCATCGTTTTGGCGAGCCTCCTGCTTATCGGAGTAGTCCTTCTCCAGAATGGAAAGGGTGAAGGTCTTGCCAGTAATTTCGTGGCCGGCAACCAGACCTTCGGCGTACGCCAGACAGCAGACATCCTCGAGAAAATTACCTGGGGTCTGGTAGTATTCATCCTCGCAGTATCCATCTTTGCATCGTTCTCCGTCCGCAGCAAGACCGGCGGAATGGACATCACCGAGGAACTCGAGAACAACGAGGCTGCCGCCCAGCCTGAATTCCCCACCGCACCCATCGAGCAGACTGCACCTACCACCGAGGCAGAGTAAGTGATTTACAAGTGATTACGTATAAAGAAGTCGCCAACCGGCGGCTTCTTTATTCGTGCTATGCATATCGTATTTTTTCCTATATTTGTAATTCCAACAATTAGAATTATGAAGATGAACAAAATTTTAGCAGTTGCCGCCGTGGCCCTGGCCATGGTCGCCTGCAACAAGAACTCAGCCCAGCAGATGGCTGACGCCGCCAGCAACGTGGGCGTCAGCTGTGTTCCCGGGGTGCTGACCGTCATCAATAATGAAATCCCTGTCAGCATCACCGTAGACTACCCTGCCGCATATTTCGCTCCAGAAAGCAAACTGGCGGTGACTCCCGTCATCGTGTATGAAGGCGGCGAAGCCGCCGGTCCCGTGTTCCGCTATCAGGGTTCGGGCGTACGCGAGAACAACAAGGTGATTTCCTCCGAAGGCGGTTCCGTGGTGGAGAACTTCTCCATCCCTTTCGTGGAAGGCATGAAGAAGTGCTATCTGGAACTGCGAAGTGTAGCCTCATATAAAGACAGGACCATCGCCCTCCCCAGCCGCAAGGTTGCCGATGGCGTTATCCTCACCGGAAATGATTTTTCCACCCATGGCTACTACGAATATAAGGAAGACGGTTATCAGCATTCTTATACCAAGACAAGTGAAGGCCAGATACACTACGATGTGAACTCATCCGCATTAAAGAACAGTGAACTCGCTGGCGTATCTTTCAAAGAATATAAGGAGGAACTTGCCGAACTCGCCGAGAACGACCGTGCGAAGATCAAGGATGTGAAGATTATCTCCTATGCCTCTCCCGAAGGCGGCGAGGAGCATAATGCGAAACTTTCGAAAGAGCGTTCGGACGCTGCCAAGAAGGCGTGGGGCTCCGTTTCCAAGAATCTGGACGCCGGCACCCCGGACATCCAAAGCATGGGCCAGGACTGGGAAGGTTTCCAGGAAGCGGTCGCCAAGTCCAATATCGAAGATAAGGACCTCATTCTCCGCGTGCTGTCCATGTACAACGACCCTGAGGTACGCGAGAGCGAAATCCGCAACATGAGCCAGATCTTCACCGAACTCAAGAAGGAGGTCCTCCCTGAACTCCGCCGTTCCCGTTTCGTCACAGAGGTTGAATATGAGAACTACACCGATGCCGAACTCCAGCGCCTTGCGGACCGCAAACTCCTCTATCTGGTAGATGAGCCCGCAGTGCTTCGCATTGCTGCTACCTCCGAGGATCCCGAGCGCAAGGAACTCTTCTACAGGGCCGCCGCAGAGCGCTATAACTCTCAGGTCGGCCGCTACGACCTCGCGATACTCAAACTCGACCAGGGTTCGCACGCGGTTACCGAGATGTATCTGCAGCAGATGAAGGACCAGAACGATCCCGACGTGCTCAACGCTCTCGGAGTGGTGGAACTCCGCCGCGGGAACTTCGATAAGGCGGCCGAGTTCTTCGAGAAGTCCGGCAACGCCTCTGCCATCAGGAATCTCGGCATCGTTGCCCTCTCAAAAGGTGATTATCATACGGCAGCCGACAAGCTGAAGGGTGCGGGAGATGTCAACGAGGCCATTGCAAACATCATGTGCGGCGAGCTCGATGCGGCGGAATCCGCCCTCAAGGATGTGGACAGCGCCCAGGCGGACTATTACCGCGCTGTAGTCGCAGCCCGCAAGGGAAAATTGAAAGAAGCGAAGAAATTGCTTGATTCGGCTTGCGAAAAAGACCCCTCTCTACGCGAAAAAGCCCTCAAGGATATAGAATTCGTTGCATTATAAAAATTTTTCCGTATATTTGCACCCCCTTTTTTATGGGGGTGTTTTTTTAATTATTTATTTATGCCGACAATTCAACAATTGGTTCGCAAAGGACGTGAGACTCTCGAAGTGAAGAGCAAGTCTCGCGCATTGGATGCGTGCCCTCAGAAGCGTGGCGTATGCGTCAGGGTGTATACTACTACCCCTAAGAAGCCTAACTCAGCAATGCGTAAGGTTGCCCGTGTACGTCTCTCCAACGCTAAAGAGGTGAACGCCTACATCCCGGGTGAGGGCCACAACCTCCAGGAACACAGCATCGTGCTGGTCCGTGGTGGTCGTGTGAAGGACCTCCCTGGCGTACGTTACCACATCCTTCGCGGCGCTTTGGACACGGCTGGCGTAGAAGGCAGGACCCAGTCCCGCTCGCTCTACGGCGCCAAGAGGCCGAAGAAGTAGCCGTCGGGTGTTTAATCATTAATTTTTTCAGTTATGAGAAAAGCAAAGCCTAAGAAGAGGATTCTACTTCCTGATCCCAAGTTCCACGACATCGAGGTCACTCGTTTCGTGAACAACCTTATGTTGCAGGGGAAGAAGAGTATCGCGTATTCTATTTTTTACGATGCCATTGACATGGTAGGCGAGAAGATGAAGGATTCTCTCTCGATATTTGGAGGCAGGCTCTCGAGAACGTGACACCTCAGATCGAGGTTAAGTCACGCCGTATCGGTGGTGCCAACTTCCAGGTGCCGACAGAGTTGCGTCCGGAGCGTAAAGTATCTCTCGCAATGAAGAATATGATACAATTCGCCCGCAAGCGTTCCGGCCACTCGATGGCAGAGAAACTCGCTGCAGAAATCGTAGCGGGTTACAACAATGAAGGTGGTGCATTCAAGCGTAAAGAGGATATGCACCGCATGGCAGAAGCCAACAAGGCATTCGCACACTTCCGTTTCTAGTTTTTGGTTAGTTAGTTAGATGGCTGGAAGGGATTTACATTTTACCCGCAACATCGGCATCATGGCGCACATCGATGCCGGCAAGACCACGACCTCGGAGCGCATCCTGTTCTATACGGGAAAGACTCACAAGATCGGGGAAGTGCACGATGGCGCCGCCACGATGGACTGGATGATCCAGGAGCAGGAGAGGGGTATCACTATCACCTCTGCTGCCACCACGGCTTTCTGGCATTACGCAGGGAAGGTCTTTCAGATAAACCTGATCGACACTCCCGGCCACGTGGACTTTACTGTCGAGGTGGAGCGTTCGCTCCGCGTGCTCGACGGCACTATCGCCACGTTCGATGCCGTAGGCAAGGTGCAGCCTCAGAGTGAGACTGTCTGGCGCCAGGCCGACAAATACGGTGTACCAAAGATTGCATACGTAAACAAGATGGACCGCGTGGGTGCGGACTTCCTCGGTTGTGTTGAGGATATCAAAAACAAACTGGGGGCCACGGCCGTACCTATCAGTCTCCCTATCGGCGGAGAAGAAACATTCGCCGGTATTGTTGACTTGATCTCACGCAAAGCGTACATCTACAATACCGGCGAAGACCTGGTAAATTATGATGTACGCGAGGTGCCTGCAGAGATGCAGGAGGAGGTCGAAGTCTGGAGAGACCGTCTCGTAGAGGCTGCGGTTGACTGTGACGATTCACTGATGGAGAAGTACTTCGAGGATCCTGCTTCCCTTACCGAGGAAGAGATCATCGCTGCGCTCCGCAAGGGAACGATCGAGATGAAGATCGTCCCTGCGACCTGCGGATCTTCCTACAAGAATAAGGGCATCCAGTTCCTCCTCGACGCGGTAGTCCGCTACCTTCCTTCTCCCTGGGATATCGGCAACACCAAAGCGACGAACACCCATAACGGGCAGGAACTGGAACTTCAGCCCACCGCCCAGGGACCGTTCTGCGCACTCGTGTTCAAGATTGCAACCGATCCCTATGTAGGCCGTCTGGCTTATCTCAGGGCATATTCAGGTCACCTCGACGCCGGTTCGTACGTGGTCAACTCCCGTACGGGCAAGAAAGAGCGCGTGGCCAGACTCTATCAGATGCACTCCAATCACCAGAATCCCATCGATTTCGTGGAGGCCGGAGACATCTGCGCCGCAGTAGGATTCAAGGACCTCCGCACGGGGGACACCATCTGCGACGAGAGCCACAAACTTGCCCTGGAAACCATGGAATTCCCCGATCCCGTTATCGGTATCGCCATCGAGCCCAAGACCCAGCAGGATCTTGACAAGCTCGGAGTCGCCCTCGGAAAATTGGCGGAGGAGGATCCTACCTTCACCGTCAAGTCCGATGCGGAGACAGGCCAGACCATCATCAGCGGAATGGGAGAACTGCACCTCGATATCATCGTCGACCGTCTTCGCCGCGAGTTCGGTGTGGACATCAACCAGGGTGCACCCATGGTCAACTACAAAGAAGCGGTTACCACTACCACCCAGCTTCGCGAAGTATTCAAGAAGCAGACGGGCGGCCGTGGAAAGTTTGCCGATATCATTGTTGAAATCGGTCCTGCGGATCCCGGCGTTACCGGACTTCAGTTCGAGAGCGCTGTCAAGGGTGGAAATGTTCCCAAGGAATTCATACCTTCCGTGCAGAAAGGCTTCGAGTCTGCAATGGCAAACGGCGTTCTCGCCGGCTACGAAGTGCAGAGCCTCAAGGTTACCCTGCTCGACGGTTCCTACCACCCTGTGGATTCAGACCAGTTATCATTCGAACTTGCAGGCCGCATGGCATTCAGGCACGCATGCCCGAAGTGCAATCCTGTTCTCCTGGAGCCTATCATGAGCCTCGAGGTGGTTACACCCGAAGACTATATGGGCGATATCGTCGGCGACCTCAACCGCCGCCGCGGCCAGATCGTGAACATGGACAGCACTGCCAACGGCGCAAGGATTATCAAGGCGTACGTTCCGCTCGCAGAGCAGTTCGGATACGTTACGGTGCTCCGTACGCTGTCTTCCGGACGCGCTACTTCGACTATGACCTTCGACCACTACGATCCCGTTCCTGCGGCGATGGCGAAGGATATTATCGAAAAAAGTGGATATCGTCTGCCTTCAGATGACGAATAATTTATAAATTTGCAATATGAGCCAAAAAATCAGAATTAAACTCAAGTCTTTCGATCACATGCTCGTGGACAAGTCCGCAGCAAAGATCGTTGAGACCGTGAAGTCTACCGGTGCGCGGGTAATCGGTCCTATTCCGCTTCCTACGAACAAGAAGATATTCACTGTGAACCGCTCGACCTTCGTAAACAAGAAGGCCCGCGAGCAGTTCGAGCTCGATTCATACCGCAGGCTGCTCGACATCGAGGACTCCAACGGCAAGACTGTTGACGCTCTCATGAAGCTCGAACTCCCCTCCGGTGTTGAGGTTGAGATCAAGGTCTGACGCTCCTGAATGACGTCGCGCCCGGGTTTTCGGGCACCAAGGTCCCGTAGCTCAGTTGGTTAGAGCAACTGACTCATAATCAGTGGGTCGCAGGTTCAAGTCTCTGCCGGGACCACAAAAACGGTCGGCAAACAGCCGGCCGTTTTTGCGTTTCAAAGGCCATCGCATTCGCGGTGGCCCTTTGCTGTCCCTGGTCTTTTGCTGTCCCTGGTCTTTTGCGGTCCGACCTGCTGCATTTTCGCCAGATTTTGCTCCGGGTTCCGGTTTGTAGAGGTGGACCTGCTGTGTTTTCGCCCGTTTTTGCTCCAGGTCCGGGTCTGCAAAGGTGGACCTGCTGCATTTTCTCCAAATTTTGCTCCAGGTCCCGGCCTGCAAAGGTGGACCTGCTGCGTTTTCGCCCGTTTTTGCTCCAGGTCCCGGCCTGTAGAGGGGGACCTGCTGCATTTTCGCCAGTTTTCGCTCCAGGTCCGGGCTTTTTCAAGGAAGGAGGGGAATTGCTATATTTGCATAAAGAATCCATCAAGGCCAGATTGTTTATGAAAAAGATAGTATTCGTCTGCCACGGAAATATCTGCCGGAGCCCGATGGCGGAGTTCGTGATGAAAAAACTGGTGAAGGATGCCGGCAGGGAGAAGGAATTTGAAATAGAGTCAATGGCGGTGTCCGGAGAGGAGTGGGGAAACCCGATATACCCGCCGGCAAAAGCCAAGATGCGGGAGCACGGGATTCCTTTCGGGGATCACCGGGCCCACAGGATTACGCCGCAGGAGTTCGCTGCCGCAGACCTCGTAGTAATTATGGATGAATCCAACCGTCGGCTACTCAACCGTATTGTCGGCGGCGCACTCGATACTCCCTCTTCAAATCCCAAAGACCCCCAGAACGCCAACACCGGTTCCTCAGAATTCCGGAAAAGTGTGGCAGGTGGGAAAGGCGTGACCGGCAACGGATTGAATACCAATTGTAAAGTAATAAAGATGATGGAATTCGCCGGTCAGGACCGTGATGTGGCAGATCCGTGGTATACCGGGGATTTCGAGTCGACTTATCGCGACATCTATACAGCCTGCAGAGCGCTACTTGCCATTTTATAGATTGTGTCGCCCTGCCGTACAAGGTCTCTTCACGTGGTGGGGACCTTGTACGCTTTCGGATCTTGGCGGTGCTCTTCCGCGGAGATTGTCCGTGGCGAATTGCCGGGCGACCGCGTCCGGCCGGTCTTTGCAGACAGCCCCGCTTTCTGCAAATCAGGGCTTCCTACAGACGTTTTGCTGCATTTTCGGCTGTTTTTGCTCCAGGTCCAGGCTTTTTTCAAGGTTTATGGATGGAGGGGCGAAAAAAACGCTGCCCTTATCGGGACAGCGTTTCGATAATGTCGTCCAGGGTTGAAAAGAGCCCCGTGGCGGCATTGGGGGTGAGGCTGCGGCAGGGGCTGAGGGCCCCTGCGAGCCCCTCGGGCACCGACGAGGCCGCGGCCTCCAGGGCCCTCCCCGCGGCGGTCAGCCGCACCAGCACCTTCCGCCCGTCGGCCTCGTCGCGCAGCCTCTCTACGAACCCTTCCGTCTCCATCCGCTTCAGAAGCGGCGTCACGGTATTGGTTTCCAGGTAGAGCCGCTTCGCAATATCATTAACCGGCTGGCCGTCCTTCTCCCACAGCACCATCATCACCAGATACTGCGGATAAGTCAGCCCCAACTTGCTCAACAGCGGCGTATAAGCCTGCATGATGAGCCGGGAAGCCGTGTAAAGACGGAAGCATAACTGCTTGTCGAGTCGGAGAGAATCTTCCATCAGAGAACAGCCTCTATATCCTTCTCGAAATCCTTGGGCTCTGTGGTAGGCGCGAAACGCTTCACCGTTGCACCATCGCGCGCGATGAGGAACTTTGTGAAGTTCCAACGGATGTCGCTCTCCTTCTGATAGGTCTTGCTGATGCCCTTGAGCATCTTCCCTGTAGCCTTTGCCTTCAGCCCGTGATACTCCTCGGTAGGAGCGGCGGCCTTCAGGAAGGTGAACACAGGATGCTCGTTCGCACCGTTCACCTCGATCTTGCTCATCAAGGGGAAAGTCACACCATGGTTGATGCGGCAGAATTCGGCAATCTCCTCATTGCTGCCCGGCTCCTGATGTGCGAACTGGTCGCAGGGGAAGCCTATGATAACAAGACCACGGTCTTTATACTTTTGATAAAGAGCCTCGAGGCCATCGTACTGGGGAGTAAAGCCGCACTTGCTGGCGGTATTGACAATAAGCATGGGCTTGCCTTCGTACTGTGCGAAGTCCACCTCGGTGCCCTTATTGTTCAGGGCCTTCAAATCATAAATCGTAGCCATAGTTATACTAAAGTTGTTTTACCAGCCAGTTCTGAAGACCGATTTTCTCGATGAGTTCAAGCTGCTCCTGCATCCAGAACATATCCTCTTCCTCGTCAAGAGCATATTTCTCGGCGAGTTTGCTGAAGCCCTGGGATGCGAAAAGCTGGCTCTGAACTTTGTGTGCACGGCTCTGGGTTGCGAGTCCGGTTGCGTAGGCCTGAAGAACCTGGATTGATTTCTGCTTATCTATAATCGTATGTGTTTAATAATTTATATCGTTTGCGACACAAAGGTAAGAAAAATATTTTATATCGCAAGCGATATTTTAAAAAATTGCACAAAAAATAAAAAACCGTACCTTTATAATATGAATGACAAACGCGAAATCTGGGTGGACTGGCTGCGGGTAATCGCCTGCTTTATGGTAATGGTCGTCCACAGTACCGAACCTTTCTATTTAAATGACGGCAGTCTGGTCCTCACCCCCGGCGATGCCTTCTGGGCCTCTTTCTTCGATTCCCTGGTGCGTTGCTGCGTGCCTCTTTTCGCGGTTGCATCCAGTTATCTGCTCTTCCCCCTGCGCTACAGCACCGGCGAGTTCCTCCGTCGCAGGGCCGTGCGAGTCCTGATTCCGCTGGCGATATGGTCGCTCGTATACGCTTTCTGGTGGGGGAATCCCGCAGAGAACCTCAAGGGCCTGCTTGTCAACTTCAATTATGCCGCCGGCCACCTCTGGTTTGTATATATGCTGCTGGGAGTGTATCTGCTGATGCCTCTGCTCTCCCCGTGGGCGGAAAAAGTAAGCCGCAGGGAACTCACCGTCTATCTCTGCATCTGGCTCTTCACCACCACCTTCCCCATGCTGAGAGATTTGCTGGACGGAGGGCATCAGGCCATAGTGACAGGGGCCACGGGGCTTCCCAGGCAGGCGCTGTATCCTCTTTGGGGCGAGGCCAGCTGGAACTCCTACGGCACCTTCTATTATATAAGCGGATTCATCGGTTATCTGCTACTTGGCCTCTACTTCCGGCGTTTCGTGGGAGACCTATCCTGGAAGAAGACCCTCGCCATCAGTATCCCGGCTTTCCTGGCAGGCTTCGCCATCACCTTCGGCGGATTCTTCCGCAGGCTGATGGCCACTGCCGCAGACATTTTCCCCGTGCAGGGACCGATAGACTATGCCGTACAGTGGGAGACCACCTGGACCTTTGATTCCACGGGGGTGGTGCTGATGACCATAGGCTGCATCCTTCTGCTGCGGAAGATCAAATCCGACGGAGCATTCTACAGGCGCATAGTATTGCCCGTTTCGCAGGCGAGTTATGGCATGTATCTGGCTCATATGCTGGTACTTGCAGCCTACTCCTCACTCTTCCGCAACTCTCTTGGCACAGGCGGCAGCGCCCTTTGGGTTACCCCCGTGGAGATTCTGCTCACGGCCGTCTGCTCATATGTAACGGTGGCACTTGCGGCAGTGCTTGTCCGCCGCATTCCCAAGGTCGGGAAAATACTGATGGGTTAGAACCTGACTCCGGCGCAGATGCTGAAACTGTTCTGCAGGACCTCGGAGGCGAATAGATAGGCGGCATCTAGGGTGAATTCTCCGAGGCGCACCCCAAGCCCGATCGAGGCGAAGTCCGGTATTATGCTATCGCCGCCGTAGTGATATCCGGCGCGAACCGCGACCAACCCTTCGTACCATCCTTCTACACCGAGGCCTGCGGCCAGATTCCCGCTGAAATAATAGTCTCCTTTCACGCGGGCGGCGAGGCTGATTTTGTCAAATTCATACAGATATCCGCATCCGAGCGTGACAGCAGAAGGCAGATTGAACTTGCCTGTGCTTTCCGACTCCACCTGTCCGCCGAGGGAAGTCACCCCGGCCGCGAAGTCAAGCGCGTCCACCTTGCCGGCCACGAATAAATCCGCCGCCACGGCATTGTTGGAATAGTTGCTGAGCAGTTGCTCTTTGGCATATTTCACATTGACTCCGGCTGCGATTACGGGAGAGATGGCATAGGAAACCCCGGCATTTACCAGAATCTCGCTCGGCGTAAAACGCTCCCCGGTAATCTCGTCTCCGGTGCCCCTGGTGAACCCCAGCGATGCTCCGAATCTGCCGTAGGTGCCGGCCACTCCGCCGCTTACGTACTGAGTGCCGCCAAAATCCGGCATATAACTTTCGTAGGCTACCCCGGCCGCCAATTTGGTGCCGCTCAAAGGCAGGATTGCAGCCCCGGGAATCCTGGTGCTTCCCATCGCGACAGACGAAGGGTTGAAGTCCATCTGCATAAAGGGAAGCGCCTCGGAAACGAGCTCCTGGGCGGAAGCAGTGAGGCATATGATGCCGGAAAGAATGGTCAGGGATATCTTTTTCATACTTTGACGATGGTCTTGTGGTAGGTATTGCCGTTGTAACTGATGGTAACGGAATAGCGGCCGGGTGCAAGCCTGGTCATATTCACGATCAGGGGGTCGAAACCGCTGAATACGGATGTCTCTTCGTACACCACCTTTCCGGTGGAGTTCACGATGCGCACGTAGGTCTCGGCGGGCTGTTCGGTGCGGATTACAAGGTCGGTGGTGACAGGATTAGGATAGGTTTCGGCGAGGTCCGAGAGATCAGCCTTCACCAGTACGGGAATGGTAATTCCGAAGGACTTGTCGCCGTCCCAGGCAGAGATTCTCAGCTCCGCAGCGCCTGCCTTGTCCGCGGTGATTTTTGCAGAAGAGCCGTCGAAGTTCAGGGCGATGATGTCGCCGTCCTGCTTGACACTGCAGCGGAAAGTCATCTCATCCCCGTCCGGATCCGAGAACATCGAAGATATAGCAAGGGTCTTTCCGGAACCGGAGCCATATAGGATGATGCCTTCCTGCTCTGCCTTAAGCACGGGGGCGTGGTTGTCCGGGGTGCGTACGCTCTTTATCTCAGACACTTCGGAGAAATTCCCCGAACGGTCGTAGGCATACAAGGCGAAGTAGTAGGTCGTGGAATAGTTGAGGTCGGGAATGGTCTCTTTTATTATATCGCCAGCCGCCTTGTCGTCAGTCCTGGAGTCGAGGACGGTCACACCTGCCGGCACGGACGCGATGCTGCCTGTACGCACGGCCGCCTCGTCAGTGCCGTATAAAATCCTGGCTCCGAAGGCCTTGGTATCATCTTCATCGGCCGGTACCTTCCAGGCGACATCGACGGTCTTGCGGACGGCTGTCAGGCTATAGTCGGCCACCTTGTCCGGGGCAATGTCGGAGTGGGGCGCGCCAAGCTCCAGGGATGCTGTAACATCAGCCCACGGCCCTACATAGTGCTTGCTGTCGGTGTGGGAGTTATCCGCACCTTCAAGCAGCAGACGCTTGCACTCTTCATTGGTGAATCCTTGCCCTCCCAGATAAGATATGATCAGCGCCAGGGCTCCGCTGATGTGAGGACAGGCCATGGATGTGCCGGACATGTAGCCGTAGTCGGTGTAGTCGTAATCTTCCAGGACGCGGGTGGCGTAGAGATTGAAAATCTGCCCGCGGCTGTATTCTTGCTCATCGTACTCGGGGCCGTCTCCTTCGTACAGGCCGTCTCCTCCAGGGGCGCATATGTCCACCCAGTTGCCATAGTTGGAGTAATAAGCACGTGTGTATCCCGCAGTGCCGGCGCCCACCGCTATCACCGGCTCATAGGCGCAGATGGGGTCGTAGTCGATGGCTTCATTCCCTGCGGCGAAGCATACCAGGCCTCCTTTCATCGGGGAGCCCGGGAGTTGGTTGCCGTCCTTGTCGCAGCCAGCATACTCGATGAAATAGTCTATGGCCTTCTTGAGCACATTGGGGATTGTTTCCTTCTTGAACTCTGCCAGTTCCGAGGCTGAGACCTTTCCATCCTCGTTGGCATCTGCATAATAGCCCCAGCTGTTCTGGCTTATGACGGCTCCGTGGTCGGCCCCCCATTTGATTGCCGCCGCCGTGTTCTCGTCCGATGCCCCGTCATCTTCCGTAAAAATCTGGCAACTCAGAATCCTGGCTCCTGCGATACCTTTGGAATAGTCTCCGCCTGCAATCCCGGCTACTCCTATGCCGTTGTTGCGTATTGCAGCGATGGTGCCGGCCACGTGGGTGCCGTGCGAGTCGGAGGTCACAACATAATTGTTCTTGACGAAGTTCTTGCTGCCGTTGAATCCGGCTGCGATGCAGTTGGCGGCTATGTCGGGGTGATTAAGGTCTACACCTCCGTCCACCACGGCCACTATAACGTTCTTGCTGCCTGTCGTGTATTTTTCCCACACCGGAAGCAGGTTCATGTCTGCTCCCTGGTTGGTGAATTTGCTGATGCCGTATGTGGAGTTGGATTTGGTGCAGTCCAACTTGAGTGACTTGTCATTATAGAGGTCCCACTGCCATTTGAAGTAGGGGTCGTTCGGGATGGCACTGCGCTTCTTTATCTTGCGGGGGAAATCCACATTCACTATCCCATCGGTGGCGACGAGCATGTCTCCCGCCTTTGTCTTGGTCATGTCCTCGTCGAAAACAAGCTTGTAAAACAAGTGCAGTCCTGCTTTGCGGGTGCGCTCTTCAAACTCCCCGGCATCTGGGAAAACGCGCTCATAATGCACTCCCCCCAGGCCTTCGAGGGGTGATGGGCCGCCCTTGGTTGCCGCTTCCAGACTGGTGGCGAAGTTCTCATCCACCTCGATGATGGCGCTTACAATTGCAGCTTGTTCTGTGGTTTCGTTCTCTTCTCCTGGCGCGATTATGCGGTTCTCATCGACAGAACACGCAACCACCGACAGGAGGCATGCGGTCAATACTATTCTCTTCATTATCTCTTCGGGATGAAGACTACCCTCCAGTATCCTCCCTTGTCGGGACCTACTCGTTTGAGGGCGCCGGTCTTCTTCAGGTTTGCGATATGTTTTTCTACTCCTTTGTCGGAGATGCCCAGTATCCGGGCCAGGTCGGCCGTGGTATTGCGGGGATGGTTTGCCAGGATTTCCAGTATGCGGGTGGAATTCTTGACTGCCGGGGCGGGAATCTCTGCTGGTGCGGAGGTTGCTGCCGGCTTTTCCGGCGCTGTATTTGCGCACCACCTGCATTCTGCCGCCGGTGCCAGCACATCATCCGCATGACTGGTGAAGATATCCGCGATATCTTCCTTGACTGCTGACCGCAGAAGTTTGGAATACGCCTCCGGATCCTTTACGGAAAGGAGTGGAAGGCCGAATTCCATCTGCAGCAGATTCATCAGCAGGCGGGCCATGATGTCGTTGCCCTCAGGCCAGAGTCCGGCATCGCTCACGCGGAAGTGTATCATAAGGCTGGCCGCATACAGGCCTTTCTCCTTGATGCTGCGCGCATGCATCCTTGCCTCGTTGGCTTCATGGCAGATTCTCTGGAGAGCCTGCTCGGAGCGCACCTTGTTGCAGTCGAACCTGTAACTGCGCAAGGCCTTGGCTGCCAGCATCTTTATACGATAGCCACTCCATATCTGATGACTGGCTGCATCTTTCGCAGCCGCCTCGTAGGCCTCTTTGAGGTCCAGGTTAAGCAACTGTTCGGCAATTGTCTTGCCCTCGCTGCTGATGCCCTCGCCGAGCAGGCGCGTGTTCTGCGCCAGCGTCAGGGTCGACCCTTCCAGGGCTGTGGAGTTGGTAATCAGTATATAAAGTTCAGACTCACCCATATTGTATGCAAAGGTAACAAAAAATCCATATCTTTGCAGAACTATGACAGCACTCGAAATCTTTGCGATAATATGCGCCGCCGTTGGCGTAATCGGCAGCATCCTCCCCGGTCTGCCCGGGCCGCCCCTCAGTTGGGTGGGACTCCTGCTGGTTTTCTTTGCGGGAAACCGCGGTGAATGCGAACCGGTCACCAGCACCTTCCTGCTGGTCTGGCTCGGAATTACCACCATTGTCACCATCCTCGACTACATCGTGCCGGGATGGTTCGCCAAGAAAACCGGCGGCCACAAGGAAGCCTCCTGGGGCGCCATCATAGGCCTCTTCGCCGGCATGTTCCTGACTCCTGTAGGGATGATGGCCGGAGCGCTGATCGGCGCATTCGTAGGGGAGTTCTTCTTCGCGAAACAAGATGCACCGAGTTCCGTAAAAGCGGCCATCGGTGCATTCCTGGGTTTTATTTTCGGTACCGGAATCAAACTCGTCGCTTCCGGCATCATGCTGTTCTACGTCCTCAAATTCATTCTCTGAGGCCGGCTGTCCTAGCAGTAGAGTCCGCCATTTACGGGGATTACCTGGCCGGTGATGTAGGATGACAGGTCGCTGGCCAGGAAGAGGGCTGCGTTCGCAATGTCCTCGGGGGTGCCTCCGCGGCGCAGGGGGATCTGTTTCAGATATTCCTCACGCACAGCTTCGGGCAGGGCGTTGGTCATGTCCGACACGATGAAGCCCGGGGCGATGCTGTTGGCGCGTATGCCGCGGGAACCCATCTCCTTCGCTACCGACTTGGCCATGGCGATGAGGCCAGCCTTGGTGGCTGCGTAGTTCACCTGACCGGGATTTCCCATCTGGCCTGCAATCGATGCCATGTTGATGATGCTGCCGCTCTTGGCGCGTGCCATTGCGGGGAGTACCGCATGCATATAGTTGAAGGCAGATTTCATGTTCACTGCGATCACCGCATCCCACTGCTGTTCGGTCATGCGCATTGCAAGGCCGTCCTTGGTGATGCCTGCGTTGTTGACGAGGATGTCGATCTTGCCGAAGTCGGCGAGCACCTGCTCTACGACCTGCTGAGTCTGTTCGAAATCGGCGGCATTGCTTTCGTATGCCTTTACCTTGTGGCCGAGGGCGGCGATTTCCGCCACGGTCTCCTGATTCACTACGAGGTCGGTGAATGCCACGTCGGCGCCTTCAGCAGCGTACTTCAGTGCGATTGCCTTTCCGATTCCTCTTGATGCGCCCGTAATGAGGGCGACTTTTCCATCTAAAAGTCCCATAGTTTTTATTGTGTTTAAAGATTTTTGTCTGCTGCCATGGCTGCTTCCACTTCGTCGGGAGATGCGGGAAGGCGTTCTCCTCCGAGGCGGCGGGCGCCGTCGGCGGTAACCAGCACATCATCTTCGATGCGGATGCCCCCGAAGTCGAAATACCCTTCCTCCAGCGCGCTATAGTTCACGAAGGGCTTGCCTTCCTTCTTCCACATTTCGATGAGGTCCGGGATGAAGTAGATGCCGGGCTCGTCGGTGATGACATTGCCGGGGGTGAGCCTCCGGGCCATGCGCAGAGACCGCAGCCCGAGCTGGGAAGAGCGCTTCTGGTCGGAGTCGTATCCCACCAGATCTTCGCCCAGATCCTCCATATCGTGCACGTCCAGACCCATATTGTGCCCGAGTCCGTGGGGCATGAAGAGCCCTGCGGTGCCGGCTGCAACCATCTCGTCCAGATCGCCCTTCACAAGCCCAAGCTGGCTCAGGCGGTCGAGCATGAGGCGGGCGACTGCAAGATGAACGTCGCGGTAGGCGGTCCCCGGTTTGGTTAGGGAGAAGGCCAGCTCGTGGCAGTCGTATACTGTCTGGTAGATATCCCTCTGTTTTGGGGTGTACCTGCCGCCGGTGGGGTAGGTGCGGGTGAAGTCGGACGCATAGTGCGAGTTGCCCTCCGCGCCTGCATCTATCACCATCAGCTTGCCGGGCTCAATCACGCAGGCATGTCCGTGGTTGTGGAAAACCTCGCCGTGCTGGGTCAGGATGGTCGCGAAACTTACTCCCCATCCCTCGGCGAGCGTAACTCCCTCCATCTCACCGACTATCTCCTGTTCCACCCTGCCGATGCGTATGCCTTTGCGGGCGACGGTGTGCATCTTCTGTCCCAGCACTCCGGCCGCATCGAGTTCGACTATCTCTTCCGGAGTCTTTACCAGTCGCATGCTGATTATGGCGCGGATGAGGGCTTCGGAGGGTTTGTCGATTCCCAGACTCTGCAGTTTGAGGGTGTTGTACCAGCGGGACGGGGGGATGCTGTGGATCGCGCGGCCCTGCAATATCGCCTGTGATACCGCCCAGTCGAGTTTGGAGTAGGGTTCGGTTTTCGTGACACCGACGCGTGCGGCCTGTTCCGCCACGGTAGGCATAGGTCCGGTCCAGATGATGTCGTCTATGGAGAAGTCATCGGCGTAGATAGTCTCCGTGCCGCTGTCCAGGTCGAGAACCGCTGCAAAGCGCGGCTCGTCGATTCCGAAGTAATAGAGCCAGGTGCTGTCCTGGCGGAACTTGTAGCAGTTGTCTTTATACTGGGCGGGGGCTTCGACATTACCGATGAATACGGCGATGCCGCTTTCGCCCTTCAAGCGCCGCCGGAGTTCTTCACGGCGGGAGGCATAGGTTTCTTTTCTGAACATATTACTACAAAGGTAACAATTTCCGGGGAAATACCTATTTCTCTACACAGGCCAGGGTGGCAGCGGAAATGCGCAGATGCCTGCCGTCCGGCGCTACGGCCCTGATGGCCCGCTCGCATGCCACGATGGTCGCCCCGGTCGTGTACACGTCGTCCACCAGCAGAATGTGGCGCGGGGCGGCCGTCCTGCTCTGCCGTTCTCCGCAGGGTAGGGCCGGCCCGGCCGGTTCTTCTCCGGGCATGGCCTCGCAGGCCGGTTTTCCGCCGGGGAGGGGCAGCACCGGCAGTTGGAATCGCCGGACCCGGAAGGCGCCGGCGACGTTGCGCGCGCGGCCGGCAGCATCCAGATGGGTTTGTGTGCCGGTGTGCCGCGCGCGCACCAGCATCTTCCCGTTGCAAGGTACGCCCAGCACCCCCGCCACCTCGCGCGCGATGATCTCCGCCTGATTATATCCCCTCTGCCATCTCCGCACCCAATGCAGCGGCACCGGCACCACCAAATCCACGTCCTTGAATAGCGGGCTACTCTTCAAAATCTTCCCCAACTCCCGTGCGAAATAACGTCCCTCCCGGAAACCCCGCCTGTACTTCAGTAACTTGGTAATCTCCCGGAAGCCACCCTTGTAATAGAACATCGCCACCGCATACCCGTATGGCTGATACTTTACATCCTGGCCCATATTCCTCTGTATCAGACTGTTGAATGACTCCGCCATCGGATTCTCCCGCAACTTCCAGAACCTTGTCAACGGCACATCCCCACTGCATCTTTCGCATAAAAAACGCCCGGCCCTCCAGCCCTCTGCCCTCTTCGCATCCTCTTCGCCCTCGCCGCCGATTCCGCCCTCTGCACGCAACGTCTTTCCGCAGGCCAGGCAAACCCGCGGGAAAAACAGATCCGACACCGCCCTCCATAACCAAAATATAATACTTCCAATGTAACCTTCCTTAAACAGTATTTCTCTTTCAAGGCCTTTGCTGCAATAGTGAAAGAAATGTTTCATATTCTTTTTTCTGCAAGTTCGGGGTGTTTTCCGGGCTTTCCAAATAATATGCGGAAACATAAATTTTTAATGGTTTTTTATGGTTTCACCCTACCGGCAACAATCTTCGGAAAAATTGCTATCTTGCAGAAAATTAAAGGAATATGGCAGAATCTTATGGTGACAGAATCATCTCTCTGGTGGAGCAGATGAAGCATAACGGCGAGGAAATGTGCATCTGGATGAACATTCCTCTCGCGCGTCAGGCTCTGGACCTGATCCGCACGATTCCCGACGAGGAGGGTGAGTCTCCGCTTAGCAAGGCATACGCCTGTAATGCGGTGATGGAACACCTTTCCGAGTACGACACGCCCCGTCTGGGGCTGGAGATTCTCCGGCAGGAACTTGAGTTTCTGCTGGTGTCCGACGAAAAATCCGACTGGCTTACGGAGGAGTCCGTGCTGGCGGATATCGAGCGCCTGGAGGCCTATATCGATCCGGACCATATCTCCAACGAAGAGTTTTCCGCCAAGTATGGCCGCACGCTGAAGTTCGATCCCATAGAGCGCACCCAGATCTGGGAAGATAACATCTACAATGCCGAATCGGCGGCCTTCGGGCTGTTGGCCGACACCCCGCGCGGGAAGGGATTCTACCATGCGCACTGGCCTGTGCTTCAGCGGGTTTTGGCCCTTCGAGGCATCCCCTGGAAAACTCCTCATCAGTTGAATCCCAAGGTTATGTTCGACTAAATCGCAGGAGTATGGCTATAGGGATTCATTTTGGCGCAGTTTCTGCGCTCGCTGCCGGTTATGGCCCGGCAGGAAAACCGGTCGGCAGTCCGGTCGTCAGTTCCGCTGCCGGCGCGCTTTTCGGCAGGAGCAAGTGGTGGGGCTTTCCGGACATGCCGGAAGAGTTGGAGTATCCGGAGGTCCCCGTCCTCGAGACGTATGTCGATGAAGACGGAAAGGATGCTGTCGACGAATACGACGATCCCCTGACCTTCATCTGCCAGATCCGCTGCTCCGATCTTGCGCCCCTCGATCCTAAGGGGCTTCTCCCGCACGAAGGCATGCTATATTTCTTCGGCGCGCTCGACTACTTCCTCGGGAACCTCGATGCCGCACTCTCGCCCGGAATGGGGGAATGGGAATCTCGCTTTTTCAAGGTCCTGTACTCCCCGACGTGCGATAATCTCCGCACCCACAGCGTCTTATATGATGACGGGAGTGAGGCGTGCCTGCCCGTCCAGCCCCTGACTTTCTCGGCCGTCGGCTCGATGGACGATGGCTTCCGCCTTCTCGGGAAACCGTTCTTCGAGGAGGTGCAGCAGGATATGCCTGGGATGATTTCTCTTCTGCAGATTGACGGCAATGATGAATGGGATCTCCGCTTTTTCGACTGCGGGATGCTGAACTTCCTTATCTCTCCCGCCGATCTCGCCGCACGCCGCTGGGATGGCGTGCGCTGCTATCTGCATTCGGCTTAACCGCTGAATGCAGAGATTGTCTTTTTATCTGCCGAAAGCAGACCCTGTCTATTCAAGGCCTCTGCCCCTAAAGTACCCCGCGGCTCCCGGGCTTCGTCCTTCGGACCGCCCTCCGCCGTTCGCGCCGCTGTCCCTCCCTCAAAAAATGCAAACAGAAATCGGCCACTGAAGGCCAAAAGTGTAAAAAAGTTACCTGAAATAGACAGTTTTTTTACAAAAACAGCGTTGGGAGGCCGGTTTGTGTTGTGGTCATCGCCATTAGGAGAAAGCGTTTCATAATTCAAAATATAGTCATTAAATTTGTGTGTATGAAAAAATACGCCCTCCTTCTGGTACTGCTGTCCTGCACGTTAGCCGCGCAGGGGCAGGTGTGGCACGATGCCACGAAGATGCATGTTTACGGCAAGGCTGTCGAGGACACCTACGCGCCATTCGCCCGTTTTCCGGCCGATATCGATTCGCTGGTGCGCGATGGTGTGCGGTATCTGGGCCGCGACGCTGCCGGCCTCTATGTGCAGTTCCGCACGGATTCCCCTAAACCACACGCTGCATAGTGAAGGAGATGTCGGCAGGGTACAAGGAGTTCCGGATGTATCTTTCTCTGTATGATGGCGTTTCAGAATTGGAGATAGGAACAGACCCGGGGTATGAGTTCATTCCAGAGTCGGTTGTCAAGCGTGCTGCCCCCATAGTGATGTACGGCACATCGATTTTGCAGGGCGGCTGCGTTTCACGTCCGGGGATGGCATTTACCAATATCCTCGGCCGCTGGCTTGACCGCGAGGTTGTGAACCTCGGCTTCAGCGGGAATGCCATTCTCGATCCGGAAGTGGCACAGTTGATGGCGAGGGTGGAGAATCCGGCCGTGTTCGTGCTGGACAATGTGCCTAATTGCAAGCCGGAGGTGATTCTGGAGCGTGGCGAGGCTTTTGTGCGGATTCTTCGCGAAGCGCATCCGTCCGTGCCCGTAGTGTTTGTAGAGATGGCGCATTATTCCTACGACTGGGTGAGTGCATCTTCGTTCGAAGCTGTTGAGGCACGCAACGCCGCGCAACGCACTGTGTACGAGCGCCTTCTGGCTGCCGGATACAAGAATCTGTACTATGTCCCCGGGGCTTTGCTGAACGGCACCGACGGTGAAGCCACTGTCGATTACGTCCACACAACCGACCTGGGCCAGACACGCTATGCCCAGGCGCTGTATCCCGTATTGAAAGAACTGTTGGCTACCGGTCGCGCGAAGCGCCGATAGTTTCGAACGGATTCTCCTGCGGTCCGCCTTTCCATTTTAGTTGGCGGACGGTGGCGGTCTGCATGCCTTTGCGGAGTTTGAGAGGGGTGGATACGAACCAGATGCCATCGCCAAGGGTGCAGATTCCCGTGCAGGCATCGCCGAAGCGCCATCCACGAACGCCCTTCACAGTGCTGAGCAGACCCTGCTGCCAGAGGGCAAGGGAAAGATGTTCCCCGTCATTTTCCAGTCCGCGGAGGACCTTCTTTTCGGGCTTCTGGCCAACCGGTACTGCAAACAGGCTGAAGTTCGGGAATTCCGGCTTCTTGCCTGCGTAGGATGCCATGAAGATGCATCCGGTATGGGGGTCGTAGCACAGGTTCTGCACGCCCCAGGTGGTGTTTCCGGTGAAGATGAAATACTTTGCCGAAGCCTTAGGCACAGCCTTGCCTTTGAATGCATCCAGTTTGTATTCCAGCAATATCTGATGGTCGTTATCCCTCCGGGAGATATCTCCGTAGATGCCATAGGCCACGTAGAGGCGCGGCTTGCCGTTTTTCTTTCCTATCTGCGGAGCGATGGTCACACCGTCGATGCCGGAGCATCCGTATCGGGTCTTATAGTCGGCGATGGCCTCCGCTACCTCGTAGGTGCGCATGGCATCTTTCGAGTCCA
>CACWOZ010000019.1 GCA_902762655.1 uncultured Bacteroidia bacterium
GAATTCGCCGTAGCCACCAATGAGGAAGCTCGTCCGCAGGTAATATCAATCGTCGCGGCCTGAACTGTGCAGTTTTCAATATGTACCCGGGCTTCGCTGTCAGTAGCATTCACCGTAGAGAAACCAACCAGCGCCGCCACCTGGACAGCAGTAGCACCCGCTTTGGTATTGCTGCCACTGCCACCGGTAATGTTCAGGGTAACATTGCAATTCTTAATGAGCGTATTATGTATTAACTCATCAAAAGCATCTTCCAACTTATTCGGTCCTGCAAAGGCAAAACCGGCGATTCCGCCCAATGCCAGACGCTTGTTGTCCGTTGCCGTTCCGTTACTGGTCAACTTGCCCGAAATAGTGATATTCTCAACGGTAGAACCATAGCAGATTGTTCCTGCCAGAATGCCGGCATCTGCAGCAGCATTCGCTGCCGCACCGTAGGTTACGTCCACATTGGTAAATTTAAGATTCTTGATGGTTGCCTGGCGGATGGCCCCGAAGAAGCCATAGGTTTTTCCGTTGTCCAACGTAACGGTCGGGTTGAAGTTCTGAATCTCGTTTCCCTTACCATCGAACGTGCCACGGAATTGCTTTCCGGGGACGCAAGTATTGTTACCATTGCCCGTCGTTTTAGTTCCTGTATGGTCAAAGCCGATGGGCTTCCAGTCCACTCCGTCCAGGTCGATATTCGTGGTGAGCTCGTAATGGGCGCAAGTAGCGGAGAAAGCGGAGGGTTTTCCGGAAGAATAGCCGCTGGAAGGGTCCTCGGAAATAGACAACTCTGCCAGTTTATGGAGATCGGCCAGAGAAGAAAGCTGGTAAGGATGCTCCTCGGAGCCGTCGCCGCCGGAGAAGAAGCCAGGAAGAGCCACTCCGTGGACAGGCAGCACCTTGCCGCGGGCCATGGTGTAGCTGGCGTTACGGGTCATTTTCTGATAAGGCTCATACTCGTGAACTTTATTCACGTCATTCCAAGCGCCCTTACCATAAATGAACTGAAGTTCCATGTCTTCCATGTCGCCGGCAGGAACAAAGATATAGTAATCTACAAAAGCCGAATTGTCAAGTTTATGGGTGGCGTAACTTGCCGCCTCATAGCAAGGCACGTCGTTATCTTCACCGTCCTTGACCGTGAGCGCGCCCAGCACCGGCAGCGAGGTGGCACTGGTGCCATCCCAGGTAATGGTACCCGTACCGGAGAGTGACAGCGAAGTATTCTTGACTTTCACCTTGGTAAGGGTTTCACCGTCGGCGCGGGTAGCCTTTGCCTGGACCCAGACGATAGAACCCAGTTGCTTGAAATTACAGACCGGGTTAGCCTGGCCTGCGGGGATGATGCCCGCCATAGGAAGTTTGTTGCCGGAGTCGGCCGCGATGGCGGACGGCACGGTAATGGACACCGTACCGGCATCGATCGTGAAGAATTCGGACGGATAATAGGCGTGGGCCAGACCTTCGTTAATTTCAACTGGTGTGCTCACGGGCACAAACTTGGAACCGTCGTACTCATACTCGGCGCTTGTGCCGCCTGTGGGTTCGTAAACCAGCACCTTGTCGCCCGAATTCCAGGTGACGGCGCCGGAAGTAAGGTTGATGTCGGCTTTGGTCACGTCTTCAGTAGAAGCGCCAAAGCTCACAAGATAGCGAGAAGCATCCCACTCAGTCTGGTTGACCGGCTCTACTTCTTCGAGGACATTCTGCTCCTTGCTGCAAGATGCAACCAGGGCAAGGCCAGCCATCAGGCCCCAGATTTTAACAGACGTTTTCATACTAGATTACCCCTCCCCAGTTGCTGAAGTCATCGGGTAAAATGCTCATCTTCTCCGTGTTGGAATCCACGTTGTTGGAGCCTGCCAGAATTTGCTGAGGGCACATCAGGGTTACCGATTCTGCCTCAGGAGACATGTAAAGTTCTTTTTTCATTTTCATAGTATTACATTATTATATGATTAAATATTTTTATAATTCAATGTCCACCAGGATGGGACGGTGGTCAGAGGGGCTCCAGAAAGAGGAAATACCCGTTTCCACAAGATTGTACGTCCAACTATCGTTTACAATGATGACACGCTTTATTTTGGGCATGAGCTTGGGAGAGACATAAACATGGTCTTTCCGGTCTTTGGCGTTCTTGGTGGTAGAGCAGAATGTGTCCGCTTCACCGGCATTCCAAAACTCATAGACGGCATCCTTGAGGTCGGTATTATCCAGGAGGTACTGCTGGGGGGCAAAGGCAATATTGGACGGCGTGGCACCCGTGAACCAGCAGTCCTGAGGAGAATTGCTGTTGAAGTCTCCAATCAGCACCCAGCTATCTTCGGAAGCGTACGTACTATTTTTGACCGTCTGGTTAAGGATCTCTTCCATCTCGGCCAGACGCTTGTTGTCCGCCTCAACCTGTTCTTCGTTCGACTCGTTGTGATTGCCCGCGCCGGATTTGTGCGGATAAGGATGTACAGTCACGATATTGAGTCTGGTTCCGTTCACCGTTATTTGGAAATGGCCGGCACCGTGGGTGAGGTTTGTTTTTATTTTCTGAACCTGGCTGAAGTCATTTTTGGCGGTGACTTCCTGCGGATAGCGGGTGGTCGTACGTCCGCTCACTTTAGCGTAATTGTGGCCATAACGGCTTGCAAGGGCCGCCCATTTGCTGGCCTGTACGGGTTTGCTGTCATAACCGGAATCGGGTATCCATGTGTCTGCTTCGGTCTCGTAATTACTCTCCGACTCACACCAGACGCAGATGTCGGGGTCGTACTTCTTCACAAAAGCCACGAAGTTGTCGAAGTTGTTGCCCTGGTCCCACCACATGCCGTTCTGGATGTTCCAGTACAGGATGCGGAGGTTGCCTTTCTTCTCGGTTCCTGGCACCTTGGTAACCGTGATATTGTCAACCCAGATGCCCACCGCGGAGCCGGAAGCTGTAACGCTGCGGAAGTCCACCGTGGTGGCATCCGTTGCGCCCAGGATGGTCACTTCCACCCTGTGCCAGGTCTTAACCGCATCTGCGGAAGTTGCCGGGGTCATAAGGTTGTCATTGAAGACGGCCTCTGCATACGTGTTTTTGTACTGATAGGTCTTGGTGGCCGTGGCTACGCCGTCAATGGTGCAGGATTCGAAATGTCCGCCGTTGTGAATCTGGAACTGGATGCCCTTGGTGTTGTCCGTCTGCATGCACACATCGAAGCTGAGTTTCACGTCACAAGTGCCTTCCACGTTCCTGAAGAAGGGGGTCTTCATCACACCGCGCTTGGTTTCGGCCGTGCCAAGGGCCAACACGCCCTGGTATTCCTGCCCGCGGTAGAGGATGGTCCAGTCTGTGAGATTACGGCTGGTGAAATAGGAATCCGTGAGCACATGAGAGCTCGCCACCGTAGCATCTTTCACATCATTCCATGTGTCGGACTGCATGTAGCCGGTTCCGGCAACATCGTATGCAACCTTGGTATATGCACGGGCATAGCCTTCGCGCGTACGCCCATCAGTCGTACCAATAGACGAAGCATCCGGGGCATAGCCAAAGCTGCTGCTGCCGCCCATGATGTTGCCGCCCCAGACAAAGTTGTCGAAGCCCTCGAAGAAAATCACGTTTTCATCTGCCTCCCATACTATATCAGGAGCATAAACGCTACCTGCGGTAATCTCTCCGGGTGTAAGCGTCTTATGCATCACCTGATGATCATCCGTGACAGCTGTAATTTCCAGACCACTTGAATAGTTGCCCGGGGCAATAAAGACAGGAATCTTGGTTCCGCCGCCCAGTTGCACGAAACTTCCATTGTTAGTACAGTTGATAACTGCTTCCGGAAGCGATTCTTTGGGAGAGAATGCGCTTGATGCATAGGAATAGTCCGCCCTGCCGCTGAGGGTTTCTCCGCCCATGGCGCGGATTTTCACGGATGCCAGTTTTACGGAGCCCACCATATTGAGGTTTACCAGAGCGATGGCGTCCTTGAAAGAAAGGACATTACCTGTTGCTACGGCATACTTTGCATAACGGGGATAGTTTTCGAAATCGGCCTTGGTTCCTTCGTAGAACTGAGAGAATGGCATCACCACATCTTTGTCCGGAGTGTCGCCGTAAAGGCCCAGGCTTTCACCCTTAACGAGATAGGCCTCATACGTCCCGCCCGGATTTTCATCCACCTCAATGTAAGTCTCTCCTCCCTTGTTGGTAAGGACAGGATACTCGGTGCCGTTAACATAAACAGAATAACCGCTGAAGGAATCGCCGGTATACCCCAGGGCATTGCGGATGGCACTGCCGGCAGAGGGAATGTCCACGAAGAAAAGCACCTTGCCTCCCTCGACGGCAATGGGCTCACCCTTTGCCGATATACCGGTATTGTAACCGTTTACGGCCCAGGCGATGGGCAGCACTTTGTTCCGCTCCAGATTCAAGGTGCTGTTTCTGGTGATTTTGGTATAGGGTTTGAAATGAGCGGCTTCCTCCTGGAAATTCACCGTAATGGAGAGGCCTTCCATGCTGCCCGCAGGCGCAAAGAGGAAGAATTCTGCCGGAACAGAGGTGCTCAGGGTTTTGGAGCAGGCCACTTCGATGGTCTTGCCGCCGTCCAGAGGATCCAGAGAAGGGGTTTCACCGCTCCAGTTTACCTGAGCCTTGCCGGTGAGGGCCAACGACGTGTTTTCCATCACCACGCTCGAGAGGGTCTCCTCCTTACCGGCAACAGCCGTAAGTTTTACCCAGATGATGGATCCCAGGCTCTTGAAGGTCCCCTCCCTACGCACTTTTCCGGAAGGAATGCCGCCGGCGGGAATGATGCCGCCCATGGGCAGTTTGTTTCCCGGATCTGCCGTTACAGACTCCGGCATGGTAAGTGAGACCTTTCCCGCAGACACGGAATAGGCAGCTGCCGGATAATAGGCATATGCCGCATTGGTACCGATTTCCATCGGTGTGCTTTCGGGTTCGAAGTATGTTCCGTTGTAGGTGTAGGTGGCCGATGCTCCGGTTGCCGGGACATATACCAGCACATCGTCTCCGTCGTTCCAAGTAATTGCCCCACTGGAAAAATCAATAGTTGCCTTAGTATCAGCATCTTCGGTTTGCATGGTAAAGCCTGTTAGATAGTTGGCAGCGTCCCTGTCGGCCCATTTGTCTTCGGGGCCGACTTTTTCCGTCGCTTTTTCACAGGCGGCCAACAAGAGGGCCAGCGAAGCAACTATCAGAAGAAATGATGTCTTTTTCATCGTCTAATCCGCAAATGTTATATTGGTTGTATTAAGGGTTGTATTGCTTGCATATTTTTCTCCCGCATACTGGAAATAGTTCTCGGCCGTAAGGGTAACGAGCGCATCCTTGGTCTTGCCGATTTTTCCGCTCACGGAGCAGCCGCTGAATTTGGCTGTCTTCTGGCATCGGCCATAGAGGACACCGTTGTAGGTCTGGTCTCCGTCCGGATTCACGGCATTGGAAATGATGCTGGCGCCCAGGCTTGCGCAGTTCTTGATTGTCACATTGTTGTGGTTCACAAGACAGATGACACCTGCGACGGAACACCCGCCGACGCTTTCAAGATCACCCCGGTTAATACACCCGTCAAGCGTACAGCCGTCATTGGCGATGCAGGTTATGTTCGCCCAGCGGAAATTGGTCTGTGTGCCACTGTGAAGCACATTTCCGGTATTCTCACAGTTTTTCAGATAGCCATAGCGGTTAAGGGCTGCAGCGATAGCCGATGTACGCCCTGCAGTACTATAGATATTGGCCGTATTACGGCAGCCGTTCAGGGTTGTAAGCGTCTGGTTGTTGGCGTTTGTAATGAAGCCCACAATGCCACCAAGATGGACGCCGTTGCCACCATTACCCACGTTTGCACCGGAGGAATATGGATTCTCCTTTGTGCCAATCTGCCCTGCATTGAGCAGGTTTTTCAGAGTTGCAGGCGAGGATGGCATCACCATGCCGGCCATGGAGCCTGTGAGAACGCGGCCAGCAGCCGTATTGTTGGGAATTGAAGCCGTGGCGCCGCCGGTGATGGGCGCGTAGTTTTTCACATTGTCCACGGTAGCGCCTTGAATAAGGCCGGCAAGTACGCCGAACACGCCGGAAACATCAGTTGAGATGTTCAGGGAGCAACTGCTTTCAAAGGTGAGATTCTTCACGGTGGCGCCATCTCCTATGACCCCGAAGAAACCCCAGCACTTGGAGGCATCCGCCGGCGTGAAGTTCATATGGAGGTTACGGATAGAGTGGTTCCCGCCATCGAATATGCCGGTAAATGCTGTCCCGGTAAGCGCCAGGCTGGTGGCCGTCCATGTGGACATGGTTGCATTGCCGATAGGTGTCCAGTCAACCACGGAGGAACAGTCGATATCGGCCGTCAGTGTAACGTGGGCGGTATATGCTGAAACGTCACCGCTATTCACCCTGCTTGCGAAATCCAGCAGTTCCGCCAAGTTGGAGATACTTAACTCATAGGATGGCGTGGGATTCACCTCCGCGCTCATGTCTGTTACCGTATAAGGATTGGCAATGGCATAACGGGCTGCCTTAAGCGCCAACGGAGCGTTGTACTGCGTCACCGGTGTTCCCACATTGGGATAATAGGTGTTGCCGTCCAGCTTTTCGTTGTTATGGTTGGGGCCGATAATAGTCTCAAACACAGTGCAGGATGCACCGTAGCGGGCCAGGCCGAAATCCATATGGTATCCGTCGCGAGTAAGGCCCATGCTGTTGTTGGCCCAGCTTGTGCGCAGGTTCTGGAGCATGGCGCCCGTGGAGATGACTCCGTCAAAACCGCATTCGGTGACAGCGCTCTGCCCCTGGGCGGCAATCACGGGCCACATGGTATCCGTGTCCGTGAAGGGCTTGGAAACGTTCTGGGCCTTGGAAAGGTCGTGGTAGGCCTGGGACAGGATGTAGTAATACTTGGGAGAAGCCCCGCGCGCAGTCTGATTTTCCTTGAGTTTGTCCAGGAGGCCGTCAAGGGCTGCTTTCTCCTCACTTGTCCACCCCCAGGCAAGCTGCCTTCCGGTATGCTCCTGGATGGTGATGATGTCCCAGTTGGCGCTGCTTGCCACCAGTTCCAGACTCTTTCCGGAAACATCCGTCCATGAGGTGGCTCCAGGATTACACATATAACAATGGAAATCAGTAGCGGTTCCATAACCGCTGTTGTATTCAGGAATGGTACGTCCGCCGTAGTACATATGCACCAGCTGCACATCATCTATTCCAGCAGCGTCCAGGATACCGGGCAGGTGCTCCACGGCGTCCTTGGTAAAGCTGTTGCCGATAAAGAAGATTCTCAAGCCGGCCGGCACATCGAAGGAAGGGTCGGCAGGGGCCGCGCCTGTTGCGATGTCAATGGTAATGGTATTGTAGCCGGAGCCTTGGCTGTTCATCTGTTTCCCCAAATAGCCCACTTTGTTGGCCTCGGTGAATACATCCCATTCTGTAGTACCGCCATTGTAAGCACCCACACGGCCGGATGCACGGCCTCCGTCAAAAACGGCCGCCTGGTTCACATAGCCGAAGAAGACACCACGGCTGGCATGGTCTGTGACCACTTCTCCATAGTTCTCCAGGTTCCTGTACGTTCCCGCGTTGGGGAGACACATGATGCCTCCTACAGGAGCGTTGGTGGTGGAAGTGATATTTCCGTAATTCTTGCATGCAGACATGCCGGAGTTGTTGGTAATAAAGCATACAATTCCGCCAAGGCGCGCTGCGCCGGAAGTGGGCATCGTATTGAGCTGGTTACCTCTATTCTCGCAGTCATTGATATCCGTGTTACGGTTGGCGGCCCCCACGATGCCCGCCGTACGGCCCGCCTGGGAGTTCAGGTCTCCGTAGTTGTTGCAGGAAGATACGGCAATCCGTTTGTCACTACCGGAATTCGCATTGGTAAAGCCTACGATGCCGGCCACGTGGATGGCATTGGCGTTGCCTGCGGTGTTGGCCGTATTGGTAACGTTAATCTCTCCCCTGTTGTGCACGCTGTCAATGGTAATGTCCTTAGTATCGGCATAGCAAGCGCCAATCAGGGCCATATGCACCAAACCGGTGGCCCCGCCGCTATAGGTCATGGGCGCATAGCTGGTGACATCCCGTACTTCCGCACCATCCACCACGCCGGCAATCATACCTGCGCTGAGGGAAACATTACCGGACACCGTGAGGGAGCAATTGTCCTCTATTACAAAATTCTGAACGACTGCGCCGGGAGCCAGGTAGCCGAACATACCATAATGCTTGCCGGCAACGGTCTCGTTACATACCAGATGAAGGTTCTTGATGTGGTAGGCATTGCCGTCAAACTTTCCCGTGAAAGGATTGCCTTCGCTGATGGTTGGTATGGAGGAATTCCAGGGTGCCGTTACGTATCCAACTGGCACATAGTCGTTTACTCCGTCAAAGTCTATATCGTTCAGGAGGTTCACCCAGCCCTCGGCATTTTCCCATTCGGCAGTGGATTCGCCGGCGTTCACGGCTGCGGCAAAGGCTTTGAAATCAGCCGCAGTGGCAATGCCCTTAGGCTGTTTGCCGTTTACGTCCAGGCTGATGGATAGCACCTTATTCCGCGCCAGGCTCAGCGTGCCGGTACGGGCATATTTGACTTCCGATTTATATCCGGCAACTTCCTGCAAAGAGAACGTGAGTTCAAGATTCTCCTGCTCTCCGGCCGGAACAAAGAGATAGAATTCCGCCGGGGTAGAGGTGGTGAGGGTTTTGGAACATGCAACATCAATTGTCTTGTCTCCGTCCAGGGCGCCCAGAGAAGGGGTTTCGCCGCTCCAGTTAACCTCCGCATCTCCGGTAAGAGAGAGCGACGAGTTTTCTATATGGACATTGGTAACAGTGCCTTCCTTCCCTTCCACAGCCGTAAGCTTAAGCAAAACCATGGAACCCAGGCTCTTGAAGGTGCCCGTCCTTTTCCCTGCCGGAATGACACCGCCCATGGGCAACTTGTTGCCAGGGTCCGCCACTACAGAGGCGGGCATGGTAAGGGTCACAGTTCCGGCGCTGATGGAATATGCATCGGCGGGATAATAGGCGTAAGCCATACCATCACCTATTTCAAGCGGGTGCTCGGGATCTACCGGGACAAAAACTCCTCCTTGGTATTTATACTGGCCAGATTTACCAGTTTCCGGAACATACACCAGCACATGGTCATCGTCTGTCCATGAAATAGCTCCGCTGGTGAAATTAATGCTGGCCTTGGTTGCCATGGATTCTATGCCCATGGAGAAACTCTTAAGATAATGAGAATCTTCCGGGGACAAAGTGTTTTCCTCCGGTTTTGCGCAGCCGATGGCCAGAAGCGCTGCAATAAGCGTAAGATACAAACTTGTTCTTTTCATAGCTTTATTTCAAATTGTGACGGCCGGTAGCCTTGAGCCAGCCTATGAGAAGTTCGGGGCGGTCTGTCTGAATGAGAGACACTCCCCGGTCCAAATACTGCTGATATACTTCGCCTGGGTCTTCAGCCAGGAAAGCGGCATCATCGTCGTTGCCGTCCCCTCCGCAAAGGCTGGCCCAGATGGTGTTCACCCATATTTTCGAGCCCTGATCCACTATTCTACGGCAAGCCTCCTCAAAGGCGCCGTCCCCATTGCTCTGCCAGCACACTTCGTAGGCCATGGGCACTACATTCTGGTCAAAGTAACTCTGGAACAGTTTTTTGCCGCCGGGCTTCTGAATATCCACAACCGGCATGTACATCATATTGTGAGGGTAATTGGCTTCGTGCCGGGTAACCGTCTCTATAGATTTTTTTCCTTTGATAAGGACCTGGTCCGTAACTCCCATTTCTTCGGTAATGGCAAGGACTTCGTCGTAGTAGTCGTATCCTTTGTCGATATTCACGCAGATTCGGTCCTTTGTGCACTGGAGCGCTTCGCGGAGCGTGGGCATCCGGAGTGTATCGATTTCCACTCCGTGGGCCCGCTTGAGGCTAAGTGCCTTGATTTCCTCAAGCGTAAGGTCAGAAATTTTGGCGCTTTTGCCGGGCTGGTCGCGGAAGACACGGCTGAAGTTGGTGGTACGCAGAACGTTTCCGTCATGGCACAAGACCAGGACACTGTCTTTGGTGCGATGGATGTCGATTTCCACTATATCGGCTTCCATTGCTATAACGCTCTCTATTGCGGGGATGGAATTCTCCGGCCAGTTGCGCCAGTCTCCGCGGTGGACGGCCACGACCACATATTTAGTAGACGGGTCGTGCATCTTAGCGGCGATTGCCGCGGCACGGGAAGGATATTGTGTAGACGGCCCGGGTGCAGAACATGACAACAGAAAGCACAGGGCGGCTATTACAAACAGGTTATTCTTACTCATTTTGGTTATTGAAATCTATTATGCAGTCAGTGTAATTCTATGGTTCTCAGGGACTACCCGGGACCATACGGCAAAGCACGCGGACTCCGAAACGGAGCCGCGCCAAAAAAACTTTGTCGGTTTGAATACTTAGAAATGTACCCCCCCCCCCATTTCATGGGGGGCAACCATCCATATCCTACAATATGTAAGTGGACTTCTCATTTTGAAATAATCTCGCGAAGTTAATGTTTTTTTAAAAAAATACTAACATATAAATACGCTGATTTGGCAGAATTTATAAAAAGTGCAGGTACCGGTCCAAAGAATGGACCGGTACCTGCGAAAAGGGGGTGTTTTTGTGGGTACCCTGCAAGATTTTGGACCGGTACCGACAGATAAAGGAGACTAGCGCTTGGAAGTAACTTCGCGCTCGTACTTCTCGATAGCGGGGATGAATTCTTCGCCTACAGGAACGCCGTTCTTGTAGTTGAAGTAGTCGAACACTGCACCGAAAGGCAGGGTCTTGGCCTCTTCGAGGAGGGCGAGTTTCTGGAAGCCCTTGCCCTCTGCCTCCAACTCACGCAGTTTGGCAAGTGGTTCGAGCAGGGCGCTGAGGATGCACTTCTGGGTGGCACGGGTGCCGATGATGTATGCACCGATGCGGTTGATGGAAGCGTCGAAGTAGTCGAGGCCGACGTGTGCACGGTGAAGGCCGTCTGCACGGACAAGCTCCTTGAAGAAATCGAGGGTCATGTCGTTCATGATGGTCACGTGGTCGGAATCCCAGCGGACGGGACGGCTTACGTGGAGCATCAGTTCGGGGACATAGAGCAACAGGGAAGAAACCTTGTCTGCAACGTTCTCTGTGGGCTCGTAGTGGCCGGTATCAAGAGTATAGATGACCTTGCGGGATGCGCAGTAGCCCTCGAAGAAGTCCATGGAACCGACGGTGTAGCTCTCGAGGCCTATGCCGAAGAGTTTTGCCTCGACGCAGCTCTTCATGCCGGGAAGGTCCTCCTTGAGGATATCATCGAGAGATTCGGCGAGAATCTCGCGGTATTTCTTGCGGTTCACGGTGTAGTCCTTCTGTCCATCATGCACCCAGATATTCATGATACAGGGGTCGTTCTGTGCCTTGCCCATAGCATCTGCAATCTTGCGGCAGCGCTTGGTATGCTCGATCCAGAATTCACGGACGGCCTTGTCAGGATTTGCAAGGGAGAGATCCCCGCTCTTGGGATGGCCGAAGGATGTGGAGTTGAAGTCGAGTTTGAAATTATTTGCCTTTGCCCAGTCAATCCAACTTTGGAAATGCTCCACGCCTACTTTGTCGCGGTCGACGAACTTGCCTCCGAAATCACCGTAAATCTCGTGGAGATTCACACGGTGGTTGCCGGCGAGCAGCGTCTTGACGAACTCAAGGTCTGCACGGACTTCATCGATATTGCGGGCGCGTCCAGGATAGTTGCCTGTGGTCTGGATGCCTCCGGAGAGTCCGGCATTGCTCTCGAAACCCATGACATCGTCGGTCTGCCAGCAATGAAGGGAAATCTGTTGTTTTTCAAGCTGTTCGATTGCCTTGTCGGTATCTACACCGAGGGCGGCATAGCGCTCTTTTGCATAAGCATAGGCGCTGAGGATGTTTGCTTCTTTCATATATTAGAATGTCTTGACTTTGAATTCTCTGGATATAATCTCACGCATCTCCCAACGGTCCTTCACGATGCCGGCGGCCTTGGCCTGCATCATCAGGTTGCCGATCGCGGTGGCCTCGGTAGGCCCGGCTACCACCTTCACTCCTGTGGCTGCCGCAGTCAGGCGGCTCATGGTGTCGTTTGCGGATCCGCCTCCGATTACGTGCAGGGTGTCAATGGTGAAGGATGCCTGTGCACGAAGGATTTCAAGCACCTCATGGTACTTCGCAGCGAGGCTGCAGTAGATGCAGCGTATCATCTCGGCATCGTTCTCCGGAACGGGCTTGCCATCCTTGCGCAGAAGGGCGCAGATGGCGGATGGCATGTCGGACGGATTGGCGAGGGTGGGATCATCGGGATCGATTATGCCGGTGAATCCGGCTGCCGCTCCGGCCATAGCCTCGATTTCGGGATAGGTATATGTGCGGCCTTCCTTTGCCCAGGACTTGCGGCTCTGCTCGAGCAGCCACATGCCGGTGATATTTTTGAGGAAACGGGTAGTACCTTCAATGCCTCCTTCGTTGGTAAAGTTGAGACGGCAGGTTTCATCGGAAATCAGGGGCTTGGGGGACTCGATGCCCATCAGGCTCCAGGTGCCGCTGCTCAGATATGCGAAGTGAGGGTTTGCGGCAGGTACCGCGGCAATGGCGGATGCTGTGTCGTGCCCGGCGACGGCGATTACAGGAACCTGTCCGATTCCGGTTTCAAGAGCAATCTCCTTCTTCAGGACTCCAACTTTTGTCCCTGGCTGCACAATGGGGGGAAGTATGTCCGGATTGATTCCGAGGCGCTTCAGGAACGGTTTTTCGAACTGGCGGGTGTTCTGATTCATCATTCCGGAAGTAGACGCATCGGTGTATTCGCAAACCATATTCCCTGTCAGCAGATATGAAAGCAGATCCGGCATGAACAGGATTTTGTCGGCAGAAAGCAGAGGATCATAACCCGCCTTCTTCTGGGCATAGAGCTGGAAGATGGTGTTGAAGTTCATGATCTGGATGCCGGTCACACCGTAGAGTTCCTCGCGCGGGATTATGTTGAATACCTCTTCGGGAATGCCTTCGGTATAAGGATCCCTATAGGCCCTCGGCCACTCCAGAAGGGAGCCGTCAGCGCCTATCGCACCGAAATCCACTCCCCATGTGTCTATACCTATGGATTCAATCTTGTATCCGAGTTCAGCCGCTCTTTTGAGCCCGGCCTTGAGATGTCCGAAAAGTTCGTCCGTATTCCAGTGGAAACGCCCGCACTTCTCCTGCACACCGTTAGGGAAACGATGTATCTCTTCCATCGAGAATTTTCCATCCTCGAAACCGCCTACGATCGCACGGCCGCTGGTGGCGCCGAGGTCGAAAGCAAGAAATTTGTGATCTGTGTTCATAATGTATTATTATGTAGTTTTCAAAGGTATCTATTCCAAATTGTTTTTTAACTTTGCAGTGCGACAACAAAACTTTGAGAAATGACCTCAATTCACTTGAAATATCTTGCAGTGAACCCTGTCGACCTCGAATGGGGCCTGGCCGTTAATTCGGTGGGCAGGCAGGAGATAGAGCCGGGAAGCCCTTATCCACCTGCAAACCACCCGACCAGGTACCTGTTTTCTCCCGACAAAGGCAGAGTGCTGAACGAGTATCAGTTACTTTACATAACAAGCGGTCGCGGAACCTTCTCATGCGACACTCTCGGCAGAGACCGCAAACTCCAGGTAAATGCCGGATCCATGATCATTCTCTTCCCAGGAGAATGGCACAATTACCGGCCAAGTGAAGAAACCGGCTGGACGGAGTACTGGATAGGATTCAAGGGGCCCCAGGCGGATTCCCTGGTCGCGAACGGCTTCTTCAGCAAGAACAGGCCGGTACTCGAAGTGTCGTTCCACGAAAACATACTGGATACTTATTCAAGGGCTATACACATTGCTGAAATGCAGAAATCAGGCTTCCAGCAGGCTCTGTCGGGTATTGTATCGTCTTTGCTGGGATCCGCCTACTATTATAGCAGAAACCGCAGTTTCATGCTCTCCAACACCGACCGCATGATAGCCAAGGCAAAAATGATCATTTCCGAGCAACTGTATTCGATAGACCCGAAGGCGCTCGCCGACCAGTTGTTCGTAAGTTACTCATCCTTTCGCAGGACCTTCAAGGAATACACGGGATTCTCGCCCGCCAAATACATTTTGAATCTCAAAATTGACCAGGCAAAGGAACTGCTCACGAACAGTTCGGCAGAAATCAAAGAAATCGCATATAAGCTGGGGTTCGAGAACACAGACTACTTCTTCACGGTGTTCCGGCGCACCACATCCCAGACACCTCTGGCATACAGGAACGAAACTCAGGGGAAGAAGTTGTAGTCTCTGTGAGGTTTTAACGATGCGGCCGGACACATTAGAATAGATATATGCCCAAGAACTATCTGAAGCGGAAGTACTGAGGGATGGTATTAAGGGAAATTTGAAAGTATTGAGTGAGTAAAGAAAGAGCAGCGCCCCGCTTCCGGAGGCGCTGCTGATTTTTTTGCCACTCCGGGCCTTGAGAGCGTAACCCTCATCGTTAGATAAGACCTCGGGTGATCAGCTTCAACGCCTTTTTTCCTCTTTCTACACCGGCGTAAAGCAATCAACGCCGAGAATTAGTGCAAGGCCAGTTTCTTCTAGGTGGATTTGACCGGCTGAATCGATAAAGCCGAAATACTGTATATTCCAAATATTTTTCCTATATTTGTTAATAAAGGAAACATATCGATGGAAACGAAGATCTGTTCAGCGTGTCATCAGGAAAAGCCTGTTTCTGAATTCTATACACAGCGTGGCCACAAGTACGGGGTCATGAGTTTGTGTAAGGAATGCTTCAACAAATTCTGTATGGAAAGGTGGAAGCAAAGGAAGATTAAATACATCAAACAATTGGGAGGCAAATGCCAATCCTGCGGTCTGGAATTGAATGACCATAATTACTGTGTGTTTGACTTTCACCATTTGGATCCACAGGAAAAGGAATATGTGTGGACGAAACTGAGGCTGCTCTCTGATTCACGGATCCAAGAAGAATTATCGAAATGCAAGTTGCTTTGTGCGAATTGCCACAGATTGACCCACCACGAACAGTAGTCCCTGTGAGATTCGAACTCACGACTTACGGTTTAGAAGACCGTTACTCTATCCAACTGAGTTAAGGGACCAGACTGGGCCGGAAAGCCGGCTGCAAAAAGCTTGCAAATATACTAATTTTTTCTGGATGCGTTGCCATTCTTGAGGATGACGATGCGCATAATGTAAGACCAGACACCAAGCACGATTACCAGCACTGCGTGCAGTTCGTGGCAAAGGGTGGCGAACAGCAGACCTATCTCTTCGGTCGTACCATAAAGGCCCATAAGCGAGACCTTCAGCAAATAGTGATATGCTCCGATCCCTCCTGGTACCGGCACCAGTGAGGCTACGTTGCCCAGCGAAGCCACGAACAGCCCGTCTGCCATCATGGCGCCCGAAAGTTGCGGGATTGCCTTCAGCACGAAGTAACTCATCAGCATATACATCACCCAGATCAGCACCGAGTACAGCAGGAACAGGACTTTGTTCTTGATGAGAGCGAAAGTCTCGAATCCAATGAGGAAGCCCTCGAGCATTTCGTTGAGTTTACCGAAGAACTTGCTGCGGTCGCGGAGCTTGCGGATCAGGATGATAGCCGTGACAATCAGCAACAGGATGACCACGAGCCCCCAGAGGATTATGGAGTGCGATGCCAGAGGATGCCATATATTGTCAACGAAGAATCCCCCGAATCTCCCCCATGCGAACACCAACGAAATAACGAACATCAGCACTATGGCAAGGATGTCCCATGCCCTTTCCATCATCACAGTGCCGAAAACTGTCTGGTAGGGCAGTTTGGCCGTGGTCAGGAGCGCGGTGCGTAGAAGGTCTCCGGAACCGGGGAGGGCGATACTCGCCATGCCGCCGATGTTGTTCGCGTCCCACACGCGTCCATAGTGGATGCTGTTGTCCAGAGGGTGGACCAACTGTGTCCAGCGGAGGGCACGGAAAACGAGCGCAAGGTATCCTGCAATGCAGAAGAGGAGTATCCATCCCCAGCGCGTTGCCTTCAGTCCGATAAAGAATTCCTGCCAGTTGATTCCGCGGAAAGCGAGGTATACGAGCAGACCTGCCAGCCCTAACGACAGCAGATATTTGAGTATTTTGAGAAGGTTTTTCTTCACGGAATGCAAAGTTACTACTTTATCCCGATATTTTTCCTTATTTTTGTTAATCATTAGGAATAATTATGAAGTCGATTCTAGGCATAGGCAATGCTCTCACGGACATTCTGGCAATCCTGCCGGATGACAGTCTCCTCAAAGAATACCACCTCCCCCTCGGCAGCATGCAGCATGTCGACATGGAAACCGGAGACCGTATTTGGAACGCACTCAAGGAAATAGGCGTGAAGTACGTGCCGGGGGGCTCCGCCGCCAACACCATAACCTGCACATCCATCTTCGGCATGCCCTCCGGATACATAGGCAAGATAGGAGACGACGAACTCGGACATCTTTTCAAGAGCACGATGGAACAGTTCGGGGTCCGGACCACCATGCTTCAAAGCGAGAAATCTTCCGGCAGGTGCATGGTTTTCATCACCGGAGCGAACGCCGAGCGTACCTTCGCCGATTACATGGGGGCTGCGCTCGAAATGGGTCCGGATGACCTAAGGCCCGAATACTTCAAGGGCTATGATTATTTCCATATCGAGGGCTATCTTGTTCAGAACCAGGACCTTATTGCCAAGGCTGTGCAGATGGCCAAGGAGGCTGGATGCATTATTTCTATCGACATGGCTTCCTACAATGTAGTTGAAAGCAATAATGCATTCCTTCACAATCTGGTAGACAAATACGTGGATATCGTCTTTGCCAACGAGACCGAGTGCAAGGCATTCACCAAAATCGAGGGAGCAGAAGAGGGTCTTCGCGAACTCGCAAGGCATTGTGACATAGCGGTGGTAAAGGTAGGCAAAGATGGCAGTTGGGTGAAGAAGGGTGATGAAGAGCATTTTATCGCCGCATGGCCGGCGAAAGCCATTGACGGCACCGGAGCAGGTGACACCTATGCTGCAGGCTTCATTTACGCACATTCCCTCGGCATGCCTCTGAAGGAATGCGGGGAGATAGGCTCCATAATCGCAGCCAAGGTAGTAGAAGTTATAGGAACCAAGATTGATGTCCCCCGCTGGCGGGATGCCAAGGCCGAGATCCGTGAGCTTATTGATAAAGTGAATGGCTAATTTATTGATAAATACAGTTTTGCGCTGGCGCAGGAGCAAGACCCCAACTTCGCTGATGCGCATGTCGGACATATCCCAGGTCACTGTTCTGCTTGATGCCGGGGCCGACGATGTTGACGAAGCGGAAGAGAAGGTTAAGGCATTCTTTGCCGGAAAAGGCATCCAACTTGTGGTGGTCAAGGTCCGGCCTAAGAAATGCATTAAGGTGCACAGGGACACCCAGGTCCTGCTCTCCCTTGTTCCGTATTCCGGATGGCGTCTTGAATACGCCGTTCGCCGCAGTCGGGCTGTTTTCAAGATAGGCCGCAGGCAGTTGCCTGACGAGCCTTTCGACCTTGTAGTCTCCGACCCAGATGGGAAGAGTTTCAGTCAGATAGAGGTCTTTGCAAGGATGATGGAACTTTTGGAATCGCTCAAATAATCTTATTTGTGGTACTTTGTTAATGCTTAAAAAATACATCATAGTCTTCTTGATTTCAATGGTTCCGCTGATCGAACTCCGCGGGGCCATTCCTTATGCAGTGGGGTTCGAACTGCCGATATGGCCTTCCTGCCTGGTTGCCGTACTCGGCAATATGCTGCCGGTGCCTTTCATCTTCCTTTTTGCCCGCAGGATACTTGAGTGGGGTAAAGACAAGAAGGTCATCGGGGGTTTCTTCCGCTGGTGCCTTGAAAAAGGAGACAAAGCCAGGGTCAAGCTCGAATCCAAGGCCGGGCGCGGCCTCTACGTCGCCCTGTTGCTTTTCGTGGGCATTCCGCTCCCGGGCACGGGTGCCTGGACCGGTACCCTCGCGGCCAGTTTCCTGAATATGGATTTCAAGAAGAGTGTGCTCTACGTCCTTCTGGGCGTGCTGCTCGCAGGTGTTATCATGCTGATTGCCTCACTCGGCGTTTTCGGGGCGATCTCCCTTGCTAAATAGTATCGGCGAAGCCCGGATCCACGTAGTTATAGAGGCTGCCGCAGACATTGGCGGAGAATTTCATTGCCGTAGGCACCAGAAGTGCCCAGTCTTCTGCCGTAAGGTGCTCCAGCCGCGCCTTTCCGAAGCCATTCTTTACCAGCGCATAGATTATTCCGGCGTTGAAATTGTCGCCTGCACCGATTGTGGAAACCACCTTTTCTACTGTGGCTGTGGGGAATTTGGAGTGCACTCCTGGCGAGAACACCTCGGCATCTTCTTCTCCCCGGGTGCAGATGAAATTCCGGCATAGAGGAGCGATGCGCTCTTTATACACTTTGGCTGCATCGCTGCTGCCATATAGTAGTTCGATATCTTCGGAAGATCCGCGGACTATGTCCGCCAGAGCGATATTGGCTTCAAACTTAGAGGGCTCCGCCGGATGGTTCTTGCGGAAGTTGATATCGTAATAAACTATTGCCCCTGCATCCCTGGCGCGGGAGATGAATTCACCGGCCTGGCGCCCTGTGGCCGGGCTCACTGCAAAGAATGACCCGAACAGGGCGATATCGTCCGCCTTGATCGGAGTGTCGGGAGTGCAGAAGGGAGGCAGGTCCTTGTCCCGGTAGAACTCATAGTGGGCATTATTATTCTCGTCCAGCATTGCCAGCGACACTACGCTCTGACCCTTGGCACGCTTGACTCCTTCCGTGCTTACGCCATTCGCAGCCATAAAATCCGCCACCATGTCGGCCACATAGTCGTCTCCTACCTGCGATTCCATAAGTAACCGCACATCAGGGAACTTTTTCCCTACCGTGCGCCCAAGCGAAATCATGGAATTGAAAACCGACCCCCCGGGCACCGCTGCCTGCGGCTGCCCGCCCCGGAAAACGATGTCCAGCACCGTCTCGCCTATGCCAATGATTTTGCGTGTCATATGCACAAAGGTAGTTATTTATCTCCAAATCAAATCTACTGATTGGAGTTCTTCGGCAAATGCTTTTAGATTATTTCGGAAGCGTTCAACAGTAGTTTTTCTGGGTTTTGACCTTCCATTTATATAATGGCTTAGTTGTCGCTGGTTTATTCCGGAAATCCTCTCCAAGCCAGCAAGGCTTAAGGCATATGCATAATACTCCAGGAAAGACGGTATGTCGTAATGATAATCGAATTCAAGATCCTCATATCGATGTCCATCTTCTTCCATCAGTTCAATAATGTCTTTGTATGCATCAATAAAATCCTTCTTAGCTTCCTCCACAGTCCTCCCTGTCCCATTTAACCCGAAAGGAACTTCCGGTGCTTCCATTACAACTGAATATACATAATCTCCTTCGTTAACACGACCTATAACAACATTAACCTTTTTCATGACGATATTCCGGATTGTAATACAATATCCTTTAACGTTTTAACATAAATTTCAGCGACATCGTGCCTTGCTTTCGTAATAGTCTGCGAAGCTCACTGTATTTCATTGCAAAAATATTAAAACTAATACTAAAATCCAAATTACAATTCTCCGAAATTCCGCCTGTCAAGGAAACGGTAGCCCGCGGCTTCCGAGATATGGGCTGGAAGAATGTCGTGACACCCGGCAAGGTCGGCGATCGTGCGTGAGATGCGAACTATGCGTGAGTATGCCCTGGCGGATAGTCCCAGTCTCTCTATTATACTCTCCAGCAATGTCTTGCAGTCGGCAGACAGAGGGCAGAACTTCTCCATCTGGGCATTGCTCATCTCCGCATTAGTGCTGATGCCCTCCGCACGGAAACGCTCCGTCTGCACCTGCCTGGCCGCAGCCACTCTGGCCGCGACAGCCGCACTGTTCTCCCCTTTCGGCCTGTCTATCAGGCGTCTGGTGTCCACAGGATTAACCCACACATGCAGATCTATACGGTCGAGCAAAGGTCCTGACAGGCGGCTGAGGTATCCCACACGCTGACCGACGGTGCAGGTGCATCGGTCGCCGTCGCCGTAGTAGCCGCATGGACAGGGATTTGTGGCGGCCACCAGCATAAAGGACGCCGGATATTCCACCTTCCCCCTCAAGCGCGAAACCACCACTTTCCTGTCTTCCATTGGAGCCCGTAGCGCCTCAACCACCGACTTCGGCATCTGGGCGAACTCGTCCATAAAAAGCACGCCATTGTGAGCAAGTGAGATCTCGCCCGGCACAATGTTCCCTCCGTTCCCGCCACCGATGAAAGCCGCAAGGGAGGCACTGTAGTGGGGCGCCCGGAATGGCCTCCGGCGGATCAGGCCGGCATCACGCGACACCAGTCCGGACACGGAGTATATCTTGCTCGTTACCAGCGATTCTTCCAGAGACATGGGCGGCAGGATGCCGGTAATTGCCTTTGCGATAGAACTTTTTCCTCCGCCAGGGGGACCGATGAGAATCAGGTTATGTCCTCCGCTGACCGCTACTTCCGCCGCACGCTTGGCGGCCTCCTGCCCTATGATTTCCGAAAAATCCATATATCCGGCGGGCGTGTCGGACGGCTCTCCCTTGCCGGGAAAGAATTCCCTGTTCCATATGAGCAGGTCCTCACGGTCCTCTCCCCCAAGAATCGAGAGTACCTGTTCGAGATTATCCACCCCATATATCTCCGCCTGTCTGAGTTCCACTGCCTCCATCGCAGACTGGGCGGGAAGGATGCACCCGCGCAGCCCCATCCCGACAGCCATCTCCGCATAAGGCAGGGCCCCCGGCACTGGGCGCACAGAGCCGTCAAGTCCAAGTTCACCCATGATAAGGTATTGCCCGAGACGCACCAGATCTCTCTGCCCCGATGCGGCGATAATGCCAAGGGCGATGGGCAGGTCGTAACCGCTCCCGCTCTTATGGAGGTCGGCCGGAGCCAGATTTATGACTATTTTCTTGCCCGGAATATGGAAATCCATTGACTGCAGGGCCGTCACGGTACGGAGCAGACTCTCCTTTACCGCGGCATCCGCCAATCCCACAAGATGGATTCCGATACCTCTGTCAATTTTCACCTCGACCTCTACCGGGACCGCATCGATCCCTATGCACTTCGCACCAATAATATTTATCAACATAATTCTATTATTTGTATCTTTGCCGGCAATGCAGCATCGTATTATAATAAAAGACCTTTCCGATATCGACCGCGCCGCGCAGGAGTTCCTTTCTATCGTGGGTAACGGCCGTATCATCGCTTTCTACGCCCCTATGGGCGCCGGGAAAACCACATTCACCACAGCCATCTGCAGGGCACTCGGCGTAGACGGAGATGCGGTTTCTTCACCAACCTTCGCTATTGTCAATGAATACCGTACCTCGGCGGGAGAATCTGTCTTCCACTTCGATTTCTACCGTATCTCGAAAATAGCCGAAGCCCTGGACATAGGCTTCTACGACTATATAGACAGCGGATGCACCTGCATACTCGAATGGCCGGAGAACATCGAAGAAATCATTCCCGAAGAGGCCTTGCGCGTACGCATAGAGGTGCAGCCGGATGAGAGCCGCCTTATAGTCTGGGAGGACTGATTTCCACTTCGATGGCCGTCAGGTAGCCGTTCAGCGAATACTCCGTCTTCTTCCCTCCGTGCCAAACGAAGGGGCTTGCATCATGCTCCTTGGGATTGACCAGCGCATAGACTTCATCTCCCGCACAAGTCAGAGCTGAAGTACTAAGCAGGAAAGTAGAGTCCCGCGCAAAAACCACTTCTCTCCCGGATTTGTAAATACGGAAATATCCTCCGTCGTAGCCCAGTGCGTAAATCTCTCGCGTCCCGGTGTAAATCAGGTTTTCTCCGCCTGAAAAGAAAACGCTTTTGGCAGGTAAACCGATTATGGTGCACAGGCTGCAATCCGCCCCTTCTGCACACACCCATACTCCGTCATCGCGTGTTAGCAGTCCGGCATTCAGCCACCTGACGTCGGAGGGGAGAGCCTGCGAGCCGGCGGGTCCGGTGACCACCATCGTGGTCGAATAGTCCGAAATATAATAGATATCCCTACCGATAATGCGCATGTCCCGCACTCTGGATGCGCTCGAAACAGTACTGACATTCTTCATGTTTCCGTCCTTCACGACGAAACACGAAGAAGTGTTGCGGAAAGAGAAACAGACGGCTCCGTCATTTTCATACAAAGCTCCGCCTCTTCCGTAAACCGGATTGGAGAAATCACCGAAAATTTCTCCGGAATCCTGCTTGAGCAATGGTTCCCCGTCCCTTCGGAAACAGAAACCGCCTCCATCCAGATTGCGCCCCAGGGTGTAGATGCTCCCATCCTTGATCAAGAGACCCTTCAGTTGTTCCCTCTGACTATAACTGAAAGCCACCTTGCCGTCACAGCAGATTGTTGTTCCGCCGACGGAGGTGTTTTCGGTATACAGATGACCTCCGGCCAAATGATGCATGTCCGGCGCAGGGCCAATATCCGTACCCGGGCCAGCCGCGGACGAGAATTGCAGCGTATTGTTCTTCCATAACTGCACCGTGCAGTCCACTGCCCCATAAGAGGCATCCTTGCGCCAGTCGTAGGTGTCCGGGACTATCACGGCGACAACATACACGCTTGTGTCGCACGTCGGTTTTCCCACGGTAGAGGAAGAAGACGTGTCCCTTCCATGATAACTGTGGCTTGGCAGGGCCTCAACCCTGTAAACTCTGTTAAGAGTGAATTTATCGCAAGACAGCAGGATAAGCAGCCCTGCGAGCAAAAATGGCAAACCCTTCATGATCCTTTTCGTTTTGCCGCAAATCTATGCATAAAAAAGCATTCCCCCGGGGGTACGCCAGGGGGTAAAAACTAAAATACACGTTTGCCTATGACTAAAACGTTGTTTGTCAGGATTAAAGGTCGAAACGCACACCGGCGCGGAGAACCATCTGGAATGGCTTGTCGGTGCGAAGACTCTTAGGCTGGTCGCAGTTGAAATAGTACTTGACCGAAGGTTCAGCAAAAATGCCCACGCGCTGACCGACATTGAATTCGAGCCCGAGGCCCGCTCCGACCGACCACTGCAGACCGTTCACCCTGTCGCCCACAACCAAGTCGGTGCCAAGCAGGCGGTATTTATTGGAAACGGCCTTTTCAGCTTCCGTTCCGACAACAGAATATAGGGTGATATCATTCTTGTCGATGAGTTTCACGAAGAAATCAATGGGAACACCTACATATTGAAGTGTATGATTGAAGTCTCCGGTGAGGATGGTTAAGCCTTCGATGTACCGGCCCTCGAAACTGCGTGTCAGCAAGGAATAGTCGACACCTGTGCCAATGGAAAGCACATCATTGAGATGCAGCCTGACGCCCAGTCCGGCTATAAGCGGCACACCGAAAGAGGATTTGCTGGTTTCTGTGATTCCGCTCTGCCTATATGCACCTGGAGCCGCCATGGGGAGTTTGCTTGCGCCGGCATTGTTGCCTGTAGATCCCCCCTTGACCAGAAGAGATATTCCCCTGCGGCCTGATGATATGTTACGTGCATCTTCGAAGGCCATCAGCGCTAAAGGATCGGGGCCTTCGGCCGTCGTGGATGCCGGGGCTTCCTTGGCAGTTACCTCAAGCGCTGCGGGAGATTCGGGCGCAACCGCCGGCTCAGAAACTGCAGTTGCGGCGCGGGCTTCGGGGGTCGTGGTCATTTCGGGGGTCGTGGTCATTTTGGCCCGATTTTGATCACGAGGTGCGGCTGTCGGCTTCAAAGCGCCAGCCTCGGAAGAAGCGCCAACCTCGGAAGGTGCAATGTTTTCAGCAACCAGGCCTGTGCCGGAATTTATATCAATAAGGTTGGAATTGTTATCGGAGGTTCCTGTGAAGAAGATGCCAAGTGCGACGGCTGCCGCAGCGGCAAGGGCGGCGCCGGCCCAGTACCATACGCGGCGGACGGGGCGGATCGCAGCAGCGCCTGTGCGGGATGCTTCCTGCTGGAATGCGCCCGCGCTTGCGGTGGGATAAAGCGCATCGAGCCTGGACGAAATGGCTTCCCAGGCCCCTGCAGGTGCAGGTTCCTGAGCCTCTTCCATCATCGACCGGATTTGAAGGTCGAAATCTTCGTTAAACTCTTTACGCATCTTAAAACTTCTCTTTGATCTTGTTCTGCAGCAAGGTCCGCGCACGCTGCAACTGCGAACGCGAAGTGGTTTCCGAAATCTCCAGGGCCTCTGCTATCTCCTTGTGGGAGAAACCCTCGACAACATACATGTTGAATACCGTGCGGAACCCCGGCGGCAGAGCCGCGATCATCTTGCAGAGTTCCTGGTATCCTATATTCTGAATGGGGGTAGGGTCGCCGCTGCTTACGTTCCATGCGGCATCCACATCCTCACTCTGCTTGAGTACGTCTTTCTTCCGTAAACTCATCAATGCCGTATTGACAAAGATCTTGCGGGCCCAGCCTTCGAAAGACCCCTCTCCCGAATAACTGTCCAGCTTGGTAAACAATGTCACAAACCCATCCTGAAGGATGTCGGCAGCCGAGTCTCTGTCTCCCATATAGCGCATGCAAACTGCGAACATCTTGGACGACAAAGAATCGTAAACCGCCTTTTGTGCAAGCCTGTCCCCGTTTTTACACCTTTCGATGACATCCGGATCCAGGCCATTGCCTACTTTGCCGGTTTCCCGTTCTCGATTTTTAAGATGCGACTTACTTCCAAAAAGTTGCATCCTCAAAAAATGTATACGCAAAAATAACCAAATAACTGCAAAAAAGCACTATTTTTGTACATATAGATTGGTATGAAGAAATTGATCCTCATTGTCGCCGCCCTGCTGGTCCTCCTTCCGGAACCGGCCACAGCCCAGTCCGCACAAAGTAACAGCATTCTGGAAACGATGTTCACGGGAGCTGTCGCCAAGATGCAGACAGGCGACATCGAAACAGCGGTAAAACACTTTGAATATCTCGACAAGCATTATCCCGGCAATGACGCCGTAAACTACTGGCTTGGCCAGTGCTATGCGATGCTGGGCCGGCTCGACGATGCCGAAAAGTGCCTCCAGATGGCTGTGAGGGCCGACTCCACGAACGTCTGGTATCAGGACATGCTCGCGAACATCTACATGAGCAAAGGGGAAGGAGAAAAATCTTCCGAAATCTACCTCAGCCTCATGGAGAAGGACCCGGGGAAGTATACAAATGCATACACTCTTACACTCCTGGGCAACAAGAATCTGATGGAATACAAAGATTCCCTCGCTTTGGACAATTTTGAAAAGGCTTTGCTATACTCACCGGAATATGTGCCTGCAATCCTGGGCAAGAGCGAGGTGTACCGCATGCAGGGAAACATCCCGGCGTTCTTCGCCTCGCTGGACGATATGGCGGCCAACCCCAGCCTCAATCCGGCAGCCAAATGCGACTATGTCAACCAGATACTCCAGCACATCGACTACAACTTCTACCGCATGTGGGGAGCACAGCTGGATTCGCTGGTGAGCCGCTGCGCGCAGGTGCATCCATCCGACAGCAGCGCCCTGCGCCTTGCAGGCAATTGGTTCTACGGCACCGAACGCAAGGAGAAGGGCCGCGAGTACTTTAACCGCTTTGTGGAGGCATACCCCGAAAATCTTGACGCCCAGTACCTTAAACTTCAGGTGCTGATGGACGAAGGTGCCACCGCCCGCGAACTCATTGACCAGTGCGAGGTGATTATCAAGACAGGAGGTGAGAAGAACCCCCGAGTGATGCCTGCCATTGCCACCATAGGCGACACCTACCATAAACTTGGGCAGGAGAAGAATGCCTTCAAGGCCTACGACCGGGCGCTCAAGGCAGACCCGGAATACCTGCCGGTGCTGAATAACTACGCCTACTATCTCAGCCTTCAGAAGAAAAAGCTCAAGAAGGCGGCGGCCATGAGCAAGAAGACAGTGGAGAAGGACCCCGACAACGCCACCTACCTCGACACCTACGGATGGATACTCTACCTGCAGGGCAAGGCTCAGCAGGCCAAGCCATATTTCAAGCATGCCATGCTCTACGGCGGACGCGACAGCAAAGTGATCCTCGAGCATTATGCCACCGTGCTGGAAGCCCTCGGGGAGAACGACCTCGCAAAATCTTTCCGTATGCTGGCGGAACAAAAGAAGACGGAAGAATGAGAAAACTCGCGGCATTTGCATTGGCAGCCACACTGCTCTGCGGGCAGGCACTCGCCCAGAACACTTCCCAGAAGAAAGCAAAGCTGGAGAGGGAGATAGCAATCCTCGACCAGCAACTTAAGGAGAACGCCAGCAAGACGAGAAGCGCCAACACCGCGCTCAAACTCACCCGCAAGAAAATCAGCGCCCGAAAAGGGCTAGTGGCAGAGAGCGACGCACAGATATCTGCCCTGAACAAGCAAATCCACGAGAAGGATGCCAAGATAGACAGCCTGGAAGCCCGTTATACCCAGCTCTCCGGCAATTACGACAAACTGGTCCGCACGGCCTACAAGAACCGCGACTCCCGCATCTGGTATATGTATCTGCTTTCCAGCGACGGTCTTACCCAGGGGCTGCGCCGGTACGGCTACCTCAAGAGTATGGCTGCCGGCCTGAACACTCAAGCTCTGGAAATCAAGGACACGCGGGCAAGGCTGGAAGAGGAGAAGTCCGGCCTCGAGAAACTCCGCGAGGAGGCATCCGTGCTCCGCGACACAAGGGTAGTGGAACTCAAGCAATTGGAGAAGGATGAAAACAGTTCCAGACAACTTGTAGCCAGTCTAAATAAAGACAAGGCGAAGTACCAGAAGGAACTTGCGGCAAAGAAGAAACAGGTGCAGGCGCTCAACGCCGAACTGAACAAGATGGTGAAGAAGTCGAGCAGCAAGCCCAAGACCGAGGTCGATGCCAAACTCGACAAGCAGTTCGCCGCCAATAAAGGCAAACTTCCCTGGCCTGCCGACGGCCCGGTGGTGGATTCATTCGGTAAGCACTATCATCCCGTCTACAAGAACGTTGAGCTGCCGTTCAACAACGGCATGAACATAGCCCTCAGCAAAGACAGCGCAGTCAAAGCCGTATTCGACGGCACGGTGAGCAACGTGGTGGTCATCCCAGGCTACAACCAGTGCATCCTGGTGCAGCACGGCGGCTATTTCACCTTCTACTGCAAACTCGCCAGCGTCAATGTCAAGGCCGGCGACAAGGTTAAGACCGGGCAGGTCCTCGGCCGTGTGGACACCATCGCCGGCGAAACCCAGCTCCACTTCGAACTCTGGGAAGGCAAGACTCCCCGCAATCCCGAACTCTGGCTTAAGTAGCCTGTACACATGCTCACTCAAAAAACTTCCGTAAACGGCTACCCTGCCAGTACGGTGCAGACCATTTTCCCTATCCAGGCGACGACCCAGGCGACGGCAATGGTGTAGGCGCAGATGCCCCAGGCCCAGGCCCAGCGGCCGGTTTCGTTCTTGATGGCTACGAAGGTGGCGATGCAGGGGAAGTAAAGCAGCACGAAGATCATGAAGGCGACGGCTGCGGGCAGGGGAACGCTGTTCTTGAGGGCGCTCTGCAAGGCAGTGTCGTTTTCGTCAACTTCATCTCCCTCCTCTCCGGCATACATCACGCCCAAAGAACTGACTACCAACTCCTTGGCAGCGACACCGGTAAGCAGGCCGACGTCCATGCGCCAGTCGAATCCCAGGGGATCAAGCGCCGGTGCGACCGCCTTGCCGATATGCCCGAGGAAACTCTGTTCCTGCTGTTCGGAGCGCGGCAGGCCTTCGTTCTTGGGGTAGTAGCCCAGGGCCCAGATGACGATGGAGGCTATAAGGATGGTGGTCGCCATCTTCTGCAGATACTGCCTGCCCTTCTCCCAGGTATGCCGTCCGATTGCCTTTGCGGTAGGAATGCGGTAGGGAGGAAGCTCCATCACGAAGGGCAGGTCGTCATCTTTTATAACCCTCTTGAGGATGAGGGCCGAAAGAATGGCGAGCACCACGCCCAGCAGATAGATGCACATCAGCGCGAGCGCAGGAGTCTTGGGGAAGAAGGCGCCCACGAGCAGCACGAAGATGGGCAGGCGGCCGGCACACGACATGAAGGGCACGAGCGCGATGGTGATCAGCCGGCTCTTGCGGCTCTCGATGGTGCGGGTGGCCATTATGGCCGGCACGTTGCAGCCGAAGCCCATCACCATGGGGATGAAACTCTTGCCGTGCAGGCCCAGATGGTGCATGAGTTTATCAACTATGAAGGCAGTGCGGGCCATGTAGCCGGAATCCTCCATTATGGAGATGAAGAAGTACAAAATGAGGATGTTGGGGAGGAACACGAGTACACTCCCCACACCCGCAATTATGCCGTCCACCAGAAGGTCTTTGAGCCAGCCTTCCACCATCACGGACGCAACCAGGTCTACGAACTTGCCCACCAGCCAGTCTATCCAGTTCATAGGATATTGCCCGAGAGTGAAGGTTGCGGTGAAGATGAGATATAATATGGCTATGAAGATGGGGAAGGCCAGCCACTTGTTGGTGACGACGGCATCTATCTTGTCTGTAATGGTAAGCTTGGGTGCGGATTCCGCCCTCTTGTAAGTCTCTGTCAGGGCGCCCTGTATGAAAGCGTACTTGGCATCCACGATGGCGGATTCGGAGTTATTCCCGAGGATGCGCTCGATGCGCTTCTGTTCTTCGTCGCAGGCGGCGAGGGCCTCGTCGCCAACAGCTGAGGCGCCCACGGTCTTCAGCACCTCGGAGTCATCTTCCAGCGCCTTTATTGCCAGATAGCGCGTGGAGTAGCGGGCGCGAAGGTCGGCATCGCGCTGGAGTATAAGTTTGATGCGGTCGATGCTCTTCTCGAGTTCGGAGCCATGATTGATGTGGATGTGACGGGCCAGTTTTGGGGAATGATGCTCATACATCGCTATCACGGTGTCGAAGAGTTCGGGAATGCCTTTGCCGTCGCGGCATACCGTCGGGCAGATGGGCATGCCGAGAAGGTATCCGAGTTGCCGGATGTCGATAATGTCGCCACGGGCTTCGAGTTCATCGTACATGTTCAGGGCCATCACCACAGGCAGGTTCATGTCGATGAGTTGAGCGGTGAGATATAGATTCCGCTCTATATTCGATGCGTCCACCACGTTCAGCACCACGTCCGGGGTCTTCTCCAAAAGGTTCTTGCGCACGTAGAGTTCCTCGGGGCTGTAGGCAGACAGGGAGTATGTGCCTGGGAGGTCGACCAGGGTGATCTTGTAGCCCTTGAATTCGAACTTTCCTTCCTTGGCATCGACGGTGACACCACTGTAGTTGCCAACATGCTCGTGGGAGCCGGAGGCTATGTTGAAAAGTGAGGTCTTGCCACAATTGGGGTTACCCACAAGGGCGACGCGTATGCTATGGCCGCGTTCTTCGGCAAGTTCGGAGATTTCCCTGTCGAGGATGGCGTGCAGGGGCTCTCCGGCGTGCTCGGAAGCGATGTGCACCTTTGCTTCCTCCTCGCTGATGACCTCTATCTTCGAGGCCTCTTCGCGGCGGAGCGATACTTTATATCCGAGTATTTCGTATTCGATAGGATCTTTGAGAGGGGCATTGAGAATCACCCTGACGGCCTTGCCACGGATGAACCCCATTTCTATCAGGCGCTTACGGAAACTACCGTGCCCTGCCACCTTTGCGATAACGGCTTTTTCGCCGGTTTTAAGTTCTGAAAGTTGCATTTTTCTACTTAACGCCACAAAGTTAGACTCCTTTTGATAGTTGTGCAATCGCAATAAATTGGTATTTTTGCATATCATGGCAGAAGAAATAAAAGCATCTAAAAGGATTCAGACATCGTTCCTCAATGCCGCCGAGCATAAGGCCCTTGTCTGGCTGGCAGCACGTCAGCCGAAATGGGTGACATCAAACACCCTTACATGGATAGGGATTGCAGGTTCCGTCATAATCGCGGCCGGATACATCCTGTCCAACCTGGATATCAGTTGGCTGTGGCTGGCGTCCTTCGGCTTTTTGGTCAACTGGTACGGGGATTCGCTCGATGGCAACCTGGCCCGTTTCAGGGGCACCCAGAGGCCCATTTACGGATACTATCTCGACCATACGGTGGATGCCATCAACGAGATACTGATGTTCATAAGCATAGGTATTTCTTCCTTACTGAATATCTGGATCGCCGTCACGGGACTGATCCTGTATCTGCTGCTGACCCTCAACGTCAGCATGAACGCCCATCTGAAAAAGGAATTCAAACTGACCTACGCCAAGATGGGGCCGACGGAACTCAGGCTGATCCTTATCATCATCAACACCCTCTATATCTTCATACCGGCTCTGCGCGAGCATTCCTGGGACGTAACCATCCTCGGATATGAATTCGAACTCGGCGCGTTCGACTATGCCGGCATAGTCATAGTCGTGATGCTGGCCATTGTGTATGTGGTTTCCATTCTCAAGGATCTGGACGAATACGCCAGGATGGATCCTCCCAAACCCTGGAATGGCTGATGGACCTGATCAGCATCCAGGAGATCGAAAAGGCCGCTCCAGTCTTCCGGGGTAAGGCCGGAAATGTCATTGCCCGCTGGCTCCTGCGGATGCTTGGGATTACCGAGATAGAACGGCGCATCGAGGGCTTCGACATATACCGTGGGCCCGAATTCGCCAAGGCTGTCAATGCGGAAGCTGGAATGCGATATACGGTAAACGGACTCGGGCGCGAGGAAGCTCTGGAGCATTTCCGGAAATTGTTGCCGGATGGCCCGTTCATAACCATCAGCAACCACACCATGGGTGCCCTCGACGGCATTTCGCTGATAGATTTCATCGGTCACCTGCGAGGAGATTACAAGTTCATGGTGAACGAGGTGCTGGCGCGAATCGAGCCGCTGCGGGAGAATCTCATATGCGTTACTCCTAACGGCAATTCCACCTCCACGCCCACTGCACAGAGCCTGTCCGGAATCCGGGCCGCAAAAGAGCACCTGGCAGAGGGTGGGTGTCTGGGGCTCTTCCCTTCGGGGGCGGTATCGGATCTTAAACTGTTTCAGGCCCGCCCCGCGGTGAGCGGGCATCCGGGGAAGAAGGAGCCGCGCGTACGGGATCGGGAATGGCAGATGAGCATCATCCGGTTTATATCTAAAGCCGGCGTACCGGTGCTGCCTGTGCGCTTTCTGGACGGCAATTCGCGCTTCTACTATTCCTTGGGACTGATTGACTGGCGGCTCCGTCTGCTGCGTCTCCCCGCCGAACTCCTGAACAAGTCCGGCAAGACCATACGGCTGGTTACCGGCCCCCTTATCAGCCCCGAAAAAATAGCGGAGGCCGCAAACTTGCAAGACCTCCGCAGTTTCCTACGCGCCAGCGTTTATTCGCTGTAGTTTATTCCGCCAGGCAGGAGTCCATTATCTCCTTTATGGCCGCTTTGTCGAGGTTCTGGCCGATGAAAACTATCTTCTGCATGCGGTCGCCGTAGGCGGGATCCCAGTCGCGTCGCAGCGCCTCATCGGTTTCCAGCAGCCTGCTCAGCTGGTCTTTGGGCATCGCGGCATACCAGAGGCCGGCCTCGCGGAGCGTCTTCTGCACTCCGGCCTGTTCGAAGAGATAGCATTTGTCGATATCGGCAGTAAAATAGCAAAGGCCCTTCGCACGGATGATGTTGTCCGGCCACAGGCGCGCCACGGCATAGTCGAACTTGTTAAGGTCCAGGGCCGGGCGCACGTTATATACATAGGTGCCGATGTTGTACTCCTCAACCTCGCCGCCCTCATGTTCATGGTGATGATGGTGGTGTTCATGCTCGTCATCGTCATCATCATCGTCATCGTGGTGGCCTTCTATTTCGGAGATCCAGGCGGCGCTGGTTGCAACTTTCTCGAAGTCGAACTTGCCGGTATTAACAAGTTTGTCGAGATCCACATCTCCGTAGTCGCACTCCATTATCTCCACGCCCGGATTCAGGGTCTTGATTATCTGCCTCACCCGGGCGAGTTCTTCCGGCTTTACTTCGGAAGCCTTGTTCAGCAGCACCACGTTGCAGAACTCTATCTGCTCTATCACCAGACGCTCCAGGTCTTCATCGTCGATGTCGGGGCGCCGGAGAGCATCGCCGCAGGCAAACTCGCTCTGCATGCGCAGGGCGTCGACAACGGTGACGATGCAGTCCAGTTTGGGATTGATGAGTTGTTTCGGACCAAGTTGCGGCACGCTGCAGATGGTCTGTGCAATTGGGGCGGGCTCGCAGATGCCGCTGGCTTCGATAACGATGTAGTCGAACTTGTCCATCTTGCAGAGTTCGGAGAGTTGCGCCACAAGGTCCATCTTGAGGGTGCAGCAGATGCAACCGTTCTGCAGGGCCACCAGGCTGTCGTCGGTGCCGCCCACTATGCCGCCCTTTTCAATCAGGTCGGCGTCTATGTTCACCTCGCCGATGTCGTTTACGATGACGGCGAATTTGATTCCCTTTTTATTGGTAAGGATGCGGTTAAGGAGAGTCGTCTTGCCGCTTCCGAGGTAACCGGTCACGAGAAGGACCGGAATCTGTTTTTCTTCCAAAGTTATTGTCATTTTGTCAATTGATCTTCTTTTTACAAATCTACTCTAAAATCCTCAAACTTTGTTCCAAGAATAAACTATATTTGCGTATGAAATCATTCCGAATCCTTTTCCTTGCAGTTATGCTGCCCGTCGCAGCCTCCTGCAACCACACAAGCCCTGAAGTATCCTGGACATCAAGCATAGGCCATACACTCTGGCGCGGCGAACGCTGCGGCCTGATTGCCAAACTTGACAGCGACACCGGCATAAGCAGCCTCAAGGCAGATATTACAGGCATCCCCTTCGCAGAGGCCCGTTTCTTGACCTATGTCACCGGGGATATCCTGGAAGAAAAATACAACCAGTGCGGCTGGAGGAAGAACAAGAAGGAGTGGGATTCCCTGCGTGTAGCCGACCGCATAGGCAATGAGACCGCTGTCGACATCGTTCCCGGCACGCCACAACCAGTATGGGTGGGCATCAAAGTGCCTTACGGCTGCAAACCGGGGCATTATCAGGGAGTTCTTAAACTCCGCGGACACGGGATGAGGACGGTCAGAATGCCTTTCGGTTTCGATGTGGCGGACCGCGATCTCCCCGCCGCCGGCGAACACACTTTCCATCTCGACCTCTGGCAGAATCCCTATTCGGTGGCCCGTTATCACGGAGTGGAACCTTGGAGTGAAGAGCATTTCAGATATATGGAACCCGTAATGAAATTGCTTTCAGATGCCGGGCAGAAAGTCATCACCGCCACCATCATCGACCGCCCTTGGAACGGGCAGACCGAGGATGCCTTCGGCTCCATGGTAGTAAAGACCCGCCATGCCGACGGCACATGGACCTACGATTATTCCGTTTTCGACCGGTGGGTGGAGTTCATGTCCGGCCTCGGAATCGACGCTCAGATCAACTGCTACACTATGATTCCCTGGAAGCTGACATTCGACTACATCGATGCCGAATCCGGGCAGACGCACTTCGTCACCGCTCCTGCCGACAGCCCTGAATACAAGGAATACTGGAAGCCGTTCCTCCGCGATTTCGCCGCCCATCTGAAGCAGAAAGGGTGGTACGAGAAGACCTGCATTGCCATGGACGAGCGCCCGCTGGATGCTATGAAAGCCTGCCTGGCCGTTGTCCGCGAGTCGGTCCCGGACTTCAAGGTGGCTCTGGCCGGATCTTTCCATGAAGAGATTCAGGAGCAGATCCATGACCTCTGCGTCACTTCGCGCGAGCCTTATCCCGATGAAATCATCGAGGCACGCCGCTCCAAGGGCATGGTCAGCACCTACTACACCTGCTGCGCCGAGAAATATCCCAATACTTTCATCGCCTCGAATACGAACGAGGGCATATGGATGGGCTGGTATGCGCTTGCCGGGAATTTCGACGGATATCTTCGCTGGGCCTACAATTCATGGACGGAGGATCCGGTGAACGACGCCCGCTTCCGCAGATGGCCCGCCGGAGACTGCTATATGGTATACCCCGACGGCTGCAGCAGCGTCCGCTTCGAGAGGCTGGCAGAAGGCATACAGGACTACGAAAAAGCCTCTATCCTCCGCAAGGAATGGAAAGAGGCAGGGGATACCGTGCGCCTTCAGGCACTCGAGGCCGCATTGGATCTGTTTACAATCCCCCGTCTGGGAGAAGAAGGTCCAGAACAAGCAATCGCCGAAGCCAGGAAAGCGCTTGAACTCTAATCAGCGAAAGCGTACCTGAAGCCTTTCTGCTTGTCCCAGGATCCGCGCGTAAAGTCGGGTATCTCGACCGGGGCACTGCCGTTCGCTATCGAAATTGCACCCAGTTCGCCCAGACAGCACCATTCGGCGAGGTCGTAGACGTCCATATCGAGGGGAAGGCCGTTAGTGAGGCAGTACACCAGACGATAATCCATAATGAAATCCATGCCTCCGTGTCCGCCGACCGCCTTTGCCATGGCCTCGAGTTCGGGGGTAAGGATGGGACTGCGGTACTTCTCGGTAAGAGCCTGCATAACTTCCTTGGTAACAGGGCGGTGGGAATTAAGATTCTCATGATCGGGTGCCCCTTCCTGCCTGTCCGGACGCAGGCTGTACTGCTGGACGGGATACTTTGCGGCATATCCTTCGGTGCCAACCACCTGATACATGCGGTTGTACGGGCGGGGCGTCATGACATTGTGCTCTATCAGTATAGTGTTGCCCTTTTCGGTAGAAATCATTGTAACTGTCTCGTCACCGTTCTGGAATTCCTCGGGATCATGCCCGCGTTCACTCCACAGTCTTTTGCCCACCACCGAACGGGTTTCCATCGCCGTCAAGGTTTTCATCCGGTCGCCGCGATGTATATTCATAACCTGGCAGACAGGGCCCAGGCCATGGGTTGGATAGATGTCTCCCTTGTGCTCCGCATTGAAATCCAGACGCCAGGAATGCCAGTACTCGTCCCAGAACTCATCCAGACAGTGGTGATACGATCCTTCGGTATGGATAACTTCGCCGAAGAGACCTTGCTGCGCCATGTTCAGGGTCGTGAGCTCGAAGAAATCGTATACGCAGTTTTCCAGCATCATGCAGTGCAGGCGCTTGCTTTCGGCCTTATCTATGAGGGCCCAAATCTCTTTCAAGGAGGTGGCCGCAGGCACTTCTATGGCCACATGCTTGCCGTGCTCCATTGCATATAGCGCCATTGGAGCATGATTTATCCAATCCGTTGCGATATAAACCAGATTGATATCGTCTCTCTCGCAGAGTTGCTTCCAGACATCTTCGCTGCCGCTGTATCCTGCCGGCTCGGGACGGCCGTGACGGGCGGTTATTGCCTTGCACTTGTCGACATTTTCTTCTTCTACATCGCAAAGGGCTACGATTTTAGTCCGGGGTAGATAGCAGAAGCGTTCCACCGCTCCGGGGCCGCGCATTCCGAGTCCGATGAAGCCGACACGCACGGTATCGAGCGGAGCAAGGGCGAGACCTATCACATCCTGCTGTCCGGCAGGACGAACGGGTGTCTTGATATGGATTACATGGTCCTTTGGGGCACATGCCGCGATTGACAAGGCGGCAAAAATAATGAGGGCAAGTTTTTTCATACTTTCAAATAGACTTTCTTTTTATGAAGGAACCAGAGGAAGAGCCAGCTTATGGCGAAATATCCTGATGCCAGGATCACTTTGCCGACAGGCTCCGGGCACAGTCCTGCAAGACCCCCGAGGAAAAAGCGGTTCACCGCCGAGAAAGGGATGATCCTCTGCGCCATATAGATAGTGATGGAGTTGAGGCCTATTACCTGGAAGAACGGAGTCCAGCCAGTAAAACCTTTTACATCGATAATCCAATAGAAAACTGCGAACATCGCTACCGAATATGCGCCCACTACAAGAACGAAGGTGCTAGTCCATAGTTTCTTGTTAATTGGGAACCACATGCTCCAAAGCAGGCCGATTGCAAGCATTACGGCAGCCGCGCACAGCATCTTGAGAGTCTTATGGCTGACACGTGGCTTACGCACAAACTCACCGGTAAACTGGCCGAGCATCGCCGTCACAATCGCAGGGAATGTCGATAAGATGCCTTCTGGGTCGAAGAGCCCTTGTTTCAGGAGATGGGACGGCATGACCATGCGGTCGACATACCCCACGATATTGCCTTCCAGGCTGAGCGACGAAGCTCCTGCGGCGTCTGGTGCCGGAATCATCAAGAGCAGATTATAAGCAATCAATATCACAGCGGCTATCAGGAATCTGGCCTTCTGGCCGCAGTACATGTAAAGGAGGGCTGCAAACATCCATGCAAGGCCTATTCTTGCCAGCACGCTCGGAATGCGCACATTCGGGAGGTCCAGATTGAAAACGCCGTTGTATATAAGCCCGAGAAAGACCAGCATAAGGCCCCTGCTGAACACTTTCTTCAACAATGCCACTTTGCTTCCTTCCTTTATGCGTCTGGCGGCAGAGAAGGGGAATGTCATTCCCGCGATGAAAAGAAAGAGTGGGAATATGGTGTCATGGTGCGCAATGCCATTCCATTCCACATGTTTCATCTGCAGAGCGATAAAGCTGTCTCCGCCTTCCGGAAAAAGGCCACAGACGGCCGTCACGAGCCCAGCGAAGCCCATGATGAACATCATGTCAAAACCTCTCAGGACATCGATGGACAATAATCGCTTATTCATTGTTCTTAATATTTATTCAAAGTTGGGAATTATTTTTGAAATTTCAATGTCCGGCGCTGTCGATATGCAATTACTTACCGAGCGGGATCACATTTTATTAAAACGTTTAGAAACGTTTAAACATAAATCGGCCTCTGAAAGCCAAAAGTGTAAAAAAATTGTCTGTAATCACCATCTTTTTTACAAAAACCGCCTTCTACGGCCGATTTTTGTTTGCATTTTTCCCAGTCGTTGTATTTCAGAACCTCCTGGAACCGAATAGTAGTGCTGCGGTCAAGATCTGAGCCAGCAGGCGAACCGCGGAGGCCGGTCCGAAGGACTAAGGACGGGAGCGGTGGGATACTTTAGGGGCAGATCCCCTGAAAAATGAGATTTATCTCCACGAAAAAAGCCACCGCATTTGCGATGGCTTATGGAGTGGAGATAAAGAGATTCGAACTCTTGACCCCCTGCTTGCAAAGCAGGTGCTCTACCAACTGAGCTATACCCCCGTAGATTAAGTTGTAGTCCCTCGCGGAGTTGAACCGCGGACCTCCACATTATCAGTGTGGCGCTCTAACCAACTGAGCTAAGAGACTATATAATAATGGAAGAACAAATACTCGCAGGCCTCTGAACGCCTTGTTTACAGACCGCGAGCGCGTCGAGTGTCGGGAATCTCGCTCCAAAAAGGAGGTGTTCCAGCCACACCTTCCGGTACGGCTACCTTGTTACGACTTAGCCCCAATTACCAGTTTTGCCCTAGGCCGCTCCTCTCGGTCACGGACTTCAGGCACCCCCGGCTTTCATGGCTTGACGGGCGGTGTGTACAAGGCCCGGGAACGTATTCACCGCGCCATGGCTGATGCGCGATTACGTATTCACCGCGCCATGGCTGATGCGCGATTACTAGCGAATCCAGCTTCACGGAGTCGGGTTGCAGACTCCGATCCGAACTGAGACGGCTTTTCGAGATTCGCTCCCTGTCGCCAGGTGGCTTCCCTCTGTGGCCGCCATTGTAACACGTGTGTCGCCCCGGACGTAAGGGCCGTGCTGATTTGACGTCATCCCCCCCTTCCTCTCACCTTGCGGTGGCAGTCTCAGTAGAGTCCCCATCTTCACATGCTGGTAACTACTGACAAGGGTTGCGCTCGTTATGGCACTTGAGCCGACACCTCACGGCACGAGCTGACGACAACCATGCAGCACCTCGATAGACGCCCCGAAGGGCCTTTACATCTCTGTATCGTTCGTCTACCGTTCGAGCCCGGGTAAGGTTCCTCGCGTATCATCGAATTAAACCACATGTTCCTCCGCTTGTGCGGGCCCCCGTCAATTCCTTTGAGTTTCATTCT
>CACWOZ010000020.1 GCA_902762655.1 uncultured Bacteroidia bacterium
GGACCCACCTCTATCCATTCCGAACAGAGAAGTTAAACGCACTTACGCCGATGGTACTGACCGACCAGTTGGGAGAGTAGGTAGCCGCCGTTTTTCGGAAAGCCCGAACGAGAAATCGTCCGGGCTTTCTTTGTTTGTGTTGCTCTTCTCTGCTCATCTCTCAATCCCTTTCCTACCTCCAGACACGCACAGGTCTTATCTGGTCGCTGCCCGGTTCCTCTGCGACTGCCGGAGTCATTCCCGTCTTCGCAAAAAAAAGGCTCATCCGGAAAAGCTCCGGTCAGCCTGCACTACGCCTCCGCACCCTGCCTGCCTTCCGAACGAGTCCTCCAAAAAAATGCGGACAAAAAACGGCCACTGAAGGCCAAAAGTGTAAAAAAGTTGCCCGTTTCGAGCAACTTTTTTACAAAAACAGCGCTGAAAGGCCGATTTGTGTTTAAACATTATTTTTCAAGGAAGGAGCGTAGTTCTGCGGCAGAGGTAAATCTGATGCCGCGGATGCCGACGGCAAGCGCGCCATCCACGTTAGTCGGGTTGTCGTCAATGAACACACAATCCTCGGCGCGCAAACTGTAGCGCCGGAGCAGCAACTCGAATATCGCGGGAGCCGGCTTCACAATCCCCTCATATCCCGAAACCACCATTCCCTCCAGCAGCTGCAGCGAAGGGAACCTGTCCCGCACCAAAGGGAAGGTCTCGGCAGACCAGTTACTCAACCCGTATAGATGATGCCCCGCGGCCTTGTACTCGCAAAGCTGTTCGTACATCCCGGGAATCGGTCCTCCGATCATCTTGATCCAATCCTTATGGAACATCTCTATCTCTTTCGCCCATTCCGGAAAACGCGCTGAAAGTTCCGCCACGCCTACAGCGAAAGGCTTCCCGCCATCCATCTGCGTATTCCATTCCATCGTGCAGATGTTCTGGAGGAACCAATCCGCCCGAGTGCGGTCCCCGAAGTAGGGATCGTAAAGATGATGCGGGTCCCAGTCGATCAGGACTCCGCCGAAATCGAATATCAGGTTCACGCCACGAATCCGGCAAAGTATCCGGCGAAGAACACGTTGCAAATAAGGTAGCCGACTATCGTGGCCACTATCACGCTGATCAGTCCCGGCATCATGAACGAGTGGTTCAACAGGTATTTGCCTATAACCGTGGTTCCGGAACGGTCAAAGTTGACGGTTGCGATATCGGAAGGATAGTTGGGGATGAAGAAATATCCGTATACGCTGGGCATCACTCCCAGGAGTACCGGACCGGCGATTCCGAGTGAGTAGGCCAGTGGCAGCATGGCGACCACGACCGCTCCCTGGGAGTTGATCAGCACTGAAACCATGAAGAATACGAACGCAATGGCCCAGGGATAACTTTCCACCAGACCGCCCAGCATAGACTTCATCTCTTCCATGTAATTTGAGAAGTAAGTATCTGCCATCCAGGCGATTCCGTAGATTGCAATCACTGCCACCATTCCCGATTTCCAGACGGATCCGGACACCGTATTGGGCAGGTTTACCTTGCAGAGCATGATGTTGAGAGCGGCGGCTACCAGCATTATTATCTGGATGCAGATGTTCATCTTGGGCAGATTGATAACCTTCGACAGAGGCTCGCCGTCTATCTTGATCATCTGGCAGAAAGCGAACGCCACGATTACGAGCAGAGCGGTCAGGAAGATGAAGACCGATGCCTTGGCCTCGCGGGTGATTTCCTTGTCAAGGGTTGTGGCGGAATTGCCGTACATATATTTATGGATCTTCGGATCCGCTACCCTTGCCTGGAATTCAGGGTCCTTGTCCAGGTCCTTGCCGCGATTGTATGAGGCGGCCGCGGCGCACATCAATCCGATCAGGCAGGAGGGGATGGTAACCATCAGCACCTGCGGAATTGAGACCATGTAACCGTTCGCATTCGAAATCGTAACAAAAGCCACCACCGCAGCCGCGATAGGCGAGCAGGTGATGCCCACCTGTGATGCCACTGAGGCTACTCCGCAGGGGCGCTCCGGGCGAATTCCCTTCTTCAGCGCGATGTCGCAGATGATGGGCATTATTGTGTAGACCACATGCCCGGTGCCCACGAGCACGGTGAGGAAGAAGGTCACCAGCGGGGCGAGGAAAGTAATATGCTCTGGGTGCTTGCGCAGCATCTTCTCTGCAATCTGTATCATCCAGTCCATACCGCCTGAGGCCTGCAAGGTGCCGGCACAGGTTACAGCTGCGATGATGATGTAGATGACATCCGTGGGAGGAGTGCCGGGCTTGAGGCCGAATCCGAATACGAGGATGGCGAGGCCGATGCCGGAAATCGCACCTAGTGCGAGACTGCCGTAGCGGGAACCCACATAGAGCGCTGCAAGAACGATGAGCAGCTCGATGATCATGGTGAAGGTCATAGTGTTGAATAATTTGTGACCATAAATATAAGAAAAGAATTTCATTATTTTCAGAATTATTCCTATCTTGACGGTATTGTAAAGTTGTTCAGAAATGCACTATCTTCTTATTCTTCTTGCAGTTTCGCTGTTTGTTTCGGCAGTGGGCTGGAAATATTTCATTTACTTTTTCTCGCTTGGATACGGCTTTGGCATTTCTGCACTGGCAATCGCCATTGCCGTTGTTTTCCGTGATGTCCTGAGTGCGCCGACAGTCGCCATGTGTGCGGCGATGTTCGTTTTCGGATTCCGCCTGGGCGGATATCTCTTGTACAGGGAGCGCAAAGCTGCGGCTTACCGCAAGATACTCTACGACCCGTCTGTAAAAAAGAAAAAGCCTCTTTTTGTAATCATCACCGTATGGCTTTTCTGCACCCTGCTGTATGTGGGGCAGGTGAGTCCGGTGGCATTCCGTCTGGCGAATACTGCCGATGGCGTTGTAGTAAATGATCTTTGGGCCTGGATTGGATTTGCTATGATTGTTCTGGGTATCTGCCTCGAAGCCGGTGCGGATGCGCAGAAAAGTGCAGCCAAAAAGAAGAATCCCAAGCGCTTTGTGGATACCGGACTTTATCGCATCGTCCGCTGCCCCAATTATCTTGGAGAACTTACAATATGGACGGGAGCGTTGGTTTCCGGCATCGGAGCCGGCCTCACCTGGTGGCAGTGGCTGGTCGTTGCAATTGGCTATGCCGGAATCGTTTATGTGATGTTCAGCGGTGCGCGCAGGCTGGAAGTGCGCCAGAATGAGGTGTACGGTGACGATCCCGAATATCAGTCATATATCAAAAAAGTTCCCATTATTCTGCCCTTTGTGCCCGTCTATAGTGTAGAGAAGCACAAGTGGCTGGTGGCATAATATCGACCTTTCTCTTTTTTACAATCACGGACCTGCGGCATTTTCTGGTGAGAATGCCGCAGGTCTCTCTTCCCCGGCTAGGACCTGGAGCAAAAGTGGGTAGAAATGCTGCAGGTCCCCGTTTCCCGGCCAGGACCTGGAGCAAAACCTGGTGAAAACACAGCAGGTCCCTATTCCTAGGTGGGGGCCTGGATCAAAAGCGGGTAGAAATGCTGCAGGTCCCCGTTTCCCGGCCAGGACCTGGAGCAAAACCTGGCGAAAACGCAGCAGGTCCCTCTTCCTAGGTGGGGGCCTGGATCAAAAGCAGCCGAAAATGCTGCAGGTCCCCGTTTCCCGGCCAGGACCTAGAGCAAAACCTGGTCAAAACGCCAAAAGATTTTCAATTCATATAATAATAGTAGGTAAAAACTTTTTATTTAAGTTTTAGGGGGTATTTTTAAGTTTACTCTGCATAAATTGCGGGTATGAAAAGTTACTACCATTGCTGTTCAAAAGGTCTAGCACGTGAGATTCTGTTCAAATCGGATGAGGAATTCATCGCAGGCATCAATCGAATCGCTATCTGCATTGTATTAAGCCTAAAAGCAGGCAGGTCCGTCGCTGTACTGGCATTTTGCCTGATGGACAATCATTTTCATTTCATTCTCTATGGCACGGAAGCCGATTGTAACGCTTACGTTGCTGACTACAAAAAGCTGACGGCAATGTGGATTTCTAAGCACCGCGGCACAGCACTTATGGAGAAGATCGAAACTGGCTGCTGGTTTGTACCTCAGTATAAACTGGGAGAAAAGATAATTTATGTCTTAAGGAATCCGGTTGCGGCAGGGCTTCGTGTAACGGCTCAGGGTTACCGCTGGTCTTCTGCCTATTATATGTTCAATGACTGGAAACCGGATTCTTTTGTGATGGCTTCAGATTTGAGTGCAAGGGCTTTAAACAAGATTTTTAGTTCCAGGGAGACTGTTCCCGGGAAATGGATAATTGTAGGGAAGATGGTCTGGCCCCCGTCTTTTTTCAATGTGAAAGCCGCTGAGGCTCCTTTCAAAAGTATTGGGAGTTTTATGTTCGATTTGAATAACGGTAATATTGACAAGGAAGCGGAAGAGGAGATGATGGAAGGAAACTTCTCTTTGCCGGATGCTGAAGTCCGTATCCGTGCTGTCCAGTATGGCATAAGCAATTTCCGGAAAGACAGTGTTTCGAAATGTTCGGCTGATGAACGACTTAAGATTGCCCGTTTATTGAAAGCAGAACTGAAGTGCAATGCCAAACAGTTGGCGCGCGTGCTTCGCCTGAACCCGGAGGATCTTCGGTTGTTGACATAACCCCTCACTAATCAATAGTATTCGGGAAAGATACTTCCATATAATCCGGGTCATCGGTCACAAGACCTTCCGTTTTCTTCATCTCAGTTTTCAAAAATGCCACCCGCAGTTCAATGCAACGGACTGAAAGCGGATAGCCCCTATACGTCCCAATTCCGGATATTGCTTCATGGAATTCGACAGGCCGATGCTTGCCTCAAAGCCCCACAGGAAATGCTTCCCCTGCAGGAATGTGATGCTTGGCAAGAGGCTTAAAGACCATCTGGTAAACTTTTCTTTCCCGTTCAGAGGATCGCTGGGGTCTGCATCGATATAGTAGGTATCGGGTTCTGTAATATACGAAATCTGTGGCCCCAGCCCTATAATCATCCTTGTCCCGTCCGCTTGCTGATGATAACGTGCCTGACAGTAGAAGTCGGCCATCTCCATCACATCCGGATTCACTCCGTCCCATCCCAGGTGATTGATTTCTCCGACCTGCCCCCGTATGCCTGCGCCGGGCATTATGGACCAGTCATTGTTCAGCTTTATATCCAGTCCGTAGGAAAAGCGCAGCAACGCTCCTGGAAATACATCCTTGGCCATGCTCCCCGATTCGGAGAACAGACCTCCTGCAATCTGGAAATAGTTCTGCAGGCGCTTGCCGGATAGCCAGCTTTCCTGTGCGAATACTGTTGTCAAGGAGAGAAACGACAGTGCAATTATAAAGCAAAAACATTTTTTCATCATACAAATATAATACTAAAACCGGCAAACCTTGCACGGCATTTTGCCGCGCGGCTTCTAAGTGCCCTTTTTCACTTTTGCCCGCGGAACCTGTAGCAAAAAGGGGCGAAAACTTGACAGGTCCCCGTTCTCAGGCCGGGACCTGGAGCAAAAAAGGTCGAAAACGCAGAAGGTCCCCATTCCAGACCGGGGACCAGGAGCAAAAAAGAGCGAAATCGCAGCAGGTGTGGTTGGTAAAGTGAAGACCTGCGGCAAAAACCATCGTTTTTGCCGCAGGTCTTCAAAAGTGATGGCCCTGACGCCGGTCAGCCGGCCAGGCCCTGGATTTAGCGGATCTTCTTGTAACCGTACTGGGCGGTGTCGCCGAGTTCCATCTCGATCTTCATGAGGCGGTTGTACTTGCAGATACGGTCGGTACGGCTAAGGGAGCCGGTCTTGATCTGGCCGCTGTTGGTAGCAACTGCGATGTCGGCGATGGTGGTGTCCTCGGTCTCGCCGGAGCGGTGTGAAGTCACTGTGGTGTAGCCGTTGCGGTGTGCCATCTCGATAGCGTCGAGGGTCTCGGTGAGGGAACCGATCTGGTTGACCTTGATCAGGATCGAGTTGCCTGCACCCATCTTGATGCCCTTCTCGAGGTACTTCACGTTGGTTACGAAGAGGTCGTCACCCACGAGCTGGCAGCGGTCGCCGATAGCCTTGGTGAGCTTCACCCAGCCTTCCCAGTCTTCCTCGGAAAGACCATCCTCGATGGAATCGATAGGATACTTGCTGATGAGCTTCTCGAGGTACTTGATCTGCTGCTCGCTGGAGAGTTTCTTTCCGCGGGGATCCTTCTTCTTGCCATCCTTGAGCTGCTTGTAGTCATAGTAGAACTTGCCGTCCTCCTTGAAGCAGAACTCGGAAGCTGCGCAGTCCATGGCGATGGTGATGTCCTTGCCGGGCTCCAGACCTGCGGCCTTGATGGCCTCGATGATGCAGTCGAGAGCGTCGTCGATGCCCTTCAGTGCGGGAGCGAAACCACCCTCGTCACCTACTGCGGTGGAGCATCCGCGGCCTTTAAGGACCTTCTGCAGAGCGTGGAAAACCTCAGCGCCCATGCGGACGGCCTCGGCCTCGTTCTGAGCACCTACGGGACGGATCATGAACTCCTGGAAAGCGATAGGTGCGTCGGAGTGTGCACCGCCATTGATGATGTTCATCATAGGAACGGGAAGAACATAGGTGTTGGTGCCGCCGATATACCTGTAAAGAGGGATCTCGAGATAGTTGGCTGCTGCGTGGGCAACTGCGAGGCTGACGCCGAGGATGGCGTTTGCGCCGAGTTTGCTCTTGGTAGGAGTGCCGTCGAGCTCGATCATGGTCTTGTCGATAGCCCTCTGCTCGAGAGCGGACATGCCGATGATTGCGGGAGCGATGATGTCGTTCACATTGGCAACTGCCTTGAGAACGCCCTTGCCGCCGTAACGCTTCTTGTCGCCGTCGCGGAGCTCGAGAGCTTCGTTCTCACCGGTGGAAGCTCCTGAAGGAACTGCTGCCACACCCTTGATGCCGGATTCGAGGATAACCTCTACTTCTACTGTCGGATTTCCACGTGAATCGAGGATTTCGCGACCTGTAACCTGAATAATTCTCATAATTTTATAATAAATTGAACATATTCGCTTAAAAAGCAGCACAAAATTACGAATTCTTTATAAGATTTCATAAAAACAACACTAAAATTATTATTCTTATATTTGTTTTTCGAACCATACGCCGAAACTGTCATGTCCCGCCGCGCCGCATTGATCATATCGCTCTTGCTCCTGCCCCTGTGGGTCCGGGCTGTAAACCTGCGGTTCCACGCTATGCCGGAGACATCTTACTACGGAGGCATCCACAGCATAGCCAAGGACAGCCTCGGACGTATCTGGTTCAGCGGGTTCGACGCCATTTATATGTATAATGGCGTTTCTTTCACCCTTATGAACGAGTACATCACCCGGCAGGCTCCGGAGCGATATTGGAGCATAGGCTGGCTGGTGACCGATAAAAACGGGGTGCTTTATGCTGCTACCAATCACGGCCTGCAGCGCTTCAATTGCGCGTACCATCGCTTCGAAAAGGCTCTGGACGGTAATATCGGGGCAATTGAAAAGACCTCCGACGGCACGGTCTGGATGATATGCGATGGAAGAATCACAGGTCTGGACGGTAAAGTCCTGCCACTCCCGGAAGGCTTGAATCCGGATCCTATGAAACTATCCCTTTCCTGCTCAGGAGAGCATTTGTACGTGGGTTCCGAAGGCCGTCTCTACAGAAGCTCTATAGGTGGAAACTGGGCCTTTTTCGGGGATTTTTCTCCCGGGCAGGTGGTAGATGTGATGGAGGATAGTGAGCATATTTACGTGCTTACGCTGTCCGACGGCCTTTACGAATGCGGGAACAGCGGCGATGTTATCCGGCGCTTTACCCTTCCGATTGAAAACGACCGTTCTTCCACTGCCAAGCAACTTTACCTCGACAGTGAAGGCAAGGTATGGGTTGCAACTCAGTATGGGCTGATGATTGTCTGCCCCATGAGCGGGCGTACGGAACTGCTTCGGGCAAACCTGAAATATCCTTTCTTCCTTCCCACCAATTCCGTCTGGTCTCTCTTCCCGGATCCCGACGGCGGGGTGTGGGTGGGAACCTACGGCGGCAAACTTGCCTATGCCACCAGGGGAGACAGTGATGCAGGGTATTTTTTCAAGGCTACCCCCGGCGGTCTGGGGCACCCCATTGTCAGTGCTTTCTGCGAAGATAAGGAAGGTCATCTGTGGATAGGTACGGACGGTGGGGGCATTACCGTATGGGACAGGAACAAGGGCGATTTCCGGTATTATACCCAACAGGATGGAAGCGGCCTCAGTTCCAATATGGTGAAAAAACTGTGGACGGATAAAAATGGCATCATCTGGGCATCTTTCTTCAATTCCGGTGTACAGACCTTCGACAGCCGCAGCGGCCGTTTTCGCGCCCTGAGCATCACCCGCGGGCCGGACGACGACCCGCTCAGCGTCTATGATTTCGTGCCGGACGGCAAGGGAGGAATATGGATGTCCGACCCGGACTCCCGTTTCATGCACGCCAGTCTGGATAATGGAAAGATCAGCCGCCTAAGCAGCCGTCAGGTTCGCCAGGTGGAAACCTTCTTCAACGATGGGAAGGGGTGCTTGTGGCTGCTGACACATCAGGGCCTGCACGTGCTGGACGATTCTACCCTGGACGTCTTGAGAACCTATCGTCTGGAAGGGCAGTCCTACGCGGTTAACAACCTTTGCTGCTATTGCAGGTGCTCCAATGGAGAGCTTCTGTTGGGCACCAAGGGCGGCGGGCTGAACGTTCTGGCCAAGGATGGAACCTACACCAATATCCCCCTTAACGGACGCACCGTGTTCGGAATAGTGGAGGATCCAGTATCGAAGGAAGTCTGGTTCAGTACAGACGAGGGACTGTTCCGCAGGACCGACGGGCGCATCGTGCCATCCACTCTCAATACTCCCAGCCACTGTGGAGCGTTCTACGTCCGCTCTGCTTTTGTGAGTTCCAGGGGAGAACTGATGTTCGGAGGCACCGATGGTTTCATCCTCTTCCGTCCTGGAGACATTCGCACCAACCAACACAAGAGCGTGGTTTTCTTCACGGATGTGCGGGTTAATGCCAGTCCGGTCCCGACAGAACAATACATAGGGCCGAATAAGAGCCTTTCGCTCAATCACAGGCAGTCCAATATCGCTCTCGGATTTTCTTCCGACAGTTATCTTCACGCCGAAAACAACCGCTATGCGTGCCGCCTGGTGGGGTTGTCGGATGAGTGGACAACCCTTGATCCGGGGCAGAATACAATGCGTTATTATGACCTGAATCCGGGCAGTTACCGTTTCGAAGTCAAGGCATCGAACAACGATGGCCTGTGGGGAGACAGTGTCACTGCCATGGAGTGGACCATACATCCAAGTCCTTTCCTTTCCTGGTGGGCACAAATGCTCTACGCTATCATCGTGCTGGCCCTGATATACCTGGTATGGCGCTTTTTCACCAATAAGAAGATATATCGCCACGAGCTTGAGATGGAGAAGTTGAAGGAGAAGAATATGCAGGAACTGTCGCGGGCCAGAATCAAGTTCTTTACCAATATCTCCCACGATCTGAAGACACCGCTTACTCTCATAGTGGATCCTCTGCGCAAACTCAAGGAGCGCCTTCCGGAGGATTCTCCGGCCAACAAATATGCGGTTCACATCGAGAGAAATGTATCCCGGATCCAGCGAATGATAGGGCAGTTGCTGACCTTCCGTGAGATAGAGAGCAATAAAGTGACCCTGAATCCTGTGGGCGGCGATCTGGTGAGTTTCCTGCGCAGCATTTTTTCCCTTTTCGAGATATATGCCGACCGCAAGGGTATAGAAATGGATTTCCGTTCCCAATCGGACAGCTATCCTTGTCTTTTCGACCATGAAGTGATAGAAAAGATATTTACCAATATTTTCTCCAATGCCGTAAAATATACGGTTGAGCAAGGATCCATAGTGCTGCAGATCAAGGAGTCCGGCAGCGGGATAGTGGAGGTGAGCGTCTCCAACACCGGAAACGAGATTCCAGAAGACAAACTGTCGCAAATATTCGAGGCTTTCAACCGCACGCGCGAATTCCAGCCCAGTTTCGAGACCAGTACCGGATTGGGGCTGGCAATCGTCAAAGAGCTTGTAGATGAGATAGGCGGCAAAATCAGCGTGAGTTCAGGCAATGCGCAGGTGGTGTTTACCGTCAGCATGCCTCTTCCTCCTGCACCCCATTCCTTGTCTGCCGAAGAAGATGAATCTCTTTCTTATGGTTTTGTGGAGAAAGAAGTGGACGCCCTCATCGAGGAACTGGATGTCAGTGAACAGGCTGCCGGCCAATCCCGCAAGGCGCACACGATAGTGGTCATAGATGACGATGAGCAGCTCCGCTCTTATCTTCAGGAACACCTGTCCGCCCGTTTCAACGTATACTCCTCTGCCGATGGGGCGGACGGAATCGAAAAGGTGGACAAGGTCCATCCAAATGTGGTCATCACAGATCTGATGATGGGAGATACGGACGGATTCGAAGTGTGCCGCCACCTTCGCGGCAGCCTCAAATCCAGCCATATCCCTGTAGTCGTCCTTTCGGGCAATGGAGATATGAAGGTGAAAGCGATGGAAAGCGGAGCCAACGTATTCATAGAGAAGCCATTCGATATGGAGTTCCTGCTTTCGCAGGTGGACGGACTCTTGAGGATGCAGGAAGAACTCCGGAACTATTATTCGAAGAAGTTCGTGGCAGAGCCGTCCAAACTGGTCATATCCTCTATGGACGAAGCCCTTCTCTCCAAGGCGATGGATGCCATAGAGAAGAATATGGACAACAACGAATACGACGTGGACGAATTCGTCTACGATATGGCGGTCGGCCGTACTATCCTCTATCAGAAGATCAAGGATATAACCGGAATGTCCATCAAGGAGTTTATCCTGGATATCCGGCTGAAACGCGCGGCGCAGTTGCTGAAGGACTCCGACCTCACCATTTCCGAGATATCGGACCGCACTGGATTTGCCAATCCGAAGTATTTCAGCGTCTGCTTCAAGCGGCGCTACGACATTTCTCCTTCCGACTTTAAGAAGCAAGAAAATCCCGCTTAGAACGCACTCTGTGGGGGTGTGTACAAAATGAAACCATTTCCGTACGAACTAGGGAAGTGGTTTTTATTCATATTATTTACCTTCGCATCAAAACACGAAACAAAGGCCAATGAATCGTTTCACTAAACTCTTGATAATCGCAGCAGTCTGCCTGGCTGCCGCAGTCTCTTGCAACTCCGGAAAAGTTGTTTTCACCCCAGACACCGAAACCGTCCTCCGCAATCCGCTGAACGGCTGGGTAATGTATCTCCGCAGGGACTGGGACGAAAACTTCTGGGAACGCAACGGCTACGACTCAATGCCCACATCTACCGGCGAGACGGTAAAAGTCAGCGATTATGCCAACACGGCTTACGTCCGCACCAGTTGGTTGGCATTCGAGCCCGAAGAAGGTAAATATGCCTGGCTGGATCCGGATTCCAGGCTCAACAAACTCTTCCAATCCATTCTGGACAGGGGGATGAAGCTGAGTTTCCGCATTGTCGTGGATGGCCGTGATCAGCGTCAGAACACCCCCGACTATGTTTTCGATGCAGGTGCAGAATATTTCACGTCGATGGTCGGCAGGAACGAGGTCCGCACTCCTTATCCGGACGACCCGGTTTTCCAGGCAAAATACGGAAAGTTCATAGAGGCTCTCGCCGCCGAATATAATGATATCGACAAGGTGGATTTCATCGACGCCTATGGCCTTGGCAAATGGGGAGAGGGGCACAGCCTCATCTACAAGGATCCTACCAAGAACAGCGAGGTGATGCAGTGGATAACCACCCTCTACGCCCGGACTTTTACCGAAGTTCCCCTCGTGATCAACTACCATCGCCTGATAGGGGAGCCCAGCGCAAATGGCTGGGGGCCCGTGTCTGAGGTTTCCGAAAGGCTTCTGCGCCAGGCAATCGCCAACGGCTACAGCCTCCGCCACGATGCATTCGGGATGAATGGTTATTATCAGCAGTGGGAAAAAGAATTTGCGGCGGAATGGAATTTCAAGCGTCCCATCATCCTGGAAGGAGGATGGATTACCGCAGCGCATCACCGTTATTGGACGGATCCTTCCGGAGAATACCGGGAAGGGCATTCCGAGGATGTGCGCAAGGGAGAGTTCAAGGCAGCTCAAGAGGCGCGCGTAAATATGATGGACCTGCGCGTGAACGATGAAGTCCGCTCCTGGTTCGGCCAGGAGTTCGAACTCGTGAAGCGCTTTGTGGCGGAAGGCGGATACAGGCTTTATCCCGTTTGGATAAAAGCTCCATCCAAGGCTTCCGGCAGCATAAAATTGGAATATGAGTGGAAAAACATGGGCTGGGGATACTGCCCGGTAAACATTCCTCAGTGGGATTGGCGCTATACCGTGGGCTTTGCTCTTCTGGATGAGGCAGGCCAGCCCGTGCAGAAATGGGCCTCCGACGACACAGACCTTGCCACCTGGTTGAAAGAGTCGGTAAACCGTTACAGCCAGACTTTGGCCCTGGACGATGTGCCGGCTGGCACATACACCCTCGCCACCGCTCTCGTGGACAGGCGCAATGCCCTGGACCCCGGGCTCGATGTTGCGGTGGATCCTTCACTGAAAGTTAACGGATGGGTCAAAGTCCGCCAGATAGAGATAAAGTAGCCAATGAAGAAGATTATCAGCATAATTGCGATTTCGGCAATGGTCTGCCTTGGCTGCGGGAAAGAAGAAAAACCCGCAGGCGGAAGCACCGAAACGAATATGGAGCAGGTCAAAATCACTCCGGACCGCACTTCCATTATCAAGAATCCTCTTACCGGATGGGTCCTGTATGTGGGAAGGCAGTGGAATGATACTTTCTGGGCGTCGCAGGGGTACGATTCAATGCCGGCCGGCGATGGCACCGTGGTCAAGGTCAGCGACTACGCCACCTGCGCCTATCTTCGCACCAGTTGGAGAAATCTGGAACCCACCGAAGGGAATTATGTGTGGAAGGATGCGAATTCCAATTTCAGCAAACTGGTCAAAACGCTGAGGGACAGGGGCCTGAAAATGAGTTTCCGAATCGTCGTGGACGGCCGGGACCAGGGCCTCAATACTCCGGAATATGTGTTCGATGCCGGCTGCTCCTATTACACGGACGGCTCACACCTCACTTGGAAATGCCCTTATCCCGACGACCCCGTGTTCCAGCAGAAATATGCAAAGATGCTGAGGGCCTTCGGCGAGGAGTTCAACGATCCCGATAAGACGGAATTCGTCGACGGCTACGGTCTGGGACTCTGGGGAGAAGGACACACGCTGGTCTATAAGAACAATGCAAACAAGGCCTCGGTTTTCGACTGGATCACCGATCTCTATCTGGAAGCATTCAGCAAGATCCCCCTCGTTATGAACTATCACAACACCATAGGGGATTCCGTGAACGACAACAAACTCAAATCCGATACCGAAGAACTGCTGGACAGGTGCGTGAATAAGGGATACAGCCTTCGTAACGATGCTTTTGGAATGCACACTTACTACACGTCCTGGCATAAGAGTTACGCTTCCAAGTGGTTCTTCAAGCGCCCTATAGTTATGGAAGGCGGATTTGTGCTGAACACCCACAGATTCTGGATATACCCCGAGGATGGATATCGCGAGGGGCATCCCGAAGATGTGCGCAAAGGTGAATATGACCAGTCGGGAGAGAATCACGTGAATATGATGGATTTCCGGACAAACGGCGAAGTGCAGTCCTGGTTCAAGGATGCGTTCGACCTGGTGAATAAATTCATCCAGGAAGGCGGCTACCGCCTCTATCCTGATTTGATTTCCGTGCCCGTCGAAGCGGCCCACGGAGCAAAAGTCACGCTCTCTCATCGCTGGATCAACCTCGGCTGGGGATACTGCCCCACCAATATCCCTCAGTGGAACCAGAAATACAAGGTGGCATTTGCCCTTCTCGACAAGGCAGACGGCAGTATTGTGAAAACCTTTGTCGTGGAGGATTCGGACCTGTCGCAGTGGCTGCAGTCCAAGCCTGTCACTTATAATACCGAACTCACCCTCAACGGCTTCCCCGCCGGGCAGTACTTATGGGCGGTTGGTGTCGTGGATCGCACCAAGAACGACGCCATCGGAATCAATCTTTCCGTGAAGAAGGATTTCCTTACTGCCGACGGATGGGTCAAAATCAAAGAAGTAACTATCAAACAATAATAACTATTATGAAAAGAATCCAAAGTTCAATGAAGATCTTTGCAACTTTGTGGCTGATGCTCGCTACGGTGTCGGCATTCGCGCAAAATGCGAGGGTCTCCGGTGTCGTATCCGATGAGAATGGCGAGCCCCTGATGGGTGCAGCCGTGATTGTGAAGGGCACCACGACTGGAACGACGACCGGGCTCGACGGTGACTTCACCCTTGAGTATCCCCAGGGCGCTACGCTTACGGTATCGTTCATCGGTTATCTGGAAAAGGATGTGGTCCCTGGCAACAGGAGCCACATCGAAGTCTCCCTCGAACCTGACACCAAACTCCTCGACGAGGTCGTGGTTATCGGTTATGGCACAGTGAAGCGCAAGGACCTCACCGGTTCCGTCGCATCCGTGCGCGGCGAAGACATCGAAGCCAAGAAGACCACTACCCTTTCCACCGCCCTACAGGGAGCTCTTTCCGGTGTGATGGTCACCCGCGACAACTCTGCTCCGGGTGCTTCGGCAGGTTCCATCCGTGTCCGCGGTATCACCACCATCGGCACTTCCGATCCTCTTTATATAGTGGACGGCGTGCAGGTGAGCAGCATGGATTACGTGAATCCTTCCGACGTGCAGAGCATCTCCGTGCTGAAGGATGCTGCGGCCGCCTCCATCTATGGATCCAAGGCTGCTGCGGGCGTCATCCTCATCACCACCAAGCGCGGCGACAAGTCCGACCTCAGCCTCACCTACACGGGTGAGTTCGGCCTGGAAATCCCTACGGCAGAGCCTGATATGGTGGGCGTCACCCGTTTCCTGGAGATGTCCAACGAGCTTCTCTACAACGACAACAACACCGCCGGATTCTTTCAGCTCTACTCTGCCGACCAGATTAAGAACTGGGTGAAGTACAATGAAACCGACCCCAACCACTATCCCATCACGGACTGGAGGGGCCTGATGATGAAGGATTATGCACCCCGCACCACACATCAGGTTTCTGTTTCGGGCGGCAACGAGCTCGTGCGCACCAAGGTTTCCCTCTCCTACGATCAGGTGGAAGGCCTTTATGACGGCCGCGGATTCCAGCGCTATATGCTCCGCACCAACAACGACTTCACCATCATCAAGGACAAACTGAACGCATCCCTCGACATCAACATCCGACGCGGAAAGAGCCGCAGCACCGTCTACGGCCCCTTCAGCGATATGCGCAAGACCCCTGCAGTCTATGCGGCGATGTGGGATGACGGCCGCATTGCGGAAGGCAAGTCCGGTGCTAACCCATATGGGTTGCTGCTGAACGGCGGACGCTCCACTTCCTGGAGCACCCAGATCGGCGGTAAAGGCTCCCTCGAATACAAGCCGATCAAGGACCTCAGCATTCAGGGTGTCATTTCTCCTTTCATCAACTACACCAAGACCAAGCAGTTCAAGAAGGCGGCTTTCTACACCCTTATGGACAACCCCGATGCATTCGGCGGCTGGCTTGAGGGCGGCGGCACCACCTATGCTACCAACAAACTCAGCGAGACCCGCAACGACAACTATAACGTGACCACCCAGGTGCTTGTGAATTACAGGCACACCTTCGGAGAGAAGCATAACTTCAGCGCGATGGGCGGTTTCGAAAACTATGTGATGAAGAGCGAATCCCTCACCGCGGCCCGCGACCAGTATGAACTCACCCAGTATCCTTACCTCAACATCGGTCCCGAGGATTTCATGGAGAACTCCGGCAGCGGCAGCGAATACACTTCCAATTCCTTCTTCGGCCGAATGATGTACGACTACGACGGCCGCTATCTCCTGCAGGCCAACGTGCGTCGTGATGCATCTTCCCGCTTTGCGAGAGATTACCGCTGGGGCACCTTCCCATCCGTATCCGCAGGTTGGGTCATCAGCGAGGAAGACTTTATGCAGGGTATGAAGCCCGTGCTCTCCTTCCTCAAGTTCCGCGCAAGCTGGGGTATGCTCGGTAACGAGCGCATCGGAAGCAACTACTTCCCCTATCTCGCCCTCATAAACTTCGGCGACGCTCTCTTCTATAAGGATGGTGAGGTATCTTCTTCCAAGACCGCTTCTCAGCGCGCCCTTGCGGTTGAGGATATCACTTGGGAAACCACCACATCCCTGGACTTCGGCTTAGACGCAACCCTTCTTGACAGCCGCCTGTCCGTGGGATTCGACTGGTACACCAAGAAGACCGACGGCATGCTCCTCTCCATCGAGATTCCCTGGGCCATGGGTTACAACAACCCCAGCACCAATGCCGGTAAGATGAGCACCCGCGGATGGGATCTCGAACTCGGCTGGCACGACCGCAAAGGCGACTTCATCTACAGCGTGAGCGTCAACGTGTCCGACTTCCTTTCCAGGATCGACTACCTGAACGATGCCGACATCATAGGCAGCAGCACCATCCAGCGTGCCGGCGAGTACTACAATGCTTACTACGGCTATATGAGCGATGGTCTCTTCCTCACCCAGGAAGATGTGGACAACTCCGCCAAACTGAACAATTCCGTGGCGGTCGGCGATATCAAGTATAAGGATATCTCCGGTCCCGACGGAGTTCCGGATGGAAAGATTTCCCCCGAATACGACCGTGTGGTGCTGGGCAACCAGTTCCCCCGCTTCCAGTTCGGCGGCAATGTCAACATGGCCTGGAAGAACCTCGATTTCTCGATGGCTTTCCAGGGTATAGGCAAGAAGAACTCCTACTTGGGCTCTGCCATGGTGCAGCCCCTGCGCGACAACTATGGCAACATCCCCGCCATCATCGACGGCAAGTATTGGAGTCCCTTCAATACCGACGCCGAAAACGCCGCGGCAAAGTATCCCCGCCTTACCAAGGTCGGCATTTCCAACAACTATGCTATCTCCGACTACTGGATGTTCAATGGTGCATATTTCCGCCTGAAGAATGTCACTTTCGGATATACGCTTCCTTCCAAGTGGACCTCGGTCGCCGGCATGAAGAAGGTACGCCTCTATGTGAGCGCCTCCGACCTGTTCTCAATCAGCAACTATCCTAAGGGATGGGATCCGGAAATGGGTTATACTTCATATCCTATCACGACCTCCGTCCTCGCAGGTGTTACCGTCAAATTCTAAAAGCGCGACATCATGAAAAAGTCTATAATCATACTTTCCGCCGCCCTTGCACTCGCATCCTGCGTTTCCATGGATATGACTCCACTCAGTCAGGGCAACAGCGACTCCTGGTACACCACCGAGACCGAATTGAACATGGCGGTCAATGAATTCTATGTGCTGGGCTATTGGGACTACCTCCTTCCTCAGGAACAGTGGTCCGATAACTTCACCTACCGCAATACCAACCGCAATGCCATCCTCGAAGGGACTGTCAACGGACAGACCTGGGATTCCAATGTCATTTGGCAGCAGGCCTACAAACTCATCGCCCGTGCGAATTCCCTGCTGGACAAGATCGACCGCGCCCGCGAAAAGGGCATGGCGGAGGATCAGGTCAAGCGCTATGAGGCCGAGGCATACTTCGCCCGTGCCTGCAAGTACGGCGACCTGCTCACCTTCTTCGGCGATGTTCCCTACATCGACACCTATCAGACCATTCAGGAGGCAATGAATAACGGCCGCACTGCGAAAGCCACCGTCATCGAGAAGATGTATGCCGACTTCGACAAGGCTATCGAGTCTCTTCCCTCCGACTGGGGCACGAACGCCGTGCACGCCACCAAGGGTGCCGCTTATGCGATGAAGGCCCGCTATGCCCTTTATATGGGTGACTGGGCTACCGCAGCCGAGGCTGCCGACAATTGCATCAAGCTCAAGAACTACACTCTCGAAGCCGACTATGCCGATATCTTCTGGCAGAGCACCGGCCTCATCAAGGAGAAGATATTCGCGATTCCCCGTTCCATCGAAAGCAGTGTTGTGCTGGAACAGTGGTATGTGAACAACTCCCTGCCCCGCAATGCGGGCGGATATGCTGCCTATACCCCTTCATGGGATCTGTTTGCAGCATACCTCTGCACCGACGGCAAACCCATCGATGAATCTCCTCTCTTCGACAGCCTTAATCCCTTCAAGAACAGGGATCCCCGCTGCGCCAAGACCATAGTTGAATTCAATACCCAGCACTGTGGTTTTGATTTCGATCCTTCACCCGCAGCCACCCAGGTATACAACTACAGCACCGGTGCCAAGCAGTCCAACCAGGACAGCCGCGCAGTGAATCAGTATGCCAGCTACAACGGCCTCCTTCTCAAGAAGGGCGTCGATGCCAGTTGGACCGAGAACGGCAAGCAGGTACAGAACGACTATATAATGATGCGATATGCAGATGTCCTTCTTATGTACGCCGAAGCCAAGATCGAGCTGAACCAGATCGATGCCAGTGTGCTGGATGCCATCAACCAGGTGCGCGCCCGTGCCTACGGCGTCAGCGCATCTTCGGTTGCTCTTTATCCTGCAGTCACATCCACCGATCAGGCTACTCTCCGCCAGACCGTGCGCCTCGAGCGCCGCGTAGAACTCGCTTTCGAAAGCCTGCGCTACTGCGACCTCATCCGCTGGCGTCTTGCCGAGAAGGCCCTGAACAAGTTCAACTACATCAACCTCGCTCCCACCGACTGCCTCGACAAGGTGGTGAACAAGGGCTTCTGGTTCTGGGGGATGACTCCTCAGATTGACGAGGACGGAATGGCGGACTTCGCTCCGCTGAAGGCTGCCGGCCTGTGCGAAGAGGGTGCCAAGCGCAACTTCCCTGCACGCCAGTATCTCATGCCTATCCCTACTCACGACATCGAACTATCGAATAACAATTTGACCAACAATGAAGGCTATTGATACCATGAAAACAATATCCAAAATAGCATTTGCCGCTCTTGCCTTGCTCTCCGCAGCAGCCTGCAACAAGCACGAAATCGACAATAAGAAGTCGAACTACAATGCCACGATGGAAATCTCGGCATCTCAGGACATCGTGATTCTGAAAGAGGATGCTCCCGACGAGGTAGCCCTGACCGTTACCTGGACGCCGGCCTACGATTATGGTAGCGACTTCATAATGACTTACCAGTATTCCGTTGAGGTGCCTTCATCCAAAGCATCGGCAATCAGCGAATACGAAGATGACGGTGTATTTACCCGCAGTTACACCAACAAGCAGTTGCACGATATGCTGGTCAGCCATTTCGGCCAGCTCACCAGCACCATGGCACAACTGAAGTTCAGCGTCACGGCCACATACACCGGCCCCAGGATCGTGATTCCGGATATGTCTTCAGTCACCATCCCTGTCAAGACTTATGGTCCCAAGCAGTTCGCCGCGGACAAGGTCTTTATGGCAGGCACCGCAGTCGGCGCGAATCCCGTCGAACTCAGCCCCAGCGCCGGAAACTCCGAACTGTATGTCTTCAACGGCAATCTGACCGCAGGAAAACTCAATTTCCCAGTGGAATACGGCGACGAGAACAATGTGATAGTTCCTGCCTCCGGCAAGGATGAGGCCGTCACCGGAGATGCCCAGCCCGCCGCTGCCAAGGAAGGCACCGAGACTGCGGCCTGGATAATCCCCACCTCCGAGAGCTACCGCGTGACCTTAAATTTTACCACTCAGTCTGTGACGGTGATTCCTTCCTCACAGATCTTTGAGGTAGATTCCCTCTTCCTCGCAGGCTCAGCCCTCGATAAGGAAATCAAGATCGAACCCACGCTGGAGAATCCGGCTGTCTATGCCTTCCGAGGCGAACTCAAGGCCGGAAGCCTCTATCTGCCCGTGAGCTTCAACGAGGCGAAGACGCTCTCCATCGTCCCCGCAGGCGACTCGCACGACATCGCCGACGGCACCGCCGTGGCTTTCGGCCAGGCCCTTACCACCCAGACTGGTGCCAAGTACTGGACCGTTCCTGCGGATGGCGTCTATCGTATTGTAGTGGATACCGATGCCAAGACCATCAAGATCTACTCTCCCGCAACCGATCCCAAGAACAAGGAGGTCACCTTCAACAACACCGTCGATAAGATCAATCCTTTCACACAGGAAGTAACTGAACTGTGGATGTGGGGTGGATTCAATGCCATGGACAAGGATTCAGACCTCAAGGCTGGATTCCAGCGTAAATATACTCTCAAGCAGAGTCTTGCTAATCCTTATGTGTTCGTATACTTTGGAGAGGCGCTGCCCAGAAAGACCGGCAACTACAATTCCAAGAATTCCGTCACCGGAGCGACTTCCGGAGCTGCCTGGCTCACCTTCCTCGTGACCAGTCTCGAGAATAATGTCTATGCTTTCGGCTCCACTGCGGACGCCAAGCGTAACGACCACACCGGCACCGTTGAACCCGCCCTCGGCGAGACCGTCGACGGAATCGGCAGTCAGGGAGACCACCGTTATTCATATTTCGTGATTCCCGAGGGTGCGAATTGTGTGATTGTGGATATTTCCGAGGTGTCCGATGCCAACAATATGGCTGCCAACACTGTAGTCAATGCGAAAGTAACATTCTTTAAACGCTAATAACCCTTAATATATGAAAAAAGAGTACAAGCCTCTTAGCACTGAGGTAATAAAAGTGCAGACTGGCGGAATGATCTGCCAGAGCGTGGAGCTCAATGCGGCTCTTTGGGAAGAAAGTATAACCACTGTCGATGCAGGTTTAGATTTTTAGGCATATGAATAAGTATATATTCCCCTTTGTAGCGCTGCTTGCCATTGCGGCAGCCTGCACCAAAGAAGAAACAAAAGTAGATGTTTCCAATCTCGAGGGCATAGAGTACAATCATAATGCTCCTGTTTTCAAAGCATCCGTAGGTGAAGGATCCAAGGCAGTCCTTGATCCGGCCGATGGCAATAAAGTGAAGTGGGATGGCACCGAGCACCTTTCTGTTTGGAATGGTACACAGACTGCTGATTATATCACCGTTGATACCGGTGCATCCGCCAATTTTACCACTACCGATGATTTCGCGTCTGCAGCATCTTATGTTGCTTTGTATCCTTATGACGGCAGCGCTGAGTTCAGCGCCGGAAGCGTGACCACCACTCTTCCTGCAGCCCAGACTGCCACTGCCGCCGGATTCGACCCTGCAGCTCACATCGCAGTTGCAAGTTCTTCTTCCACTTCGTTGTCTTTCCACAATGCCGTTGCTTACGTGAAGTTCACCGTTCCCGCCGGAATGGATGACCTTACCAGCGTCAGCTTCAAGGGCAACAGCAGCGAAAAAGTTGCAGGCGACTGCTCGGTCAACACCAGCACCTACGCCCTGACCGCCACCGGCAGCGAAACCGCTACCCTGAGCGGCACTTTCACCGAAGGCACGACCTACTACCTCGCAGTTGCTCCCCAGGCCTATGCAAGCGGCTACACCGTGACCATCACCCGCACCAGCGGCACCTATGAGATGGTTTCCAAGGCTACCAACATCACCTTCGAGCGCTCCAAAGCACGTGATATCGGAGAACTGTGGGATGGAAGTTATGAGGTTACCGGCAGCGCAATTGCAACACCTGTCACTGCAACTAAAACCGTTGGTCCCAGAATCAATTCCAACGCAGCACTGAAGGAATATACTTACAGTTACAGCGGAGCCCTTTCTGCCGGAACGGTTGCAATTAAGAGGTCATACGCCAGCACGAATGTAGCTTCGGCAACTGTCCCCGCTGACGGATGGTATCACCTCTTCTATAACGAGACCACGGATACCTTCAAGGTTTATGATCAGGATCTTTCCGTGAACTTCGGGTCTACGATAGACGGTATGAACAGTATTGCGGGTTATATTGAAGATTCAAATGTCACCCTGTATGACTATAACAATGACGAAGCAAGTTCTGTGGTTGTTACCGTAGGGTCTGGTTTTACTGGAACGTATTCCAACGGATCATACATCAACAACACTTCCTGGGAGTTCTATCTGGACGATTTCTTCTTCAGGTCTCAGGCGTTGTATAGCAACATCATCATTTCCAAAACGAAGAATACCGGCGACTCTGATCCGGCAACGGTAGTTATCTCCGGGCTCAATCCTGCAAGGAAATACGACCTTCGGATCAGTGGTGGCAGAGGCGGTGGAAGTCTTGCAGCCAGGGCAACAAAAGTGGAAGTCGGAGGCCTGACACAGACCTATCGCCAGGGACTTGACGGCACGGGTTCAAAACCGGCAACCTCTATCGAGTTCAGGGTCAATAACGTGGCATCATTTGAGAATCTGGTGCCGAATGCAAGTGGCGAAATCATCGTAACTATCGTAGGAATCGATACTACTTCGGCTTGCGAGGCTCACCTGGGTTGCATGTTCATCTCCCGCGTGGCAGAATAAAGTTGATTCTGATTTCACAAAAAGTGTATCTTTGAAAAGAAGAATATGAGAAAAGCATTCAGCATAGTCGTACTTGCAATGGCCGTCATGGCGATGGCGGCCTGCGGAGGCGAGGAAACCGGCGGTGGCGGGAACAATACCGTCACCAAGACGGAGTATGCCGCGGTCAGCATTGCCCCGGACCGCACCACCATGTATCGCAACCCCTTTAGCGGCTGGGTAATCTATTCCGGCCTTGGAGACGGCCTGTCGGACAACTTCTGGAAGGAATACGACAACATGGACTCATCCGTGGGAAAGGTGCGTGTGAGCGACTATGCCAATGCCCTTCTCATACGATCCTACTGGTCTCAGGCGGAGCCGGAAGAAGGCCTGTATTTCTGGGATGAGGCTTGCAACACAAAGCCCGCCCAGCGTTTCCGCATGCTTCGCGAAGGTGCTCGCCAGAGGGGCCTGAAACTCATTTTCCAACTCCGCGCCGACAGTCGGGACCTTCACGTGAACGCTTGCCCGGACTACGTGCGCACCAAGGGTGCCAAGGGGTTCGAATCAACCACCGGCTCCACCAAGGTCTGGACTCCTTATCCGGACGATCCGGTTTTCCAGGAACTCTACGAGAAGTTCCTCCGAGCATTCGCAAAGGAGTTCAACAACCCGGACGAAGTGGACTGGATGGGATCCTGGGGCATAGGCAAGTGGGGGGAATATCACACCTGCATTTATTCCACAGGTGATGAAAAACCCCGCGAACCGGTGTTCGATTTCTTCACGGACCTCTTTATAGAGATCTTCGACAAGGTGCCCGTGTGCATAAACTTCCATAAATCCATCGGCACCGGCAGCGGCGACAAGACCGACCCCGACAGCCAGCGCCTGGTACAGAAGGGCATCGACAAAGGCCTCTGTCTCACCAGCGGTGCCTTTGGAATGCACGGGTACTACGGGACCTGGGAAAAGAACTTCATCCACACCCAGCGCTGGAAGGTTCCCATCCATGCTGAAGGAGGATGGGTCAGGGCTTCCCATAGCCTGGCTGCCATCCAGAATGACGGCTACAGCGATTGGGGAGAGGTGCGCCGTGGCGAGTTCGAGGATTCCCGCGATGCCTGCGCCAACACTATGGACTTCCGCTACAATTCCAACGTGGGAATGAGCGAAACCTGGTCTTGGTTCAACGATGCCTACGACCTCGTGCAGGAAGCCATCCAGACCCAGTTCTACCGCCTTTATCCGGACAGGATTTCTCTTCCGGTGAAAGCAGGCAGCGGTGCCGGGATCACCATCGAGCACCGGTGGAACAACCTGGGTTGGGCATATTGCCCCACCAACATCAAACCGTTCAAGGACAGGTTCCGTCTGGCGTTCGCGCTGCTGGATCCGTCCAGCAGCAAGCCGGTTCATGTCTTTTACGACGACGATGCCAAACCTTGCGACTGGACTCACGACAAGCCGGTGAACTACAAGTTCTCCACCCAGCTGACAGGCGTGGCCGCCGGTAAGTATGAGTGGGGCGTTGCAATACTCGACATGTCCAAGAGTGACCCGGTTCCCGGGATCCAGATTGCAGCCAAGAGGGATAAGACTCCGGAGGGCTGGGTGATTCTTTCTGAAATCGAAGTAGAATGAGAAAACAAATACTGACATTAGCAATTCTGTGCCTGGCCGCCATTGGCGTTCAGGCACAGGTTATCATTTCCGAGGCAGACAAAACCAAGGCAGCACAACTCACAGAGCGAATGACGCTTGAAGAAAAGTGCCGATTCATTGCAGGTGCAAGGTCATTTTTCACCTATGCGATTCCTCGCTTGGGAATCCCCGAAATCCGCATGGCGGACGGCCCCCAGGGTGTTCGTAACAACACCGTAAGCACCCTCTATCCCTGCGGCATCCTCACCTCCGCCACCTGGAACCGTGATCTGGCACATCGTCTCGGCAACGGCCTCGCCGATGATTGCCGTGCCCGCGGCGTCAGCATCCTCCTCGGACCCGGTGTCAACATTTACCGGGCTCCCATGTGCGGGCGCAACTTCGAGTATTTCGGCGAGGATCCCTATCTGGCAGGTGAAACTGCCGTGCAATATATCCTCGGAGTTCAGGAGAAGGGAGTGATGGCCACCGTGAAGCACTTTGCGGCCAACAATCAGGAGCGTGCCCGCCACACGATGAGTTCCGATGTGGATGAACGCACCCTTCAGGAGGTTTATTTCCCCGCCTTCCGCAAGTCCGTGAAGGAAGCCGGAGTCGGTGCGGTGATGGACAGTTACAATCTGGTGAACAGCGTCCACAGCACCGAGAATGCCTGGATGAACATAGAAGTCCTGCGAAACCAGTGGGACTTCGAGGGCATAGTGATGTCCGACTGGACGAGCGTCTACAGCACCCTGGGAGCAGCCAATGGAGGACTTGATATGGAGTGCCCTAAGGGGGTGTTCTTCACCCCGGAGAAGATAATCCCCCTCATAGAGAACGGAGTTCTGGACGAAAAGGTGATTGACGAAAAAGTGCAGCACATACTGCAGACTTTCATCGCCTTCGGATTCCTTGATACTCCCCGCAAGGATACCAGCATTCCCGAGAACAACCCCGCAACGGCAGAGATAGCTCTTGATATTGCGAGGGAGGGTGTCGTGATGCTGAAAAACGACAAGGCCCTGCCTCTGGCCAAAAAGGCGAAAGTGCTTGTGATAGGGCCGAATGCCGGGAAGATCCCTTCGGGCGGCGGTAGCGGTTCGGTCACTCCCTTCTATACCGTTTCGGTGGCGGAAGGCCTTTCAAAACAACTCAAGAACGTAGAATATCTCTCTGAAGATGCTATCTTCCGCCCTATTCTGCCGGAAGTGCACAATGGGGCCGAAGCCGGATTCCTGGCCAGTTACTATATAGGAGAGAAACTCCAGGGAGAGCCGGTACGATGCATCACGGAAACCGACCCCAGCCACCGCTGGCGTTTCGGATCCCCCTTCAAGCCTCTACCCGACGACGGCTTCTCCGTGCGTTGGGAGGGTAGTTGGCAGGCCCCCAAGGACGGCCTGGTGCGCTTCGTGATGTCGGGGGATGACGGTTACCGTCTCTATGTGAATGACAAGGGGCTTGGCGGCGACTGGGGCAACCATGCACTTTCTTCCCGTTCCGTCTTCCTCAAGGTTGAGGCTGGTGCAAACTACGACATCCGTTTCGAATTCTACGAGCATGCAGGAGAGGCGACGGTTGGTTTCGAAGCAGGCTTGCTGGATGAGGAGTTGCTCAATCGCAAACTCACTGCTTGCACCGACGTGGTGTATTGCTGCGGTTTCGACAGCAATATCGAAGGAGAAGGATTCGACCGCCCTTTCAAACTCCCAAAGGATCAGTTGGATATGATGCAAAGGCTTGCAAGCAAGAAACTTACGGTGGTCGTCAATGCGGGCGGCGCAGTCGACTTCAGCGGCTGGTCCGATGCTGCATCCGCCATCCTTATGGCCTGGTATCCCGGGCAGGAAGGGGGTACGGCGGTTGCAGAAATCATCAGCGGGAAGATATCTCCTTCCGGGAAACTGCCAATCAGCATCGAGGCCAAGGCAGAGGACAATCCGAGCTTTGCCACCTACTTCGATGCCAACAGTAAGCAGTCCCGCACCACCTACTCGGAAGGCATCTTCACAGGATACAGGGGATATGACAGAAACGGCGTGAAGCCTTTGTATCCCTTCGGCTACGGCCTGTCCTACACCAGTTTCTCCTATTCCGGGATGAAAGTGGAGAAGAAAGCCAACGGCACTTTCGAGGTCAGTTTCGACGTTACCAACACCGGTAAGAAGGATGCCTCCGAAGCCGCTCAGGTTTATGTGCGGGATTTTGAGTGCTCCGTTGTCAGGCCTCTCAAGGAACTGAAGGGCTTCGACAAGCACTTCATCCCCAAGGGAAAGACGGTCCGCTACAGCGTTACGCTCGGCCCGGATGCATTTGAGTTTTACGACATAAAGACCAAGGCCTTCGTCGTGGAGCCCGGTGATTTCGAGATACTTGTCGGCCCGTCATCCGCCGATCTGCCGCTCAAGACAACCGTTTCATTATGAGAAAGATATTGCTTCTCGCCGTCTTGCTTGCATCGGGCTTTTGCGCCCGGGCCGGCGGCATTTTCATCGAGTGTGAATCTTTCTTCGACAAAGGCGGATGGGTGCTGGACCAGCAGTTTATAGATGAGATGGGATCTTCCTACCTGCTTGCCCATGGCATGGGAAAGCAGGTGGCGGATGCATCCACCACCGTGAACATCCCTGCAGAAGGCCTTTACACAGTCTGGGCAAGGACCTACAACTGGACCTCGCCCTGGTCGGAAAAGCCCGGCCCCGGCAAGTTCCAGATTAAGATAGGCAAGAAGATTCTGAAGCCTGTGCTTGGTTCCACCGGCAAGTGCTGGGAATGGCAGAATGCCGGGCAGATACGCTTGAAGGCGGGGCAGACCACCCTTGCCCTTCACGACCTCACCGGATTCGAGGGGCGTTGCGATGCCGTATATCTTACATCCGACGGGGATGTGCCTCCGGCGGATATGGAAGCCTGGCGTAGGCAGCAGCTTGGCCTGACCGACACTCCCGCTGCATCTGCGAAATATGATTTTGTGGTGGTGGGAGGAGGAATATCCGGCATGTGTGCTGCTGTGGCTGCGGCTCGTCAGGGCCTGAAAGTGGCCCTCGTGAACGACCGTCCCGTGCTCGGCGGCAACAACAGCGCCGAGATCCGGGTTCACCTCGGCGGCACTATAGAAGTAGGCCCTTATCCGGCCCTGGGCCGTATGCAGAGGGAATTCGGCCATAGCAAGAAGGGCAATGCCCAGCCCGCAGAGAACTACGAAGACGGCAAGAAGCAGAGTTGGATAGAATCCGAACCCAACGTCACCCTCTATGCCTCCAACCGCGCGGTCGCCGTCCGCAAAGACGGCAGCAAGATCGATGCGGTCATCATCCGCAACATAGAGACCTCCGAGGAGATTCTTCTGGAAGCACCCCTGTTCGCGGACTGCACAGGCGACGGCACCGTGGGTTATCTGGCCGGAGCGGACTACCGCTACGGACGCGAGGGCAAGGCCGAATTCGGCGAGTCCCTTGCTCCGGACGAGCCGGACAACTTCGTGCTGGGTGCCTCGGTGCAGTGGTATTCCAAGGAGACCGGAAAGAAATGCAAGTTCCCCGTATTCGACTATGGCCTCAATTTCAGCGATGCCAGCGTGCAGAAGGTGACTATGGGTGAATGGACGTGGGAAACCGGAATGCTGCACGATATGACCACCGAATTCGAATACATCAGGGACTACGGAATGATGGTAATCTACTCCAACTGGAGTTACCTCAAGAACAAGCTCGGGATGTACCCCGACCGCGACCTGGACTGGGTGGCATACATTTCCGGCAAGCGCGAATCCCGCCGTCTGATGGGGGACTACATCTACAAGCAGGACGACATAGAGAAGGCTGTTTTCCACGAGGATGCCACCTTCGCGACCACCTGGAGCATAGACCTGCATTTCCCCGATCCGGAAATCACCCCTTACTTCCCGGGCGAGGAATTCAAGACCAGGACGGTGCACAACCGCATCTATCCGGCAGCAGTGCCTTACCGCTGCCTGTATTCCAGAAACGTGGATAACCTCTTCATGGCCGGCCGTGACATATCCGTCACCCACGTGGCCCTCGGCACGACCCGCGTCATGCGCACCTGCGGCATGTCAGGTGAGGTGGTTGGTCTGGCGGCCTCGGTATGCAAAGTCAGGAAGACATTTCCCCGCAATGTATACCGCTATTATTTTGCTGACCTTCAGAAACTTATGAAGAAAGGCGCTGCGGTGGACGGTCCTCTGCCGGATAACCAGCGCTTCAATGAGCAGAAGCCTCTGAAACAGCCGCGCCTGCTTAATCCTGACGCAAAATGAGAAAGATACTACTAAGTCTGATACTCTCCACCCTGTGCTTGTCCGCTTTCGCCCAGGCGGAAAAGTGTTATGCCCGTATGGAGGGAGATACCCTCCGGCTCGGCAATTCTTTGATAGAGCGGAGCTTCCTCTGGAACGACGGAGCGTTGGAAACCCTGAGCCTGAGCAGCAAGGACGATGCTTTCGTGCTGAAAACCAAGGGTTTGCGCCCGGACTTCAGGATGGGAAAGGGTGACGTGACGGATGCCCGGATGGAGCAGACCCGCGTCCCCGCCACCGGAAGGCATCCGGCTTATCTGCTTGTGAGCGTGCAATATACTCAGGGCGAACTTGAAGTAAGGCGCGAGTACCGACTCTTCGAGGGCGTGCCTGCGATAGGATGCGACACCTGGGTCCGAGGCAGTTTCCGTGGCATTCTTGAGGGTGGCCGTGTAAACGCCGCCAATCATAAGAATATCGAGTCTTCCGCCGACATGGTATCAAAGGCCGTTTCCGGTACCGTTCTTGACCAGCTCAGCTTTCCGGGTGCACACTGGCACGGGAAGGCGGTGCGTTTCAGGGACGTGACCGACTGGAACAACAACCTCGTGCAGGAGGAGGATTTCATCGCCTATCGCAAGCTTAGCTACAAGGGTAACCTGCTTTTCGTGCGGGACGGCATCTCCGGCAATGGCTTCTTCTTCTTGAAGGAGGCGCCCTGCTCCGATGTGCAGCTGGGCAACCCCTCCGGTGATTTCACCGCAGACTTCGGCCGTTTCCAGGTAACTGGTGCGGGCATCCTTCCGGAGGATATAAAGAAGGATGAGTGGACTCGCCTCTACGGCTGCGTTACCGGAGTATTCGGCCCGGGAGAACTGGCAGCGCTGAGCGCGGTGAGGGCCTGGCAGAAGACATACCGCCTCCATCTGGATGTTGTTATGATGAATACATGGGGCGACCGCAGCCAGGATTCCAAGGTGAACGAGGAATTCTGCCTGAGTGAACTGGAACTGGCCTCCCGACTCGGAATCGCCGTTTTCCAGATCGATGACGGATGGCAGAGCGGCAAGAGCCCTAATTCCAAGGTAGCAAAGGGTTCGTTCCGGAACATCTGGGACAACCCCGATTACTGGACTCCGGATCCGGTCAAGTATCCCCGCGGGCTGGACCCTGTGGTGGACCGTGCGAGAGCACTCAGGATGGAGGTTGGCCTCTGGTATAATCCAAGCGTGCAGAACGACTTCGCCGATTGGGAGAAGGACGCCGAGGCGATCATCGGCCTCTGGAAAAAATACGGCATACGCATATTCAAGATAGATGGGCTCCAGATACCCACGAAGCAGGCAGAGAATAATCTCAGGCGCCTTTTCGACAGGGTTCGTGAAGCTACGGACGATGCCGTTGTTTTCAATCTGGATGCAACTGCCGGACGCCGTGCCGGATACCACTATTTCGGGGAGTACGGCAACATTTTCCTTGAAAACCGCTATACGGACTGGGGAAATTACTACCCCTACCATACCCTGCGCAATCTATGGATGCTGAGCCGTTATGTGCCGGCTGAGAAGCTCCAGACGGAGTTTCTGAATCCCTGGCGCAATGCTGACAAGTATGAGGAAGGGGATCCTTTCGCTCCGGCGAACTACGACTTCGGATACCTGGCCGCAATCTCCTTTGCTGGCCAGCCCCTGGCGTGGATGGAGGCATCCAACCTGCCGGAAGAAGCTTTCGCCACTGGTGACTTGATCCGCGCATACCGTGAAATATCCCCCGAATTCCATTCCGGCATCATCCTCCCTATCGGGGAGGAACCATCCGGCCGCTCCTGGACTGGATTCCAGAGCATTATAAGTCCCAACGAAGGCTATCTCCTGATATATCGTGAGGATAATCCTGCCAAAAAGGCAAGAATCCGCACCTGGCTCCCGGAAGGACGTCGCGTTCGCCTCGTGCCGGTGCTTGGAAGTGGCCGCAGCATCCGTTCCAAGGTAGGTGCCGATGGATGTATCTGCCTGAAAATCAGCGAGAAGAATTCAAGCAAATTGTATAAATACCTGATAAAATGAATAAATCGATTTTGAAAAGAATCTTCATTTTAGGCCTTCTGGTCTTTGCATTCAGTTGTCAACCCGAAACGCCGGAAACCCCTTCAAATCAGGAAACCCCGGAGACCCCCGAAACTCCGGTAGTTGAGGGCAAGGTGACTTTGGGACAGGGTGTCCCGGCAACCGGAATCGCATTGGAAAGTACGGTTTCCACAGCAACATTCACCATTTCCGCCACCAAGGCATGGACCAGTTCCGTATCTGCCAACTGGCTCAGCATCAGGCCCGAAAGCGGCGAGGCCGGTGAAAGCATTACCATTACTTTGACCAGCCAGGCGAATGAAACTGGAGACAGCCGCACGGCCAACATTACCGTCAGCTGCGAGAAATCCACCGTGACCGTTCCTGTGACCCAGGTTCAGAACAACGTGATGGTGCTGGATAACCAGACCTTCAGCGTGGCTGCCGCAGGAGAGAC
>CACWOZ010000021.1 GCA_902762655.1 uncultured Bacteroidia bacterium
TGAGGCTAAAAGGAAAGAGCCCGGTGCAATACCGAGCTCTGTTCCAATCTAAGGCCTCGTAACTAATGTTAAACCGTCCAACTTTTGGGGGTCACATCAGGGGATGGACGGCCTTTTTTGATACGGTCTTCGCCCTAATCGCCGGATTTGCAATCATGCCCGCCGTGTTCGCCTCCGGCATCGAGCCTGCCGCCGGCCCTTCTCTGGTGTTCGAAACCCTCCCTGTCATCTTCTCCCGTATGGGAGTTGTGCTTCCGGTCATATTCTTTCTGGCGATACTGATCGCCGCCCTCAGTTCTTCGATCTCGATGCTGGAGGTGGTCGTAGCCTGGATGGTCGACCAGAAGGGCATTCGCCGTTCCTATGCAGTGCTTGCCGTATTCGTTGCGGCCGCCATGCTCGGAAGCGCCTGCGCAGTTGCGCCGCGTTTGTTCGGTATCTGCGACTTTGTCTCCTCCAACGTGCTGATGATGATCGGGGCTCTCGCTTTCGCCCTCATAGTGGGCTGGAATATGCCTCGCGACAAGGTCCTGCACTACGTACGCTACCGATTCGTTTATTGGCTCATACGTTATGTTGCGCCTGTAATGATCGTCGCCATCGCCGTCACCAATCTGCTCTAAATTTATTATATTTGCCTTGATATGGCAAAAACCAAGGAAGATACCCCGTTGCTGAAGCAGTATTTCAGCGTGAAGGCGCAGAACCCGGATGCGGTGCTGCTCTTCCGCGTGGGGGATTTCTATGAATCCTACAGCGACGACGCACTCATCACCAGCAAGGTGCTGGGGATTGTGCTCACGCGCAAGTCCAATGGCGAGAAGGGCGACACTCCTATGGCGGGCATCCCGCATCACGCCCTGGCGCAGTATCTTCCAAAACTTGTGCGCGCAGGTTACAAGGTTGCTATCTGCGATCAGCTGGAAGATCCGAAACTCGCCCAGGCCAAGCTGGTGAAACGTGGTGTTACCGAGATACTTACCCCTGGCATAGCTTTTGGCGAGGGAATGCTTGAGCAGAAGGAGCACAACTGGCTCTGCGGCCTGACCTTCGACAATGCCGAGGTCGGGGCAGCCTTCCTGGACGCCTCCACCGGTACCTTCCGCGTTGCCCAGGGGTCCTCCGACTATATCGCCACCCTGCTCGCATCCTTCGCCCCTAAAGAACTGGTGGTTCAGCGCGACTGCCTCAAGGCTGTGCGCGAGCGCTTCGGCGACTATTACATCTCCCCCCTGGAAGAATGGGCCTTTGTCTATGATTCTGCCGCCGAGAAACTGCGCAGCCAGTTGCGGGTGGATTCCCTTAAGGGATTCGGGGTGGAAAACTTCCCCCTTGCTCTCTGCTCTGCCGGCGCTCTCATCTACTACCTTGAACAGACGCACCACAGCGGCCTTCAGAATATCTGCAGCATATCCCGCATCGACGAGAATAAGTTCGTGTGGATGGACCGCTTTACCATCCGCAATCTGGAGATATTCGTATCCAACGCCGGCAAGGAGGGCACCAGCCTGGTGGACGTAATCGACCGCTGCTCGTCCCCGATGGGTGCGCGCCTGCTACGTTCCTGGCTGTCGATGCCGATAATGGACCGGGCCGCCCTGAACGCCCGCTACGATATAGTGCAGTTCTTCTTCGACAACGAAGGTCCGCTTGACGAGATACGCCGTCTGATCGGCGATGTCGGCGACCTCGAGCGCATCCTCGCACGCGCGGCCACAGGCAAGATCCTGCCTCGCGAGGTTATGCAACTGCGCCGGTCCCTGCGGCAGATGGAACCTATAAAAACACTCTGCACCGACACCGGCGTCGAGGCCCTGGACAGATTGATCAGGGGAATGAAGAATTGCGGGAAACTGCTCTCGCGCATCGAAGCCACTATGGCGGAAGATCCCGCTGCGCAGATAGGCAAGGGGCCCGTAATCGCCCCGGGCGTGGACAAGACTCTGGACGAATACCGCGAACTCTCCACCGGCGGCAAGGATTATCTGCTGCAGATGCAGGCCCGTGAGGTGGAGCGCACGGGGATTTCATCTTTGAGGATAGGGTACAACAACGTTTTCGGCTACTACCTGGAGGTTCGCAATACATTCAAGGACCAGGTGCCGCCAGAATGGGTGCGCAAGCAGACCTTGGTGGGCGCGGAACGCTATATCACAGAGGAACTTAAGGACTACGAGCAGAAAATACTGAACGCTGAGAGCAACATATACGAGCTCGAAAGCCGCATCTACGCAGGTCTGGTGGCCGAGGTGCAGAAGAGCATCCGTGACATCAAGGCCAACTGCGACGTCGTCTCACAACTTGACGTCCTCTCCGGTTTCGCCGTACAGGCCATAGAGCGCAGATACTGCCGTCCCGTGGTGGATTCCGGCAGCGTGCTCGACATCAAGGCAGGCCGCCATCCAGTCATCGAGACTCTGATGGCTCCGGGCGAGGAATATGTGCCGAACGACGTGCATCTCGACTCGTCCGCCACCCAGATAATGATCCTGACCGGCCCGAACATGGCCGGAAAGTCCGCCCTTCTGCGGCAGACGGCGTTGATTGTGCTGATGGCGCAGGTAGGCTCATTCGTGCCCGCAGACTCAGTCCGGATGGGGTATTTCGACAAGATCTTCACCCGCGTAGGCGCTACCGACAACATCTCGCGCGGCGAATCCACCTTTATGGTGGAGATGCTGGAGACGTCGATGATCATGCACAATCTGTCCGCTCGTTCGCTGGTGCTGCTCGACGAGATTGGGCGCGGCACGTCCACCTACGACGGCATGAGTATCGCCCGCGCCCTGGTGGAGTACATCCATAAGAACGGCAAAGGCGCTAAGACGCTTTTCGCGACGCACTATCATGAACTTAATGATCTCGAAGAAATCTACCCGCGCGTGAAGAACTTCCACATCGCCGTCAAGGAGGTGGGAAAGGATGTGATCTTCCTGCGCAAACTGACCGAGGGTGGGGTGTCTCACAGTTTCGGTATCCATGTCGCGCGTCTGGCAGGCATGCCCCGCGAGATTGTGGAGAGTGCCGAGCGTACGCTTAAGGACCTGGAACGCAAGGAGAACAGCGTCAAAGCCGTAGCCTCCGCCGGCGCGGTGCAGGACGACGGTTCAGTGCAGCTGAACCTCTTCCAACTGGACGACCCTACCCTGAGTGCACTCCGGGCGCGTCTGGAGGACGCCGATCTGAACAACATGACCCCTATGCAGGCCTTTGACCTGCTCCGGGCGATGAAAGAAGAGATAGGCCTGGATGCGTAGGGTGCTCGTCATAACTTACTACTGGCCTCCGACCGGAGGTTCGGGGGTGCAGCGCTGGCTGAAGTTCGCAAAGTATCTGCCTTCGTTCGACTGGCAGCCTGTGGTTTACACACCATCCAATCCCGAGCAACTTGCTGTGGACGAGAGTCTTCTGGCGGAGATCCCCGCTGCTGCCGAGGTGTTGAAGCGCTCAATACGTGAACCGTACGCCGTATATCATAAGCTGATGGGGCGAGGCTCGGCGAAGGGGTCCGGGGTGAATCCCATCAATTCCCAGAAAAAGAGCTGGAAACAGCGGCTGATGCTGTGGATACGCAGTAACCTCTTCGTGCCGGATCCGCGTGCCGGATGGGTGCGTCCGTCGGTTAAGTTCCTGTGTTCGTATCTTGAGGAACATCCTGTGGATGTGATAGTTACCACAGGCCCGCCGCAGTCGGTGCATCTTATCGGCCGTGGGCTTCACCGGCGTCTCGGAGTGCCATGGGTAGCGGATTTCCGGGACCCGTGGACCCGTATGTTCTACTTTGAGAATCTGCCTTTGCTGCCCTGGGTGCGACGCCGTCATTTCCGGCTGGAGAAGTCGGTGCTGTATGAGGCTTCGGCCATCATTTCGGTTACTCCTCGCGTGCAGGCCGATTTCGCTTCGCGTACATCCACTCCTGTCCATCTTATTACGAATGGATACGATGAATCCGATTTTGCTGTTGAATTGCCTCCCCGCACCGACGGCAAGTTCCGTGTGGTGCACACCGGCCTGTTCGCTTCAGACGGGAATCCGTTGGAGTTGTGGCAGTCGCTGGCCGGTCTTTGTTCCGAATCTGCGGACTTCGCTTCGCGCCTGGAGATACGTCTGGCCGGCAAGGTTGATCCCGAAATTGTGGATTCCATTGTCGAGGCCGGCCTTGGAGCGCAGTTGAACCTTCTTGGATATCTTCCTCATCCTGAGTCTGTTGCGGAGTTGAGGCAGGCGGATGTCATCCTGCTTCCGCTGCGTCATGGAGCAGAATACTCCAAGGTTTATCCCGGGAAAATCTTTGAGTGTATGGCGGCCGCTGCTAGGCCCTCCGCGAAAAGCAAAGGACAGGTCCGTGTCCCACAAGGGGAACCCGGTACCTGCATTGCTTTTCCGCAAGTCGATGCCGCCATACCAATAGTTTTAGGGATAGGCCCCGCCGACAGCGCCGCGGCGGAACTTCTTCGGGCTACCGGCACGGGCATAATGTTCGACTGGGATGCAGATCCCTCGGATTTTATCCGGGATGCCGCTGCTTTGCCGTCCGCGGCGGGCAAAGGGCAGGCCCATGTCCCACAAGGGGAGCCTGGTGCCTGCATTGCCCGGCCGGAACAACGCAATCGTGCAGCAACGGCATCCGACTACAGCCGCCGCGCCCTCACCGCCAGACTCGCCGCCCTCCTGTCTGAACTATCTTAGCAACTCTTCCAGCTGCACTCTGCCGGCGGGTTATAGCGCTGCTGCAATTGAAGCCAGAGATTTGAGTTTTTCGATAAATGACTTATCCCTACGGGCGTTTTGTAGGTTATAATCCGTCTGCATACGAAGCAGGGGGACGGCAGGTATTCCCAATAAGGCCTCAATCATAAGGGCATATTCTGCTGTCAGATTCCTTTTCCCGTTGATAATCTCGTTCAGCTGGCTTGGTGGGACATCCATCTTTGCCGCAAGATTACGCTGCGAAATGCCCATGCTTTCTAATTCGTCGCGTAAAACCAGCCCAGGATGCACAGGTTCAAAAGGAACCAGATTATTCGCAACCATATCAGGGTTTATATTTTTTTTCGCCATAATTAATCAATCGTAATGGTTAGATAGTTCTATAATATTGCAAATTGAAGCAATGGTTTCTCCGTCCTCATACCATTCCTCAAATTCTATTCTGTACTTGTTGTAAACCTAACCGATGAAAGCCCTTGTTTGTCCCCTTTCAATCGCTCGTAGCGGAGTGAGTTATAGCACATCAGTTTAATAACACGAACATACTTTGAAACGATTTCAGGTTGAAACCAGTGCTTCTTGTCATCACATTTCCCTTCTACGTACAAGGACTTTAAATATTCCTTATCAAAAACCACAAGCACATCTCATCCATCTGCAAAAATAGATAATTAATTATAAATTCACAAATTTGTGAACACAGTCTTTTAATGCAATAATACTTATTGTGGCGAAATCAGAACCCTCTGAAACTTATAATGTGGTAAAAAGAAATCTTATGGCCAGTTATTAAGAATAACCTTATGACATAAAGCGGCGATTACGAACAAGTTACACGAATAAACAAGAACACCCCGCGGAGGGCGGGGTGTGGTAAAATGATATTTGTCGGATCGGCTTATCTTAGCAACTCTTCCAGCAGCACGCTGCCGGCGGTCTTGTCGTCGCGGTATTTGACGATGACGGGGCAGTATAGATGCACATCGGCCTCGGCGGCGGGGCCTTTGGCGATAGGCTTGCTGCCGCTTACCACCACGGCATTTCTTGGCACAACGATGCGCCCTTCGGCGTTTCGGCGGATAAAATCTCCGTTTACTGCATCGTAAATCGCTGTGGAAGAGGTGATTATTACGCCGCTTGCGATTACGGCACCTTCCTGCACTATCGTGCCTTCATAGATCCCGCAGTTTCCCCCGACGAAGGCGCCATCCTCGATGATGGTAGGAGTCGCGCCTGCGGGCTCCAGCACGCCGCCTATCTGGGTGGAAGCCGACACATGCACGTTCTTGCCCACCTGGGCGCAGGAACCTATGGTCACATGGGAATCCACCATGGTCCCAGAATCTACATAGGCGCCTACATTCACGTAGGCCGGTGGCATGATGATGCTTCCCGGAGCCATGTAGGCCCCGCGCCGCACTGCGCTTCCGCCTGGAACCATGCGCACGCCGTCCTCCGGCCTGAACTTGCGGACAGGGAAGGTGTCTTTGTCCAGGAATCCGCCCGGCATCTCAATAATGGCTCCGAGTTTGAATCCTGCGAGTATTACTTCCTTCACCCAGGAATTCACTTTCCATGCGCCGTCCACCTTTTCGGCGACTCGAATCTCACCCCTTTCCAGGGCGTCCATTACTTCGTTGAAACGTTCGAGGGTGATTTCGCTCATAATATGTTCAAGTCTTTAAGTGTCTGTGCCATAATCTTTTCTGTTTCAGGCAGCGCGCTCACCAGAGGCAGACGCAAACTGTTCTCCATCAGTCCCAGCAGGCCCATAGCTGCCTTTCCGGGGATGGGGTTGGGCTCTATGAAGAGATTCTTGAAGAGTTCGGCCAGTTTCTGGTCGAAAAACGAAGCCTTTTCGAAACTGCCTTCCTGCGCGGCATGCACGAAGTCGGCCATCAGCGCGGGCGCAACGTTCGAAGCAACGGAAACCACTCCGTCCGCCCCTGCGATCATCAGCGCCAGAGTATCTTCATCGTTCCCGCTCAGCACCATGAATCCTTCCGGGCGGCCTTCGAGGATGGCATTTATCTGCTCGAACTTGCCGGATGCCTCCTTGATGGCCACAATGTTAGGTACGTCGCTCGCTAACCTGAGGGTTGTCTCCGCTTCGATGTTGGAACCTGTGCGGACAGGCACATTATAGAGGATAATTGGTTTGTCGGTCTCGCCGGCGATGGTCTTGAAATACTCATACATCCCTCTCTGTGGCGGTTTGTTATAATAGGGTGCCACCACCAGGAATGCATCTGCCTCGCTAAGCAGGCGGATGTTCGCGAGTGTGCCGTTCACACTATTAGTGCCCACGCCCACCACTACCGGCAGGCCTCCGGCATTCTCGCGGGTGCAGTGGAAAACATCGAGTTTCTCCGCATCGCTCAGCGTGGGAGTCTCTCCTGTGGTTCCGAGCGGGACGAGGAAGTCAATCCCGTATTCCACCTGCCGACGGACGCAGGCGGCCATTGCTTCCATATCCGGTTTTCCTTCTTTGAACGGCGTGAACAGCGCCGTTCCGCAACCTTTGAATTCTATCATAATATCAAATCTTTAAATTCGTGTACTCCTTTCAGACCTTCTGTCAATAGGGCTGCGGCGATGGCTCCTTCTGCGAGCCCTTCGCGAGAAAAAGCTTCGTGGGTGAAGCTGAGGCGATCGACGCTGGATGTGAATTCCACCGTGTGTATGCCGGGAACCTCGCCCTCGCGTATTGAATCTATCTGCGGCTCTGCGCCGAGTTCCTTCTGCACCAGCTGACCGAGGCTCTTGGCCGTTCCGCTGGGCGCGTCGAGTTTATGGATGTGATGGGTTTCCGTGATGTGCGGCTCGTATCCGTGGCCCTTCAGCACCTTCGCGGTCTTCTCCACCGCCGCGAACAGGGCGTTCACCCCTATCGAGAAGTTGGACGCATAGATCATGGGCGTGCCCTGCTTCTCGAATTCGGCGATTACCTCGTCCTGAATGTCGTTCCAGCCGGTAGTGCCTATGACGGCCGCCTTGAAATTGGCGGCTATGAACTTGTAGTTCGCCCGGAAGGCGGCCGGGGTGGTGAAATCGATGCAGACGCACTCCTTCGCCACGGATGGCTGCGTCGCGCAGATATCCTCGCTCGCCTGCACCAGTTCGATGCCGTGCGCAGCGAGCCCCTTCTCTATCATATGGCCCATCTTGCCATATCCGCTGATGATTGCTTTCATATCTACAAAAATAGCAAAAACTATCGTATAATCTGCCGGGCAGCCATCCTTCTGAGTATCAATGCTTTCCTGAAAACAAATCGGCCAAATCAGCCGATTTGTTTTCAGGAACTGACAGTCTGTCAACCATTTAGGTGACCGGCGATTTTCGCCGTCAGGTCGATGAAGTCCTCCACCGACAGCCTTTCCGCCCGAAGGTCGAAGACCGGATCGGCGACGAATTCCGCATAGCCCGGCGCATCCGCATTCAGCAGAGGCTTCAGGGCGTTGCGCAGAGTTTTCCGACGCTGGTTGAACGCTGTCTTGACCACAGTCTTGAACAACTTCTCGTCAACCACCCATTGATTATCAGCGACTTGCTTGATATCGTCTGGTACATTTTCACCAGACGATTTTAAGTAACTGCCTGATACACAGCATGGGTTGGCAAAAAGCGCAACGCGAGAATTCCTCCGCAGGCGGATGACGGCCGACCGCACTTTCGGCGGCGGCGCAAACGCCCCCGGCTCCACTGTAAACAGATACTCGATATCGTACCACGCCTGCAGAAGCACGCTCAGGATGCCGTAAGTCTTGCTCCCCGGCCCCTCTGCAATGCGCTCAGCAACCTCTTTCTGAATCATGCATACCACCTCCGGAATACGGTCGCGGCTCTCCAGAATCTTGAAAAAGATTTGCGAAGAGATGTTATACGGGAAGTTCCCTATCACACGATAAGGGCCCTTGAACAGATGGTCGACATTCAGTTTCAGATAATCGGCGAGAAAAAGCCTGCCCTGCATGCCATTGAAGTGGGTCAGCAGATAGTTTACAGATTCCTCGTCAAGTTCCACCATCTTGAGGTCAATGTCCTCGCGCTTAAGCAGATACTGCGTGAGCACTCCCATTCCGGGACCGATTTCCAGGACGTCTCGGATGGTTTCAATCGGTTCCAGCGCAGCAACGATGCGCTGCGCCGCTCCCTGGTCTACCAGGAAATGCTGTCCAAGGGCTTTTTTTGCTCTTACTTCCATAATCAATACTTTCTAACAGGCAGGGCGATAACCGAAACAGCTCCCAGTGCGAGCAGAATCAGGAGGATGGAGCAAACGCGCGAAACAGCTGCGCCGCGGGCGTAAGATGCAGGTTCGAAACTCATCTCCAGGGTGTGGCTGCCTGCCGGAACGACGGCGCTTCGGAAAACATCGTCGCTGAGAGACATCTCCAGTTCGCTGCCATCTTCCATGCGGAGTTTCCATCCTGCGGGATACCAGACTTCGCTGAATATCAACTTACGCTCTTCGGAAGCTGAATATTCATAACGGAGACGGTTAGGTGCATAGTCTGTAAGTCTCACGAAGTCAAGGTTATTCGTGCGCTCTGCCTCTGCCCCTTCCGGCAGCGTCTCGAACCAGGCATTCCCCTTGGCGTAAGGATAGCGGAGTGGAGCCGCTTCACCATCTACTATGATATAGCGGCAGTTGAGTTTCGAAAGACCTTCGAGTTCCGGCAGGGCCGCCTCGGCCTCCTGCACGCTCCGAGCCCCTTGCAGAGCCTTCGTCAGCTGCGTTATCTCTCCTTGCAGATGACTCTCGATGTACTCCTGGTATATCTGCAGTTTGGCCGGGGAATATCCACCTATGTTCTTATGCCAGAACGAAGGATGCGAGTCGTTGAACACATTCACCGTGAGGTCCAGCACCCTGTACGAAGGGTCGGTGTCCGCCAGGATAGCCTTGTCCACCGGCCTCTGGTTGAACTGCGCCATGAAGTTCCCGGGGGTGACGAAGTCGTCAGCGTTCAGATATCTCTTGCCCACGGCGAACAGGTTCACCAGCACCAGGGCGCAGATGCAAAGCGCGGATGCCACCCTGCGGCTCTTGTCCTCGCTGCGGCTTGCCCAGATGAGCAGTCCGGCGCTTGCGATTATCAGGATGAATGACAGCAGTGCGTCGTTGCGCATCAAGGTCACGCGGTCGGCAACGAGCGCATCCAGCAGACCCCCCTGCATGCCAGAGTCGGCTGAGCCGCTGAAACTGCCGGCAAGCCCGGGGAAGAGCCAGAACAGCAGGCAGACTCCGCCGGTCAGGGCAAAGGCAACCAGACCCTTCTTCCTGACTTCGCCGGCGGGAATCTCTCCGCGTACGAGCGAATCGAGAAAGATGAATCCCAGCAGCGGAACGGTCACCTGCAGCACGCACAAAGCCATGGAGACCGTACGGAACTTGTTATAGAGGGGGAGATAATTGTAGCAGAGGCGGGTGAACCACATGAAATGATGCCCGAGCGCGAGGAAGATCGCAAACAGGGTCGCCGCGAGCAGCCACCAGCGTTCCTTGCCCTTGCAGCAGAAGAGTCCGAGCAGGAAAAGGAAGAGTGAGATTCCACCGATGAACATAGGTCCTGCGGTAAAGGGCTGGGGGCCCCAGTAGAGCGGCAGTTGTTTGCTGATCTGCTTGAGATTCGGCTGCCCGGCGCGCTTCAGCAGTTTATAGGTCTCGCTCTCCGGACCCAGCGCGCCCGCCGACGATCCCCCGTTGAAGTTGGGAATCATCAGGTTGGGGAGTTCCTCCCAACCATAGCTCCAGGCCGTAGCGTAGTCGAGGTCCAACCCCTTGGTTTCTCCTGAAGTCGATCCTCCGCGCATGGAGTAGGGGGTGTATTCGAAGGTCGGGAGAAGTTTGGATGCGTTTGTACCTATCCCCGCAAGCCCAAGTACCAGAAGCAGAGCAGACACCGCGAAGAATCTCCCTACTGCCGCGCGACGCTCCTTGTCGGCGAGCAGCCAGATGAACACGGTCAGCACGTAGAAAAGGATGACCAGCGCAAGATAGTAGGATATTTGCGGATGATTGGCCTTTACCTGAAAACTCACCGTCAATCCGAAGAATGCGGCCCCCAAGAGGGCCTGGGGGCGTTTCTTGGCGATGGCGGATTTGTAGGCGAACACCAGCGCCGCCAGCACCCAGGGCATCAGTGCGATGGCCTGCATCTTTGTATTGTGGCCTACCTGGATGATTTGCAGATTGAATGAGCAGAAGGTGATGGCAATCGCCCCTCCTGCGGCGATCAGTGGATTCACCCCGAAAGCAAGCATCAGCAGGAAACCGCCTAGCATCGACACGAAGAGCCAGTTCGCAGGGCGCTTTCCCGTCATCAGGCCCTTGTACAGAGGCCATGTCCAGTCCCCCTCGGTAGATGGATTGATGGATGCGGTGGGCATCCCCCCGAACATCGACTCTGTCCATGCGGTCTTGTCGTCAGGATGAGCCTTGTTCCACTGCGTCATCTCCTGTGCCATTCCACGGTAGCCTGAGATGTCTGCCTGATTGATAATCTTGCCACCCAGCACCTGCGGCACGAACCCGTACGACAGCACCAGGAAACCAAGGATTATCCCTATGTAGATTATCAGTTTCTTTTTCATACTCTACAAATTTAACAAAATTCCGCGGGTCCGGTGAGATGGATGTCCCGGAAGATGCCCGTGCCCTCCGGTTGGAAATCGACTTGCAGGATATCCCCGCGTCTTGCCTGGAGGCGGATGCTGATTCTGCCGGTTTCATCGGCGACGGGGAAAGGGCAGGTCCGGGCCCCGGAAAAAGGGGCCCGGTACCTGCATTCCCCGTCGCTGTCAGGGTACGACGCCGCAAAAGAAGCAATCGCAGCGGCGGTGATGCCCGTCCCGCAGGCCAGCGTTTCGCCCTCCACACCCTTCTCGAATGTGCGTATCTTCAGGGTGCCGTCCGGCAGGCGCTGCACAAAATTGACGTTCGTCCCTTCCGGTGCGAAGGCCTCGTTCCAACGCAGCGCCTTCCCATCAGTTTCAATATCGATCGCATCCACATCCTCCACGAACTTCACGAAGTGCCGCGTGCCCGTATTAAGGAAATATCCCCCCAGCATCTTCCGGATACCATTCACGTCAATCATCCCCAACCTTACTATCCACTGCTTGCCCGTAGCGGTTTTACCACAACCGCTATATGGGCGGGACAGAATCTCTGCAGAATGTGGCCCGTCAGGAGCCAGAAAGTGGTAATGGCCTGGCTCCAAAGGAGTTATGCCGAGCCAGTCGGCGAAAGCGACTATGCAGCGTCCCCCATTCCCACACATCATCCCTCCGCTCCCGTCGGGATTGTAGAACTCCATACGGAATTCCGTATGGTCTGTCAGGGGCTCTGCCCCTAACGTACCCTGCGGCTCCCAACCTTGTGATCCTTCGAACCCGGTTTCCGCCTTTCGCCCTGATAGGCTCATACCTTCCAAAAGAATCATCAGCCCATCCGTCCGGAACTCCTTGCATAGTTCCCGGATGCGCTCCGCCCGCCGGAACTCATCCATATCCTTTCCGCGACCGTCCAGCACGACGAAATCATTCCCCGCACCGGACATTTTATATAATTTTACGTCGGTCATTTATCTGATTGTATATCAATGACTTCCTGAAAACAAATCGTCATTTTTCGCCGATTTGTTTTCAGCAATAAATTGGCTATCAATAAGTTGGCTGCCCGACACTGCTTTTCGGATTTCCGATGCCAGCAGCTTCACTCCGGCCTCCATCCGCTCCCGTGCGAGGAAAGAGAAGTTCAGACGCATGGTGTTGCGGTGGCTGCCGTCCAGATAGAAGAACGATCCGGCAACGTAGGCCACGCCGGCGGCCAGGGCCGAGTCGTACATTGCCACGGTGTCAACGTCTTCCGGCAAAGTCACCCACAGGAAAAGGCCGCCGTCGGGATGCGTCCAGCTAACCCCGGAGGGCATATATTTCTCAAGGAGAGAGAGGAGATAATCCCGCTTGTCGCGATAGAGCCCTATGCTCTTCGAAAGGTTCCGGTCAAGAGCCCCGCTGCTCAAAAACTCCGCAGCGAGATACTGGTCAAATACGGGCGGGCAGAGGTCCAGGGCCTGCTTGCAGACGAAGATCTGCTCAAGTAGCGCTGGTTCGGCGATAATCCATCCGAGACGGAATCCGGGTGCGAATATCTTGGAGAAACTTCCCAGATGCAGGGTCCGTTCGGGTGCCATCGAATAAATCGTGGGGATGTCGGAGCCGCTGTAGCGAAGTTCGCGGTAGGGGCTGTCTTCGACAATCAGCAGATCTTCGCGGCGGGCGAAGTCCACCAGCGCCTGCCTTTCCTCCAGCGTCATCGTAATTCCCGACGGATTGCAAAAATCCGGCACGATGTAGATGAATTTCGCGCGAGGATGGCAGATGGCCCCCGAAAAGCTCCGGCTTTTTGGGGTGCTCTCTCCGGGGGTTGACACTTCCTCCAGCGGCAGTCTGTGTACCGCTGCCCTATATGCTTTGAACGACTGCAGTGCCCCGAGATAGGCAGGATTGGTGGTGAGCACCACGTCGCCGGGGTTCAGGAACACGCGGGCGCAGACATCGATACCCTGCTGGCTGGAAGTGGTGATCTGGATATGGTCCACAGGCACACCATAACGCTGCGAGATCGCTTCCCTCAACTCCGGCACTCCCTGGGTTCCACCATATTGCAAAGCCCTTGCTCCATACTTTTCCACCACCCTTCGCGTCAGCCCCTCCATCTCCCCGAGGGGGAAAGTCGAGGCATCGGGATAACCGCCTGCGAACGAGTAGATTGACGCGAGGTCCACCTTGCGGAAAATCTCGCGCACAGGAGAGCGCATGAACGACGGAACATCGTCGGAAAAGAATCGGGTGTAGTCCATAATTTCCGGATAATTATACAAAGATAATAAATTGTGACTAACTTCGCAGCCCGGTCAAGGAACAAGGAATGAGAAAGGATAAACTCGCTGGACATCTGGCCATTGCCGCCACCTACACGATATTCGGACTGAACATCGTCTTCTGCAAAGACATCGCGAACAACGATGTCATCAGCCCCATGGTCCTTTTCACCCTGCGCGCCATAGGTGCCAGCGCCCTTTTCTGGCTCATCTCCCTCGTCCTCCCTAAAGAAAGGATCGACACGAAAGACCTTCCGAAGATAGCACTGGCCTCGTTTGTCGGGTTATTCGTGCCTCAACTTACCTTCTTGATGGCAATCACCATGGCGACCTCCATCGACACAGCCATCATGTCTACTCTCGGTCCTATCTTCACTATGGTCTTCGCATTCTTCTTCCTGGGCGAACCCATCACCATCAAGAAAGCCGGAGGAGTGGCCCTGAGTTTCGTAGGAGTCATTTTTTTGATATTCAATTCCGTACATTCGGGAGGCGCGTCAGCCTCGTCCACCATGGGCATCGTGTTATTGCTGATTAACAGCATCAGTTTCGCCATGTATCTGGGCATTTTCCGCCCGCTGATATCCAAGTACAACGTGGTGCATTTCATGAAGTGGATGTTCCTGTTCGCACTGCTGCTGTCGCTGCCATTCTCCACCGCAGGACTGTTTTCCACCGATTACGCCGCTATTCCCTCCAACGTCCGCTGGGAAATCGGCTATCTGATCTTCTTCGCGACCTTCGTGGCATATTTCCTGATACCCTTCGGACAGAAGCGCCTGCGCCCCACGCTGGTGAGCATGTACACCTACCTCCAGCCCGTAATCGCCGCCATTATAAGTATTTGGGTGGGGATGGACGTGCTGACATGGCAGAAAATCCTCGCCACCGTCCTGATTGTGGGAGGAGTGATTCTGGTGAGCCGCAGCAGGGCGGCATCCAACTGATTATTTGCGGGTAATCTTTGCTCCCAGGGCGTTCAGGCGGCCGTCAATATCCTCGTATCCGCGGTCGATCTGCTCGATGTTATCGATCTCCGAAACACCCTTCGCACTCATTGCTGCCAGCAGCATTGCTATACCGGCACGGATATCCGGCGAGGTCATACGGTTGGCGCGCAGTTGGAACTTGTGGTCGTGCCCGATGACAACGGCGCGGTGAGGGTCGCAGAGGATGATCTGGGCGCCCATATCTATCAGTTTATCGGTGAAGAACAGGCGGCTCTCGAACATCTTCTGGTGAATGAGCACACTGCCCTTGCACTGGGTGGCCACTACCAGCAGTACGCTCAGCAGGTCCGGTGTGAGGCCCGGCCAGGGCGCGTCCGCTATGGTCATGATGGAACCGTCGATGAAGGACTCGATCTCATAGCTTTCCTGCGCCGGAACATAGATGTCGTCACCCCTCTGCTCGAGTTTGACGCCTATGCGGCGGAAGGCCTCCGGGATGATGCCCAGGTCGGGATAGGACACGTTCTTGATGGTGAGCTCGCTCTGGGTGATGGCGGCTAGGCCGATGAAGGATCCCACTTCGATCATATCCGGGAGGATTCGGTGGTTCGCGCCATGCAGTTTCTTGACACCGTGGATGGTGAGGAGGTTGCTTCCTATGCCCTCGATGTTCGCGCCCATGGCATTAAGCAGGCGGCAGAGTTGCTGCAGATAAGGCTCGCAGGCGGCATTGTAGATAGTTGTATCTCCGTCCGCGAGCGATGCGGCCATCACGATGTTGGCGGTGCCGGTGACGGATGCTTCGTCAAGAAGCATATAAACACCCTTGAGCCCGGAGGGGGCGGTGAGATGATAGGCGCGGCGGTCCTTGTCATATTCGTAGGATGCGCCCAGTTTCACGAAGCCCTCGATATGGGTGTCCACGCGCCTGCGGCCGATCTTGTCGCCGCCCGGTTTGGGGAAGTAGGTCTCGCCGAAACGGCTGAGCATGGGACCGGAGATCATCACCGACCCTCGGAGCGAAGCGCATTTTTTCACGAACTCCGCGCTCTCCACGTAGGAGCGTTCTATCTCGTCGGCCTGGAAGGTATATTCTCCCTTCTCATGACGGGTCACCTTCACGCCCATCTCGCGCAGCAGCTCGATGAGGTTCTTGATGTCGAGGATTTCAGGCACGTTGCTGATGCGCACAGGCTTGTCGGTGAGAAGCACGGCGCTGAGTATCTGCAATGCTTCGTTCTTGGCACCTTGGGGAGTGATTGCTCCGCTGAGGCGATGCCCGCCTTCGATGATGAATGTTCCCATGTTATATGTGGTCTACTTCCGGATGGAGGACAATATCGTATTTTTCTTTGACTTTTGCAATTATCTGCTGTTCCAGGGCGATGACCTCGTCCGGGGTGGCGTTGCCGCTGGCATTCACTATAACCAGAGGCTGCTTTTCGTATACCTGCGCGCCGCCAAGGACCTTGCCCCTGAACCCGCACTGGTCGATCAGCCACGCGGCAGGCACCTTGACAGTCCCGTCCGGCAGATCGTAATGCGGAATGTTGGCGTTGGCTTGCGGACGGGCAATGCCGGTATCCGGGCCGCCTTTTTCGGGGCACGGAACCGGCCCTTTGCCCGTCGCGGATGGCGGACTTTCCGCAGCAACTATCCGTTCGAAATGCTCCCGCGAAATGACAGGATTCTTGAAGAAGGATCCGGCACTGCCGAGAACGGCAGGATCGGGGAGTTTGGCACCCCGGATGCCGATGATGGCATTGCGCACATCCATCGGCGTCAGCGCCTCAAGGTCCTTGCCTTCCAGCGCCGCGCGCACCCCGCCGTAATCCAGTTTCGGGCTGTATTTGCGGGTAACCTTGAACAGCACGCTGGTAATGATGTAGCGGCCGCGCTCGTGCTTGAAGCGGGAATCGCGATAGCCGTATGCGCACTCGCCCACCTTGAAAACCGTCTTGCTCCAATCCTTCGTGTCGAGGCATACGACTCCGGAGATGATATCCTTCGCTTCCACCCCGTATGCACCTATATTCTGCACAGCTGCGGCTCCGACTTCGCCCGGGATCAAAGAGAGATTCTCCGCCCCCCAGAGACCGTTGCCGGCGATGTTCGCTATCAGATCGTCGAAAACCACACCTGCACCCACGGTCAGAAGGACCTCGTCCAGACCCATATCCACATATTTGATGAACTTTATGCCGGAATGTAGTACTGTGCCAGGGAAGTCCTTGGTAAACAATAGGTTACTGCCGGCGCCCATGTGGAATACCGGTTGCGGCAGGGCCTTCAGGTCCAACGACATAAGTTCGTCCACCGACTCATACTCGATGTAGAGAGCGGCCTTCACCTTCATTCCGAAGGTGTTATGTGCGCCAAGGTCGTAGTTTTCTATCCTCTTCATATTCTACTGTGCATGCTGTCCCAAAATACGGGACAGCGGTAACAAAAATACACCGTTTTCGTGTATGCTGTCCATGAAAATGGGACAGCGTACACGCAGTTATTCAAATTCCAACCAGTCAAAGAACTCCGGCAGGTGATAGTCCGGTTTTTCGGTAGCGATGGGCGCCCAGGTTACGAAGTGGGGTACGGTCAGACCGTCACCGCATTTATAGAAATTAGCCCTGGCCCGCAGACCGGAAAGTGAAGGCTTACCCTCCAAAACGGGGAGACCTCCTTTCCAGAAGGCCTCCAGTGGAATGAATATCCTCAGGGACCATGGCCCCTCGGCAGGTCTTTCTGCGAACGGTTCGCTGCCGCAGGATGAGAGGGCCTGCACCGAACGGATCACCTCCGCAGGGGCAGGTTCCGGGTCGAAGCGCCCGGTTCTCCAGCTCAAGCAGAGATTGCCTATGGCATTCCACTCGAAATTATAATAGTGGGAATCATCCGCCGAAGGCTGGAAGAAGAACTCCACGCAGGAATCTTCGTAGACCTCTCCGCCGGGAGTGCCCTGCAGCGCGCGGATACTCTGCTCATCTACGGTGTAGTCCAGGCGGATGCCGGAACCGTCGTATCCGATGCTGAACTCGACCGTGGGTTTGTAGGGCCATTCTGCGGGCCAGTTGAGGCAGTCCAGCCGCTGTGGCTCGCTCATGCTGCCGTAAGGGACCTTAAGCATCATTTTTCACGGTTGAGGCCAGGCAGAGCTCTTCCATCTGCACGGCGTCGATCTGCGAAGGAGCGTCGATCATGACATCACGGCCCTGATTGTTCTTAGGGAAGGCGATGTAGTCGCGGATGGTCTCCTGTCCGCCGAAGAGGGCGCAGGTGCGGTCGAAACCGAAGGCGAGACCTCCATGAGGGGGTGCTCCGAACTTGAATGCATTGATTATGAATCCGAACTTGTACTCGGCTTCCTCCTTGCCTATGCCAAGAACCTGGAACATACGCTCCTGGACCGAGGCCTCATGTATACGGATGGATCCGCCGCCGAGTTCGGTACCGTTCAGCACGAAGTCGTAGGCATTTGCGCATACGCGCTCCAGATCTTCCTTCTTGTCGGAATAGAACCAGTCGAGATGCTCGGGTTTAGGGGCGGTGAAGGGGTGGTGCATAGCGTAGAAGCGACCGTCTTCCTCGCTCCATTCGAGCAGAGGGAAGTCCACGATCCAGAGAGGTGCGAACACCTTCGGGTCGCGGAGCCCCAGGCGGTTACCCATCTCTACGCGCAGCACGCCGAGCTGGGTCTGGGTCTTGCGCTTTTCTCCGCAAAGGACCAGGACCAGGTCGCCGGTATTGGCCTCCACGGCTGCCGCAACCTTGCGGAGATCCTCTTCGGAGTAGAACTTGTCGATAGAACTCTTGATGCCGCCATCCTCGTTCAACTTGATGTAAACAAGGCCTTTAGCTCCCACCTGCGGGCGTTTTACCCACTCTGTGAGTTCGTCAATCTGCTTGCGGGTGTAGGCTGCTGCGCCGGGGACGGCGATGGCTCCCACATAAGGCACGCTGTCAAACACTCCGAATCCGTGGCCCTGCACAGCGGAGGTAATCTCGTGGATGGTCATTCCGAAGCGGACATCCGGCTTGTCGGAGCCGTATTTGTCCATGGCGTCGTACCAGCGCATGCGGGGCATGGGATTAGGGATATCGACATCCAGAACGTTCTTGAAGAGGGTGCGCATCATGCCTTCGAACATGTTCAGCACGTCCTCCTGCTCCACGAAACTCATCTCGCAGTCGATCTGCGTGAATTCGGGCTGGCGGTCGGCGCGGAGGTCCTCATCGCGGAAGCAGCGCACAATCTGGAAGTAGCGGTCGTAGCCAGCCACCATCAGAAGCTGCTTGAAGGTCTGGGGGCTCTGCGGAAGGGCGTAGAACTGCCCGGGATTCATGCGGGAAGGAACCACGAAGTCGCGGGCGCCTTCGGGGGTACTCTTTATCAGATAAGGGGTTTCAATTTCGAGGAATCCCTTGGAATCCAGATAGTTGCGCGCCTCATGCGCAATGCGGTGCCGCAGCTCCAGGGCCTTCTTCAAAGGATTGCGTCGAAGGTCGAGATAGCGATACTTCGCACGCAGGTCCTCGCCGCCGTCGCTCTGGTCTTCGATCGTGAAGGGAGGGGTGAGACTTTTGTTGAGGATATTTATTTCGGCAACGCGGATTTCAATGTCGCCGGTAGGCATTTTTGCGTTTTTGCTGCTGCGCTCCACCACTTCGCCCTTCGCCTGGATTACGAATTCACGCCCCAGGGAGGTCGCGGTTTCCACCAGTTCGGCGGGAGCATCGGCTTCGACCACCAACTGGGTAATCCCGTAACGGTCGCGCAGGTCTACGAAAGTCATTCCGCCGAGTTTACGTGAGCGCTGAACCCACCCGGCGAGGGTAACAGCCTTTCCAACATCACTGATGCGGAGTTCTCCGCAGGTATTCGTTCTGTACATTGCTATATTTTGTATACGTTAATTATCTATTAACCTACAAATATAGCAATTTCATTCAAGAGATTCAACAAGGTTATCTGAGGTATGTGCGGAAGAAGTTCCATATCTCCGCGCAGCTGTCCATATCCTTGAGTGCCCAGGAGTGTTTGCCGCCCTGGACTTCGTAAAGGCGTACCTCTGCGGCCGGGCCTCCGGCGTGCACTGGATCGCAACCAAGATAGCGGTGGAGGACCACCTGATTGGATTTTTCTCCGAGTCTGGGAAGTTCTTCGACCGTCTCATAGGTGCAGCGCGAAGCCGCTGCAACGGCGCCGATTGCAAGAGGAACGGCTATGTATTCACCCCAGCCTCCCGTGTTGAAGGGATCCCCCTCCCACAGCGAAGTTTTGTCGGCCGTGCCATGGATTTCCATAAAGGCCACGGGCGCGACAGGACGGTAATCCTTGTAGAGCCACTGCATGGTGAGTCCTGCCACGGAAGCGATCGCATTGAATACATCCGGATGCCGGTAAGCCATTATGTAGCACATCTCTCCACCATTCGACATCCCACAGAGAAAGGCATTTTTATCCGCGATACCGTATTCTCGGGCTATATGTTGCCGGAGCCAGCAGACGAATGAGACGTCGTCGCGCATCAGCCCTTCCTGGACGGGATAACCCACATTCCATCCGGACTTGTCTGCTTTCGAGTCCTTCAGGCCTTGCGGCAGGCAAAGGGCAAAGCCCTCTTTCGAGGCGAGCGCCGCCATCTCCGGACGGTATCCTTCTGCCTTTGCGCCGTGTCCGTGCAGCAAAATCACCAGAGGCGTTCCCGGCCCGGCGTTCTCCGGAAGATAAAGCCAGTAAGGCCGTTCTTCCTCTTGGAATACAGTGGTATGCAGTTGCAGATTCTGCGCCCGCACAGCCGCCGGCAGAAGCAGCACCAGTATTGCCAGATGACGGAGAAAGCTTTTAAACATAACCCTTAGAAAATCAGTTATTTGCCCGCCACATTCTCAACAGCGGTCACCAGAGCGCCGGCGAGCTCCACGAAGGCTACTCCGTCCGGACGCGAAGACAGGGCGGCGGGGGTGCCGTCGTCACCGTTCTCGCGGATGCTCTGCACAAGGGGGATGCGGCCGAGCAAGGGAATGTCCAGTTCGGCGGCCATCTGCGCACCGCCGTCGCGACCGAAGATGTAGTACTTCTCGTCGGGATGCTCCTCGGGAGTGAACCAGGCCATATTCTCCACGAGGCCGTAGATGGGCTTCGCGATGTTCTCGTTGCGGAACATGTTCGCACCCTTCTCTACGTCGGCAAGAGCCACCGTCTGGGGCGTTGTGACTATCACGGCGCCCTCGATGCCAATTTCCTGTGTAAGGGAGATGTGTATGTCGCCGGTTCCGGGAGGCATGTCGATGAGCAAGTAGTCCAGCGGACCCCAGTTAACCTGGAGTATGAGCTGCTTCAGGGCGTTTGATGCCATTGGGCCGCGCCATACGAGGGCCTGCCCCTTCTCGGCGAAATAGCCGATAGACACCCATTTGACCCCATATTTCTCGAGGGGGACGATGTAGTCCTTCCCATTGATTTCCTCGGCCACGGGCCGGTATCCTTCGGTGCCGGTCATCACCGGCACGGACGGTCCGTAGACGTCGGCGTCGGCAAGCCCGACCTTGTACCCCAGCCGCGCCAGGGCCACCGCCAGATTCACCGCCACGGTGGACTTGCCCACGCCTCCTTTCCCGGAAGCTATCCCTATTATATGCTTGACACTCAGCAGGGTTTCCTTCGTGAACTCCGTGCCCTTCTTCGGGGCGGGTGCCTCAATCTCGACCTCTTTCACATCCGAATCCACACTCTGCCCGAGATGCCTTATGAGGGTGGCACGGGTGGCGCCGATGATATACTTCTTGAGCGGGTCGCGCTGCTTGGGAAAACCAAGCGTCACAGTTACTCCGCCGTCATTGATTTCGATGTCCTGCACCATTCCGAGGTCCACGATGTCGCGGTCTTCCCTGGCGGGGTGATGCACTTCGCGCAGGAACTCTCTTACTTCTTCTACTGTCATTTCACAAATTCAAGTTCACTTATAATGTTGTGGGCCTCTCCCCATTTCTCCACCATCCAGAGCACATAGCGGATATCCACATTGATGCAGCGCTGAAGGTCGGGTTCGAACATCACGTCGCTCGACATGCTTTCCCAGTTGCCGTCGAATGCGAGGCCGATCAGGTTGCCGTCGGCATCGAGCACGGGGCTGCCGGAATTGCCTCCGGTGATGTCGTTATTGGAGAGGAAGCAGGTGTGCAGCTGTCCGTCCTTGTCGGCATAACGGCCGAAGTCTTTGGCAACTATCAGGTCGTGCACCTTGGCCGGCACGCGGAACTCGTAGTCATCCGGATTCTCCTTCTCGAGTATGCCGTTCGCGGTGCACCAGTACCAGTAACTAACGCCGTCCTTTGGGGAGTAAGGCTTCACGCTGCCGTAGGTCAGGCGCATTGTGAAGTTTGCATCCGGATAGCTGGGTTTGCCCTTGTTCCATGCCAGAAGCGCGGCTGCGAAGTCCTTGGTGGCCTTGCGGTAGGCATCTCCTCCGTTCTCGTTGCCGGAAGTATTCAGATTGTTCTCCAGAGCCTCCTCCACGGCCTTTGCTCCTTCTACATTCTCGCCTTCGAAGAGCCAGTCGACGAATGCGTCGCTATTCTCCTTGCAGAGGTCCCAGCCCTCGATCTGCAACTTGTTTTCAGGCTTCACCTTGTCGAGATAGAATGCCACCAGGGCCTTGGAAATCTTGCGGTCGACCTCCTTGTTGTAGTCCTGCTCGCGGAAACTTTTGGAGCCGAGAAGTTTCTGAAGGATCTCTATATTGCCGAAAGTTTCCATAAGCAGAAGGGCATTGAGATAGCCCTCCTTGCGGGACTGGATATAGTTGTCGATATTTCCTATGGCATCACCCCAGGCCTCGCGGCGGGCTTTCTTCTTGTTCATCCACTTGGTGAGGTCGGCCTCCTTCTGCTTCTCGCGGCCAATGATGTTCAGTTTCTTGAAAGCGAGGTCTTCGCCCTGCCACTTCTTCCATCCGTTGGCGCTGCCTGCGAACTTGTTGGCATACTGCAGGCGCACGACGGGATCCGCCATCATCTCATCCCACATAACCTTCTGGCGCACGGTACGGGCCTCCACTCGGAGGTTGTTAGCCTCGACCATATCCTGCAACTGGGCCGCGGTCTGGAAGCGCTGGGTGCGTCCCGGATAGCCCATAATGAAGGTAAAGTCTCCCTCCTGTACGCCCTTGAGCGATACCTTCAGCGACTTGATCGGGGTGTAGGGTTTGTTGTCTTTGGAGTAATCTGCGGGATCATTGTTGGCATCCGCGTAGATGCGGAAAAGCGAGAAATCGCAGGTGTGGCGGGGCCACATCCAGTTATCGGTCTCGCCGCCGAATTTGCCCATCGATGCGGGTGGTGCACCTACGAAACGTATATCCTTGAAAGTCTGATACACAATGAGATACCATACGTTATTGTTGTAGAAGGACACAACTCTTGCAGTGCAGTGGGGGTTGGCTTCCACGGCAGCCTTTTCGAGCTCGTCGCTCTTTGCCTGGAAGGCCTCTCCCTCAAGTCCGGCGAGCGCGTCGGTAACATCTTGCATACTCTTCATAAACTTCACCGTGAGACCGGGAACAGGGATTTCCTCCTCGAAACTCTTGGCAAAGAATCCGTCCTCAAGATAGTTCTTTTCCGGGGTGGAAAGGCGCTGTATGCTGCCGTATCCGCAGTGATGGTTAGTGGATACGAGGCCCTGCTGCGAAATTACCTCACCGGTGCATCCTCCGCCGAACTGCACGATCGCGTCCTTCAGCGAAGCATGGTTTATGTTGTAGATGTCTTCGGCAGTGAGGCGGCAGCCGATGTTGCGCATAGCCTCTTCGTTGAATTGCTGCAGCATAGGCAGCAGCCACATACCCTCATCGGCGCTGGCTGGGGAAAAAATAAGGAATAAAAATAATCCCAAAAACGTTCTTTTCATATATTTATCAAATTTATACAAAAGTATGAAATGGTACTGTTCCAATTTGTGTGTCTAGCTCTGGTCTAGCAACATTTTAAGATTTGCAAATATATCAATAATTCAGTCAAAGTAGGCGCGCCCACTCTGACGCGGACACACTTTTGGGTACATTATCTATGAAATAATTGCGATTTGTCAAACTAGAACATATTTTTGTATAAATCAAAACTTGATGTCTTATGCGTTCTTTTATCTCCACTTTTTTATTATCAAGTTTAACATTGATCTTTCTTTCGTGTAGCGGTAATCAAATAAAGGAAACTGCATGGGAGAAGCAAATGGATGACATTGTCAAAGAATCTATGATGTCCGACTTGTCATTAGTCTCGTATTCCTTTCTTATGAGTCTGAAAAGTGAGGATGACTATTCCAATGCACTCGAGAGAATGTTTGATGACGATGCGGTTATTGCTTTTGGAACTGTGGATAATCCTTTTTTTACCACTGTAGGGGAGGTGAAAAAAGAAACAACAACAAATGACACTTCCTCGTTCAAATTGGACGAGTTTATCAAGAGTGGAACGGGGTTGGTAAAAACTGTATGGAAGTTTAAGTCTCAGTTGTATAATTCCTTGGCTGTTGTTTCAGATGACAGGGGTATTGTTTACGACAATATTGGATGGTACTTGGTGTCCAAGAAAGATTCTGGGACTAAATCTGAATTAGAGGATGAACCTATAGAATAACATGTACTTCCACGTTTGACGATCGCGTTTTGGTAGATATAAGTATGGAAGCAGAGTCTGAACAACATCTTGGCTGGTCTTGCACGGCTCCAATTTTACTATTTCATACAATGGCCTTTCATTAACGATAAGTGGAGATGGGGAAAAATGCAGTGGTGTCGAAACTCATGTCGCTCCAAGTAACTCATCAGACACATTATTCTTTTCTCGGCCGATACTAAAAGAATAGTTCGGGCTCAAGGGCGGCGGGATGGAAGGATTTCCGATGTTCGGGGGTATAACCCAGGCGGCGGATGGCCTCGATATGTTCGGGGGTGGGATAGCCCATATTCCGTTCCCAGCCATATCCTGGATACTTCTGCGCCAGGGCACGCATGCGTTCGTCCCGGTATGTTTTGGCAAGTACGGATGCGGCGGCTATAGAAGCGTAGGTGGCGTCACCGTGGACGACGGTACGGTAGTCGGAGCGGCCATAGTCTGCGAAGGGCCGGAAACGGTTGCCGTCGATCAGCAGGAACTCCGGCTTTACGCCCAGCCCGAGCACGGCCCGCTGCATGCCGGTGACCGATGCCCAGAGGATGTTGAGGCGGTCGATCTCCTCCGCCTGCACAGCCACAACCTTCCACGCAAGCGCCTCGTGCTCAATTACTTCGCGAAGCTCTTCCCGAGCCTTTGCACTCATCTGTTTCGAGTCGTTCAGAAGGGGATGGAAGAAGTCTTCCGGCAGGATGACGGCGGCGGCATACACCGGGCCTGCCAAAGGTCCTCGTCCTGCCTCGTCGCAGCCCGCCTCCAGGCGCCCTGCATGCAGATATGGAAGAAGATGTGGAGTGTGTGGCATCTGCCACAAAGTTAATCTTTTTTGCCGGATTGCTGCTGAAGAAGGTTGAGCATCTGTTCCTGAACGCGTATTGTATGACGGTAAGATTCTATAAGACTGTCCCGGTTGCTTATCTCTTCGTTCTTTCGCGAGAGCCGCTCTTCGTACTCGTCCACCACGCGGCGCATCTGCTCCTTATGCCCAAGTTCTTCCTTGAGAAGACCGCCGCTTCGTTCCGGATAGCATCCTGCGATGATTTCTGGAAGGGGGATGCCGGTTGCGTCGCTGAAGGCCAGGACACTGTCTGTAACGGGATGTGTCTCACCATTCTCCAGCTTTATGTATGCTCCGCGGGAAATGTTCATCTTCTCCGCCATCTCAATCTGAGTATAGCGCATTTCAAGCCTGATCTTCTTGAAGTAGGTGTCCATGCAGCAAAAATATAACAACGGCAGATGCTTTCCTGTCTACCTTTTGTGTAATTATGTATACTGCTGGTATACAAAATACCCCCTGAAACTTAAATTTTAGTTTTTACCTACGGTTTTTACCTACGGAATTGTTGCTGTAAAGGGACACTCTTGTTATGTTTGCAACACAAAAACGAAGACTTATGAGAACAATCGCTGCTACTTATTCGGACTTTTCCCGCATGATCCTTGACGACCGCATTTACGAGGATGACACCATCGCCTATACCGGCATTTGCTCCTCCTTGCATGTCTGCCCGGCCGACCTGGATGAAATACTCTACGATGAATTGGGTATGAATGGTAATGAAATTTTGCAATCCTTTCAAAAGTTATTAACTTTGTAGGCTATCACACATACGCGCGAAATTTTTAATAACATTTATACCAAAAATGAAAGATTACTCAACCAAAGACATCCGCAACGTGGTGCTTCTGGGCAGTTCCAAGTCCGGTAAGACCACGCTCTCCGAGGCAATGCTCTTCGAAGGTAAGGTCATCGACCGCCGCGGTACCGTGGAAGACAAGAACACAGTCTCCGACAACACCGAGTTCGAACAGGCCAACCAGAAGTCCGTATTCGCTTCGGCTCTCTATGCCGAATTCATGAACACCAAGTTCAACATCATCGACGCTCCCGGTTCCGACGATTTCATCGGCGGTGCTGTTGAGGCCTTCAAGGTCTGCGAGACTGGTATCCTGCTCGTAAACGGCACGCAGGGCGTCGAGGTAGGCACCGAGATCTTTGCCCGTCAGGCAGCCAAGTATAACGTTCCTCTGATCCTCGCAGTCAACCAGCTCGACCACGAGAAGGCAAATTGGGACCAGACCCACGACAGCATCAAGTCCGCATTCGGCAGCAAGGCCGCATTCGTGCAGTTCCCTGTCAATCCCGGTGCTGGTTTCGAGGGCTTCATCGACGTTGTCGACATGAAGTATTATCATTTCCTCGATGCCAACGGCAAGCGTGAAGAACTCGAGATCCCCGCACAGTATGCCGACGAGGCCGAGGAGATGCGTATGGCCCTCATGGAGAAGGCTGCAGAGTCCGATGACGAACTCATGATGAAGTACCTTGACGAACTCACCCTCAGCGAGGAAGAGTTCGCAAAGGGCCTCAAGCTCGGTATCGCCAAGGGCGAGATCATGCCTGTCTTCTGCCTCTCCGCAAAGAAGGATATGGGTGTCAAGAAACTGATGGAATTCTGCGTCAAGGCTACCAACAGCCCCGAGGGCACCGTCAACAAGACTCTCTCCGGCAAGGAGGTTGCCTGCAAGGAGGCCGCTCCTGTCAGCATCTTCATCTTCAAGACCAGCGTAGAGCAGCACCTCGGCGATGTCGCATACTTCAAGGTAATGAGCGGTGTGCTCAAGGAAGGCGCCGACCTCACCAACCCCGAGAACGGCAACAGCGAGCGTCTTTCCGCCATCTATGCTGTGGCAGGTTCCAAGAAAGAGAAAGTTCCCGTGCTCCGCGCCGGCGACATCGGCTGCGTCATGAAACTCAAGGCCGGCAGGACCGACGTCACCCTGGCAGAGTCCGGATGCGAGGCTTACGAGCACATCCAGTTCCCCGAGCCCAAGTATCGCTGCGCCATCAAGCCTGTCGACAAGAATGACGAGGCCAAGATGGGCGACGCCCTCAACAAGATTGCCGCTCAGGATCCTACCGCTATCGTAGAGTATTCCAAGGAACTTCGCCAGACCATTCTCAGTGGCCAGGGCGAGCAGCACATCAACTTCGTGAAGTGGCGTCTGAACAATGAGTTCAAACTCAATGTCGAGCTCTATGCTCCGAAGGTGCCTTACCGCGAAACCATCACCAAGGTGGCAAGCGCACAGTACCGTCACAAGAAGCAGTCCGGCGGCGCCGGCCAGTTCGGTGAGGTCCACCTCCTCGTCTGCCCTGCCGAAGGAGAACTCAATACCAAGTTCATGATCGGCGGCAAGGAGACCCAGTTGAACATCAAGACCCAGGATATCACCGAACTCGAATGGGGCGGCAAGCTTGAGTTCTACAACTGCGTCGTCGGCGGTGCCATCGACCTCGGCTTCATGCCCGCTATCCTCAAGGGTATCAAGGAGCGCATGGTGGAAGGCCCTCTTACCGGATCCTACGCCCGCGACATCCGCGTGTTCGTTTACGATGGTAAGATGCACCCCGTGGACTCCAAGGAAATCGCCTTCATCATCGCAGGCCGCAATGCCTTCCGTGAGGCATTCCGCAATGCCGGTCCGAAGATCCTCGAGCCTATCTACAACGTGGATATATTCACCCCCAGCGACTTTGTTGGCCCTTGCATGTCCGACCTCAACACCCGTCGCGGCATGATCATGAACCAGGATGTGGAAGGTAACTTCACCGTTCTCCACGCCCGCGTTCCTCTCGCAGAACTCTACCGCTATTCCACAACCTTGAGTTCGCTCACCGGCGGTTCCGCAACCTTCACCATGAAGTTTGCCGAATATGTGCCTGTGCCTGCCGACGTGCAGACCAAGCTTCTTGCCGAGTACGCCGCTCAGGAGCAGGAAGAAGACTAAAATGCAAGTCCTCAAATTCGGCGGGAGTTCCGTTGCGAACGCCACAAATATATCGAGGGTTCTCGATATCGTATCCAAGGCTGCCCGTAAAGACCGGGTGGCCTTGGTTTGTTCCGCAATATCCGGATGCACCGACGCGTTGCTTGATCTCGCCCGTACTGAAAGGGGCGGTGCGGAGCGAGGGGTGATGCTCGAAAGCCTGAAAACCAGACATTTGGACATCATCCGCAGGCTCTTTACCGGCGCCGAACGCGAAGCGGTTTCTGCAAAAATCGAAGCCCTCTTCGGCAAACTGGCCGCCGCTCCGGAAGACGAGATGGTCACTTTCGGAGAACTGTTCTCCACCACCATCATTGCAGAGAAACTCCGCTGCGAAGGATTCCGCACCAAATGGCTGGACTCCCGCATTCTGGTCATAAAAGACAACACAACTCTCACCTATAATAATATCTCCACGGCCGTGGCCCTCGAGCCCGAAGTGGAAATATTCATCGCCCCCGGATTCATCGCCAGCGAATACGACGGCAAGGTGACAACCCTCGGGCGCGGAGGGTCCGATTTCAGCGCTGCACTTTACGCCGCCGCCACCAAGGCTTCCCGTCTGGAAATCTGGACGGATGTGCCCGGCATCATGACGGCTAACCCCAAACAGGTCCCTGCCGCCCGCACCATTCCCGAAATGCCGTATCAGGCAGCCCTCGACATGGCCTCCCACGGAGCCAAGGTGTTATATGCTCCTACCGTGCAGCCGGCGATGGAGGCCGGAATCGCGATCCACATCCTCAATACCTTCGAACCGGAGAACCCGGGTACGGTGATTAAGGCTATGCCTGAGGCAGAAATTGCTGAGTGGATGGGAGTTACCAGCGTAGAGGATACACGCCAGGAAGAGTCTCTGCTCTGCCTTGTCAGCAACGGCCGCATCAACGGCAAATCTGCCTGCGCCCGAATCGAGGACTGCCTCAAGAAGGCCGGCATCAGAACCCTGACCTGTTCCTCCGACGGCATCAACGTCTATGCAAGCGTACGCCTGGCTGTGGCGGGAGAGGCTCTCAATGCCATACACAGGGAGTTCTTCGAAACTGCGCCCGCGACAACGGTCAACCTGTACATCGCTGGCACAGGAGCGGTAGGTTCAGCCCTGACGGAACTCATCAGGGAATCTTCCGACCACATCGCCCACCGTTCCGGCAAGGTGCTGCGTATAGAAGGATATAGCAACAAGCGCGATTTCGCGCAGATGGTGCGCAAGTCCGCTCCCCGCGGGAGCATCTTTGTGGATGTTACGGACAGCGAGGATATCTGGCGCGAATACGAAGGACTTCTTCGCGAAGGCCTCAGCATCGTGAGTTCCAATCGCCGCGCCCTTGCAGTTCCTTTCGTGGATTATGCGGCCATGCATGCCGCCGCCCAGGAAAACGGGGTGTTCCTCCGCTACGAAACCACTGTCGGATCTGCTCTGCCCATGCTCGAGAGTATCGCCGCCGGGGCCAATTCCAGCGACGAAATCCTCTCCATCGAGGCTGTCGTCAGCTGCACCTTGAACAGGATTCTTTCCGAATACACCCTCACCCCCTGCAGCTTCGCGCAGATCGTGCGCAAGGCCCAGGACGAAGGCCTTACCGAATCGGATCCCCGCATCGACCTCAGCGGCAGGGAGGCCCTCCGCAAACTGCTGATTCTAGCCCGCGAGGCCGGAGTGCCCCTGGAGGAGGAAGATGTGGAGATAGAACCTGTGATAGGGCCGGAATACGCCGGCCTGCCCCTGGATGAGTTCTATGCCCGCCTTGAAGCCGACGAACCGCGCTTTGCCGCCCTCGAGGCCGCCGCCGATGCCGCACATCAGCGCCAGCGCTTCGTGGCATCGCTGGAGAAGGATCCCGAAGGCCCCCACGGCTACAGGGCATCCATCAAGGTGAAGAATGTGGATGCGACGCATCCTGCCTACCGCATCACCGGCACAGAGAACGCCATAATCATCCGCAGCGCCTACCATCCCTACCCCCTGCTTATCCAGGGCGCAGGCGAAGGTGCCCGCCTCGCTGCCGCAAGCGTGCTGAATGATATTTTGAGGTAAGCTAGCTAGAACCTCACTCCCACGCCCGCATTCAGGAAACTGGTGCGGGCGTATGGGTTGATGGTGTAGGAGGTGGTTACGGGGGTGTGTGGAGCAATTCCGCTACGACCCCTGGGGGCTAAAGCCCACGGATTCTGGACAGGAGTAGGGTATTTTGGTATTGGAGCAATAACAGGAACTCTTACGGCAGCTGGAGCTGCTTGGGCGGCAGAAACTATTGCTGCTCAAGGCGTTGCACTTGGCGCACTTGTTGGCGCTGGAACAGGTGGTTTGAGTGGAGGATTATCAGGATCTCTTACCAATGGCTTTAATAATATTATGAGAGGTCAGTCTTTTGGTAAGAATGGATGGAATTCATTCAAGTCAGGAGCTATTTCTGGCGCTTTATTCGGCTCTATTTCAGGCGGCTTCGAAGGGGGGATTCGGGCATTAGAATCTGGGAAGAATGTTTGGTGGGGCACAGATGTAAAATTCGGGAGAAATCAATGGAGTTTATTCACTTCTGAAAAGCCATGGGATGTGTTATCGACAGATATCAAATCAATAAATTATTATTATAAAGACTGTGTGCCAGCCTCAATGACGGAATTAAATGATTATTTTGGCGGTGAAAGAAATAATGAGTATTATTGTAAATACGTAGATTACGTGGTAGATAAGGGGACATCTATTTCTTTACAAGAATATAGTGATAAGTATTTGAATAATGCGGCAGTTTTTTTAGTATCAGGATTATTATGAGAATTCTATCTGTATTGTTTTTTGTAACTTTTTTCCAAGCAGGGACAGATATCCAACAATCCAAGTTAGCAGAAGCAAGGAAAATTGCTACAATAGATGTTGTCAAAGATTCTATTAATACATGGATTTCTAATTGGGGGGTGTCTTGTCGAATTCCCGAAAGAATAATTGAATCTGAAAAAAAAGTTTTTTACTGAAACGTCTAAGGACTATACCTATTTGTTGGAGTATGTTCTCTCAGATAAGAAAGATAATTATAATCCACTTTATAGATATCTTGACTGCGGAAAAATATATGTCTTCTGTGATGGTAAATTAAAGAAATGCTCGGTTTTTTTTTGTTTTACTGAATATGGTTTCGAAAACCAGATTCTTGTCGAAAAAAAAAGTATAATGGAGGTAAGACCGTTTTATTATTCTAGAGTCAACAAGAAGAGAATAGAAATGTTCTTTAAGACATATCAACCTGAGTGTTTTATAGAATCCGGTAGAATAGACAAACTAAAGTGTGTCGATCGAGATGGTGTTTTGAGAACATGTGAGTTGAAAATGAAACATCACCTTTTTAGACCGCGAAAGTTTCGTTATGCGTGGTTGTATTTGTAATATTTAGGAACAGGTGCACATTATGGGGAGCATCGCGGATTATATCCGGAGTATTTCGGGATAGCTGTGACGAGTTTCGATCGTCTGGGCGGGGTGTACGAGAAAGATGAGAACAGCGGAGAAAACACGCTGAAACTGCGGAGCGCCTGTTCCTCGGCGGCAGCGCCTACGACGCGCCGATGGTGCTGGTGAAGGCGGCAGGTGTGAACGGTGGAGCATGGATGCCGTTCAACATCGGGCGCAACTGGCAAGGGAGCATCACCCATATTGCCACGGCGGACGGCACGCTTGTCGAGGAGTTTGCATACAGTCCATGGGGAGAGGAGAGTACTCCGGATGCACTGGATACGCTGTCGGTGGTGGATGTGGTTGATTTCGGCGATATGGAACCGGTGGACGGATCATTGATATTGCCGGAATATCCCGGTGAGGGCGAAACGGAGTTGAATCTGCCTGAGCCATTAAACTCCAGACTTGGGTTGTCCCTCTACGTTGGCGCCCACGGCTACACGGGCCACGAGCACCTGTGGCAGTACGGGCTCATTAACTGCAATGCACGTATCTACGACCCGTCGGTCGGCCGCTTCCTGAGTCCCGACCCGCTCATCCAGGACCCTGCGAGCACCCAGAACTTTAACCGCTACAGTTACTGCCTCAATAATCCGCTGAAGTATACGGATGAGAGTGGGGAGTTCTTGACATGGAATTTCGGGTATAATGGTTTCAGTATTGGGCTCAATTTCACCCCTATAGGTATACCTCTTGGTTTTGGGTTTAATTTCAATTTTGGAGAGGGTTTAGGAGTATATGGGGAAGTGGGTTTCCGTGTAGGGGGAACCGGATTCGGGACAGGAGCCGCGGTACAATACTCAGCAAATTATAACTTTAGGTATAAAGAATGGAACAAATCAACGACAGGATTAGTGTATGCATCATTGGGGGCGATAAATGCAGGGGGATCATACACATGGTCAAAAGTCGGCTCTGGATGGAATGCTTCAGTTGGGGTCGGTTTTGGAAACTATGAATCCGGCCTTGGTATCAATATTGGGTATGGTTCCAATGGTTGGAGTTGGGGCATTGGAGGATATTATTCGTTTAAACCATATGGCAGTTTTATGATAGGTAGTGTGGATGATTTATCTGACAAGCCACTTCCTGCTTCGGATAATGTTCTTATGGAGAAACTAAAAAAGTGGTATCTCTATGCTCCAATGGATGCTATAAAGGTATTCACTGTTGATAATGTTCCTGCGACCATTGCACTTGAATTAGAAGCAAATGCCGGAGAGATGGCGGAGACTCGTCCATATTATTTAAAGGGGACTGGCAAATTGACGGGAAAATCAGCAGTTTATTTTTCAAAGCGGGCTTTTTCTTCGGAATATCAGTTGTTCATTACTATAGGGCATGAGTTAGTTCATGTTTCTCATTATCAATTAGCTGCTGCATTAGGTATTACCATAAGTAAAGTAAGATCTGCTGCATTGATTGAAATGACTGAATATTTTGCCTATTCTTTTCAGTCAAAATATACCAATAGCCCTTTAAACTCCTTTAATTCGAAATTATTTATTGAAGAGTTCGGCCCAGAGGTTGTATCTCAATTTCATTATATCAATATGCCATGGGTTCAATCAATCAACTACAAGTTATGAGAAAGAAATATATCATTTTAATACTTCTGTTGATTGAAGTGCAGGTTGATCTTTATTCTGGATCTAAGCGTAATGAGATAGATGTTCTCTTATCTATTAAAGAAAAGGAGGAATATGTTTCTTATCTAAAGGATACTGTCTGTGTTCCATATCTTGTGATTAGATACAGGAATAATACCAACAAAAGTTTTTACTTCAGTTCGCTATATCATTCGTCCAATTCAGTGCCCTCCTTTGGATATTCGCTGCATGCTCCTGCGATTGATACAACCAATGTTCTCTTTTTTCTGGAGTTGTACGGCTCAAGCATGGATAGTTCCTATTTGTTTCTATATCAACCTGAAGAGTTCTATTGCAGAATGCTTGGCATATCATCGGAATTCGACGGAAATTACTGTATGGATGCCGGTCCTATAAATGAAGCATTGACAGTTTTTTATGATCAACTCTGTTCATGTGATAAAAATGAAGAAAAACAATATAATACCAGAACCAACGGGCATTTACGTAATCGAATAAAATATCCTTCATTTGTTTTTTTAAAAGGGAATGAGGTTGTAGAACAGGAGATTAATATGTTAGGGCTAAAACTGTCAAAAGGGAAGTATATTATTGAAGCGTCTTCTCAAAGCAGTGGTAGAGTTCGTTACAGGTGGAATAAAACTCGAAGGCTTCCTAAAAAAGTAAGAGGGTATAGGCTATACGAGGGCCAATTGTTATCTAATGTACTGATAATAGATTTTAGAGAAGAAAACCTCTAGCTTTGTTTGATTAACAGGTCGCTATCCAAAAGTATTCGCATCAAAAATAATACTTTATGTGGTGCAAACAAAAAAAGTAAATGTCCTTAACTACACACTGCACTATGCGTAAATGCCTTTTCACATCGATTATTGCGCTGGCATTGCCGGTGGCGGTTCTCGCGCAGAATTACTTCGGTGCCGGATATGTCCACGCCATCAGTCCGGACGAATCGGAAAGTGTCCATTTCAACGGCCTGTTCCTGGGAGGCGGAACCACTTACAGAATCAGTAATTCCCTGTCATTCGAGCCGGCAATTTATTACTCGTTCCTGACGGAAAGTGGCGAAACATCCGGCAGCATCTGGAGTTCGTCGGGAGTGTCAGGTGCCATGTTTGATTATGACAGAATCGAGCATAAGTTCGACATCCCCCTCAATCTCTGCCTTGGCAGTGAATTCGAGCCCGGCAAGAGGATATTCGTTTCTGCCGGCCCTGCGGTTCAGGTCGGGCTTGTCTCGGATATGAAATACAATGTGTCCAACAGCGATTTCGGGAGCCGTGAATCCGATTACGAGGCAGGAGGAGACAAGCGCCGGCTGAATGTTCTTGCCATGGCGGGTCTGGGTGTCGATCTTCAGAAGGTCAGGTTGACACTGCACTACAGCACCAATCTTCTGCCATACTACGAAGGCAACGCCTCAAAAGACAGGAGGCACAATATTTCGGCAGGGATCCATTATCTTTTCTGAAAAACTCAGAACCTCACCCCAACGCCCGCATTCAGGAAACTGGTGCGGGCGTATGGGTTGATGGTGTAGGAGGTGGTTACGGGGGTGTGTGGAGCAATTCCGCTACGACCCCTGGGGGCTGCGGCCGATTCCCTTGGTGTTGTAGTCGATTTGGACCCGTGGCAGTTATCCGGGACTTCGGTCTACGTCGGCAACCACGGTTACACTGGCCACGAGTACCTGCCGGGCTTCGGACTTATCAACTGCAACGCCCGTCTCTATGACCCTGCCCTCGGCCGCTTCCTGATGCCCGACCCGCTCATCCAGGACCCTGCGAGTACGCAGAACTTCAACCGCTACAGTTACTGCCTGAATAATCCGCTGAAGTATACCGATGAGAGTGGGGAATATGCGCTTGTCGATGATGCCTTCGCAGGACTAATAGGAGGTATATTAAACTGGGTTTCAAACGGACACGCCTTCACCAGGCAAGGACTAACATATTTTGTCGTAGGATTTGGAGGAGGTGTCGCATCATTATATGTTTCACCAGTGGCTGGCGCGGCTGCTGTATCTGCCGCAAATAGTGTTGTAAAGCAGGGTTTCGATGAATCGGGTAATCAATGGAATGGGAAAAATATAAATCCATTTACTGTCGCGTACGACGGCATAATCGGCGCAGTCACTTCGTGGCTTGGCGG
>CACWOZ010000022.1 GCA_902762655.1 uncultured Bacteroidia bacterium
GAGGGATTCGAGCCGGATTTCCAGTGTGGCAGCCAACGAGATGTACGTGTCACTGCTTCTTTCGAAGGACGAAACGGTGAACCGCGGACTATTCAAAAAGACTTACGTGTATTCCGAATATCCTTCGATAACTATCACCATGGCGGGGTCCGTATCTGGCTTGAGGAAAGGAGATTACAGCTATCTGCGTCCGGAGTTTACCCTGCGCTGGAGTCCCCGTGTGCCTCCGTTCGGCACATCCAGGCTTTATATCAATGCCGGGAAGATTTTTGGGCAGGTACCTTATCCGCTGCTGCATTTCCACGAGGGAAACAGCACCTATCTGCTCAACCGATTCTCGTTCGCATGCATGGATTTCATGGAGTTTACCCTCGTTCGCATGCATGGATTTCATGGAGTTTACCTCTGACACCTGGCTGACGGTTTTCTGGAATCACTGTTTCAACGGCTTCTTCTTTGGCAAGATTCCCTTGATCCGCAAGTTAGGCTGGAGGGAAGAAGTATCGATCAAGGCCACCTGGGGCTCGCTTTCGGACCGTAACAATGGTAATCTTGCCAAGGTGGATATCGCAGACATGCAGGCGCCCATGCTTTTCCCCAACGGAACCTCTTCGCTGGGGCGTCTGCCCTACGTTGAGTTCGGTGCGGGTGTATCGAATATCCTGAAGTTTATCCGGATTGACTGCTATTGGCGCGCTTCCTATCGCGATAATCGCATGCTGGTGGTGGATGGTTCCGCCGGTTCCGGCATCGGTACTCCCGGCGGGATCTGGATACCCGATGCAGACCTGCGCGAAAAGGTTCTCAGCCGCCTGAAGACTCCGAACTTCGCCGTGAAGATCGGCGCCGAGTTCAAGTTCTAAACTTAGTATAAACCGTCTGGGAGTTCGAGGGAGAGGGTGCGGGAGTTTTCGTCGACTTCTGCAATGAAGTCTTCGTGGAGGGGGATGAGAACAGAGACAGGGGTTCTGGCTCTTTCGGACGAGCCCGCAAGCTGTACTTCCAGGCAGGGGTTGCCGGGAATGTCTTCGATGCCGGTGCAGGTGCCTATGCGTCGGCCACGGTCGACGATGGCCCAGCCGGTGAAATCGAGATCGTCATCTTCTTCCAACTCCACATCTGCATAGATGGTACGTCTTCATATGAACAGGAACACATTGAGGCGTTAGAACAAGGGAGCGACTGCGTACCACTTCGACAACTTGGGGCTAGGATTATTGTAATTTTTTTTTATTTTTGCCTCCTGAAATGTATTGTATTTCTCAATTGTGTTTAAAATAGCATTTATGAAAAGAATCCTATTTTTCATTTTCTTCCTACTATTCAATAATTCACTTTTTGCACAAACAGTAGATAATGTAACACTAGTAACTACTGGATCCGCAGCTACAGAAGAAGAAGCTGTGTTGGTCGCGTTGCGAGGGGCCATTGAACAGACCTTTGGCACTTTTGTTTCTGCAAATACCACTTTATTAAATGATGATTTAATCAAAGATGAGATTGTCTCTGTTTCAAGGGGGAACGTTAAGCAATATGAAAAAATAGCTACTACTATATTAAGTAATGGCCAAATAATGGTCACGGTTAAAAGCGAGATATCCGTTTCTAATCTTATCTCATATGCACACAATAAAGGTTCAAAGGCGGAGTTTGCTGGCGCTACTTTTGGCCAGAATATTAAATTAATGAGACTCAAAAGTAAAAATACGCGAACGGTGTATGAAAATCTGTGTACTCAGGTTATTGCTCTGTTAGATAACGCTTTTGATTATGAAATTAAGCTTCAAGAGCCTGTCGCCGTCAAACTATACAATGTTACCTCAGAACAAGGAGAACGTAATTATTATCGCGATGGGTATAAAATTGACGCCATAGTTACTGTTAGATCAAACGAAGTTAATAACGCAATATACCGTTTAGTAAATGGCACCCTTAAGGCAATTAGTTTGTCAAGAACGGAATACCTGGAGTATAATAAACTTGGCATGGATTGCTGTGTTTTAGCCGGGCACAATTCCTCTGGCACACGTGGGCTTAGCACAAAAGAGTATTTACAATTAGATAACGAGAGATTCAGTGTATATCTACCGATATCCAATCAAGACATAATTGAATTAGACCAGCCAGTTATCGAGAAAATGAACAAGGGATTCTTTAATTATGTTATCAAAGATCCAGGTCATGATATGGATTATACCTGGAGATTACTACGCAGTACAGATATAGTTTTGGGATATAGAAGGGGAGATAATTATAGGGATAATTATGATATTATTAATAATGGCCGTGGTCTCTTTAATTCCAAAAATATGGCATATAATGGCTACTGTTTAAAGAATAGACTATTCAACCTTTCAAGCAGGGACAATAGTCTATTCTTTAATAATAGCCCTACTAATAGCTGTTATAGCTCAACTGATTGGTCTTATACTATAGTGGGATTTGGCTGCGAAGAGAATGGTAGGTCATATAGGTGGGAGAATTGGGAATCGTCATACTTCTCCTTCATTAATCTTAACAATCTGAACTTGGGAGATTATGGGAGAATAATATGGGATAAGATTGAAGCAAGACGAAAAATGACTGGTAGTGCATATAGAGGCATGAAAAAAGTGTTACCTGAAGAAATAACATATGCGCTTGATAAACAGTGTTCCGAAAATGATAGAATGGAAATAGCCAAAAGGATTATTTCAAAAAAAGAACTGAAAGAGTCTTTAAAGAAAAAACAGGTTATTGATGGTCAGTTGATTGTGTCTTATTTCCCTGTAGAAAAGATTTCGAATAATTTTTTACTCAATTATCAATTATCGTTTTTCTTTACTGAAGATGAGATACTCAAATTCACGGGATTAGAGATTGTGCCTCATAAGTATTAATCTTCCTATTTTTCACATATTAATCATATCCGCGCACATTGTGGATATATTTTTTAAGTTATGAGCAATTATAGTCTATCTGATCTTGCAAGGAAAGCTTTTATTAATAAGAGACATCTTTCTGTGCTTTATGATCAATCAAAGAGCTATGCAGATATTGTTGCAAAAAATCAAGATGGGGAAGAGGAGTATTATGAAATAAAGGCTACCACGATGACTCAACATGAGTATTTAGAAATAGAACAAGGTAAGACTAAGACAAAGTATTTTGGCGCTGCAACTCTAACGGAATGGAATGTGGCCAGATTATGTCCCAACAGATATACATTTGTACTAGTAATAATGGATAAAGATAATCCTAGTGACATGCTTGGCTATGTTGAGTATTCAGTTGATGAGTTGTTATCCTATTCCACTATACCTCCCTTTAAAATTAATTTTAACATTCCTTTCCGCAAACAACCATCTCCTTTTGTTCAAAAAGGGTCTTCGAAAGGTGTTCATGCTTTTGAGGGTGAAAACCCAGATTTTAATAGGCTCGACGGTTTAATTTCGTATTATACTAATGATCTTCATGGTAAACTTGTTATTCCGAATAGTTTGAAAGAAAAATAGAATGTGCTAAACTGAGCCCCGTTCGAACTGAGTACAATTACTTTCGTTGTTGTTAAGGAGTAAAAAACATCTTCCCCAGCATAAAATGCATTTCCTTTAACGGGCTTGAAATTACTTAGTAAAGTATAATAACAGATTAATAATAAAATGCAAAGGACAATTATCAGCTTACTACTTGTGTTTGGAATTGTTGCAAACGTTTTTGCACAAGAGAAAAAGCCTACGCTAATGATACTTCCAAGCGACAATTGGTGCCACCAGAGATTTTATACAAATGTTATTGATAATCAGGGTGTAAAGATTGAAAGTCCGGATTATCAATTAGCTTTTCGTGAAGACCCGGAATTGACGGCAGTTATAAGCAAGGTAGGTCAATTACTTTCTTCAAAAGGTTATTCATTGAAAGATGCGGAGCAGGAGATAAAGTCCGTTTATACAAGGTTGGCGGAAGATAATGTGACGACCAGCAAATCCGGTGCTTCGCTATATGAGTCTCCCCTAGATATTATTAAAAGACGCGCCAAGATGGATATCGTAGTCCAGTTGTGGTGGAGAATAAATAAAGAAGGTTCCCGTAGAACTGTGTCTTTTACTCTTGAGGCATTTGATGCCTATACTAACAAACGAATCGCCACATCCTCTGGAGTCTCTGATGCGTCAACCGAATCGGTCCCTCTTTTGCTCGAGAAAGCCGCAAATTCACGCATTAAAGACTTTGACAAGCAAATGATGGTTTTTTATAATGAAGCCAGAAGGAATGGCCGGGAAATCGTTTTAACTGTCAGACGATGGGATAATTGGGAAAACGATCTTGAAACGGAATATGATGGAGAAGAACTTATTGATTGTATTAGAAAATGGATAAGGAAAAACACCGTTGGTGGAGCATACAATCTAACTGATGCTACAGAAAACATGGCCACATTTGAGCAGGTTCGTATCCCTTTATTGGATGCCGATGGTGATGGTTTGGACGCCAGAGGATTTGCAACATCATTGAGGAAGTATCTTTCGAAGGAATATGGTATTACGTCAAAAGTTATGACCAGGGGCTTAGGAGAAGCCACAATTGTTTTAGGGGAAAAGTAGGAAATCACGATAATGCATATGAAAAAAATAGTTGTTTGTTTTATTGCGATACTGTCCTGTATGCTATCTGTCAAATCGCAGACCATGAATGATATTGGCAGACTCTGTATTAATGTTTCGCCATTATCAGATAATGCCATCCCGGCTGAAGCGGCAAAAGTGTTGGAAAATCGTTTACATCAGATTATTGCCGCTAATGGGATTGCCGATAATGGTATAGACAAAAAGTTTGCGATAGCCGCAAATGTTATTACTATTTCAAAGGATGTGATTGGTGGCATGCCAACCCGGATTTCGCAGAAACTGGAAATCAGCATCTTTGTGACTGACATTGTGGAAAAGAAAGAGTTTGGAAGGGTGTCGCTAAATGCAGTGGGTGTCGGGCTTAACGAAACAAAGTGTTATTGCATGGCATTCAATACGATAAAAGCAGATAACAAGCAGATTGTTAATATGATAGATAGCGCAAAAGATGCTATAATATCGTATTATCGCTCCAATGCCCAGAGACTACTAAAAGAAGCGAAATCTTTGGCTGATATGGGGGACTATGATGAGGCAATCTATCTTTTATCCACCATACCAAATGTTTGCGAAAAAGAATACAACGACTGTCAGGATATCATATATGATATTTATAAGAGAAAGATAAATCATGAGGGAGAAATCCTTTTTATGCAAGCGAAAGCGGCATGGGCATCATCGCCTAATGCAGAAGGAGCCCAAAATGCGATTTCTTATTTAAATGATATTTCCGTTTTGGCGACTTGTAACAAAGACGTAAAAGCATTATTGGTAGAGATCACGGAAAAGATAAAGCAAGACCAAAAGGCCGAATGGGAATTTCAGTTAAAAAAGTATGAAGATGAAAAAGTACGGGAGCAAAGAGATTTTGAATTCGCCGTGCGCCAGTACGAAGATAAAAAAAGCGAGAAGGCACTGCAATACAAAGAGGAGTTGGAGAGAGAAAAGCGAGACTATGAGTTTGCCGTACGAAAATATGAAGATGATGTGGCATATCAACGCGCAGTTCTTGATGCTAGCAAGGAAGTCGCATTGGCTTATGCTAAACAGAAATAATAAAGATTATGAGAAGAATCCTCTTTTTAGTATTATTGTTGTTAGCCACACAATCTTTCGGGCAGAGCTATAATGCCGAGAAGGTCGAGTTTGCAAACTACTTAAAGCGAATGTATAATACGGCCCCATTTGAGGGGGTACGTGTGGTTGAAGACTATAATAATTGCTTCTTGATATCTGTTTTGGTATTGGACAATACACATTATAGTAGCGAAAGCATAATGAACCGCGTGGCATCTGTCAAAGCTATGTCGCAAGCCAGTCGATACTTTAATGGATCTGAAATAACATCAGAAGTAATAATCCGGACAAAAACCGACAAGATGGGTTTTTCCGACACAGAAATTATTGAAAATATCAAGGAGCATTCTGCGGGATATGTGAAAGAGCTTGAGTTGCTTTCTTCTTTTTCCGACCAGGGAGATAATAGAGTCTTTATTTTTTGCAAACAATTGGATCTGCCATTAAATGGCAATGATAAAGCAAAAAGTAAGAATAAAAGTAGGGGGAAATAATAGCACGCCAATATGAAAAGATTTTTTTTTATTTTTCTAATTGAGGCAATTTGCTCAATTAACGCTTTTGCTGCAGCAAAGGATCAGATTGCTATAGTTGTTATGGGGCAGGCGTCTACACGAGATGAGGCCATATCATCTGCCTTACGCTCTGCAATAGAGCAATCTTACGGCGCTTTTATTTCATCAAAGACGAGTATAAATAATGACTTACTTGTATCGGATGAAGTGGTTTCAATTTCGTCAGGAAATATCAAGAAGTATACGATTCTTTCGGAATTGAATAATGGGAATAACTATTCAGTGACGATAAATGCTGTTGTATCACTTTCTAAATTGAGCAATTTTATGACCAAGCATGGAGAAAGCTGCTCTTTTGATGGAAACGTTCTGGATAACAATATAAAGTTGATGCGTTTTCGGGCCAAGAACACCGAGAAATGTCTTAAAAATCTCTTGGAACAGCTATACCTATTCTCACACTATGCTTTTTCGTTTGATGTAAATAAAGTCGAAAATCCAATATATTCAGAAAAGAATGGCTGCTACTATTTCCCTGTTATTATTTCATGTGTCTCGAATGACGTTTCAGCGAAAATCAAGAAGCTTTTAACATCTACCCTTAAAGAGATTTCTTTGTCAAATGAAACAATACAAGAATATGAGAATTTCGTTGGTGTGACAAAGGTGCCAAAGTATAAGGTGATATTGCCGGGAAAACATGAAAATATAGTCAAATCAATAGAAAGCACGTTAAGGGCGTGCTTATATGGAGGTGTTATAATAAAGGCAAATGGGACAAAATGCGAAAAAAAATTAAACATGTGGAAAATGACGGCAACTGTGGAATATGATGAGTTTTGGAAAAAAGAATATGTACGATATCCGCATGGTTATGGCCGTCCCGGAGACCCTTGGGAATATGTATATAAGCATTTAAAAAATGGCGATAAAGATCTCCCTAATTGTGTATTTCAATATGGCGACGCCGATCCACTCGATATTAATAGGTGGGAGATGCTAGATAAAAAAAATGGACGATTGATATATAAGATTAAGATATTTCTGCCTTTGCCCCAAAATGAGTTGTCCTTATTCGAAGGGGTTAGCGTAGAAAGGAGGAAGTAGTAACGCGCGGATAATCAACGTGTTTGATTAAAGCTGTATTAGATTGAGATTCGTCTTTCTTCTTAATGATTCCTCTAATATAACCCCTCCGGGAGATTCAGGGAGAGGGTGCGGGAGGCTTCGTCCACAGAAGCGACGAAGTCTTCGTGAAGGGGGATGAGGGGTTCGCTGCCGTCGTCGAGCTTTACGTAGAGGCAGGGGTTGCCGGGGATGGGCTCGAGCCCGGTGCAGGTGCCTATGCGGCGGCCACGGTCGACGATGGCCCAGCCGGTGAAATCAATATCGTCATCTTCTTCCAACTCCACATCTGCATAGATGGTACGTCCGACAATCTCCTCGGCATCTTCAAGATTGTTTACATCGTTCAGATGAACCACGACCTTGCCGCCCTTAGGGGTGCAGTCGAGAATAAAGAAAGGAACCTGCAGTCCATCGAAAGTGATGAATACAGGTTCCTTGAAATCCAGTGTGTCCAGATCGACGTTGCTGCTCAGGAGCAGACCTCCGTCGGTGCCGAAAGATTTTACAATCTTTGCGACGGCGAGCATGTTATGCCTCTTCTGCGGGAGCGGCCTCCTCTGCGGGAGCCTCTTCTGCAACAGCCTCAGCCTGCTTTGCAGCAAGTTCGGCGGCCTTCTTGGCAAGAGCCTCAGCCCTGGCTTCTTTCACCTTGGTCTCCTCAGCCTTGGCAGCCTTCTTTGCTTCGATGGCGGCGTTGGCGATACTCGACTTCTTGGCAGCGATCTTTGCATCACGCTCTGCCTTCCAGACGTTCCACTTGGCATCTGCCTGATCCTGGGTGAGGGCTCCCTTTGCTACGCCACCGTTGAGGTGTTTGCGCAGGAGAACTCCTTCGTAGGAGAGGATACGACGGCAAACGAGGGTAGGTTCAGCACCTACATTGAGCCATGCGAGAGCACGGTCTGCCTTGAGAACGATAGTTGCAGGGTCGGTGTTGGGATTGTAAGATCCGATCTGCTCGATGAAGCGTCCGTTACGAGGGGCGCGGGTGTCGGCCACAACAATGTCGAAGAATGCGAAATTCTTCTTTCCGTGGCGCTGGAGACGAATTTTAACAGCCATTGTGTTTCTGTTTAATAGTTAATAAATGTATATCCCTTAACCCGTAAGGGACCGCAAAGTTAAATATTTTTTCGGAAAATTTTGTGTTTTCCGGAATTATCTCTATTTTTGCAGTCCCAAATCAACGCGGTAGTGGTGAAATGGTAGACACGCTACTTTGAGGGGGTAGTGCCCGTTGGGGTGTGTGAGTTCGACTCTCACCTACCGCACAAGGAGACATCTTCGAACGAGGATGTCTCCTTTTTTTGTGCACAAAAAGCGCTAACTTTGCAAAAAAAGCAGTAGTATGAGCAAAATCTTAAAGGCATCCATAATTATCCTTCTGCTATTATGCTCCTGCAGCAGTGGCATTACGGCAGAAAAAGCCTTAGAAGGGGTGAACAATTATTGCCATCAGAATTATGACTGGAGTGCCGCGGAGGGAAATCCTGAAATGATGTATGTGGCGATGGGAGAGGAGACGGAGGCGGAGTATCAGGTGATTTTCCGCAGTTATACGGGTGCGTTCGTGTATTTTTACGTTGATAAAAAAAGCGGCGCGGCAAGGATGGTGGAATATGTCCCCGGCCTCGAAATCAGGAACGAAGCGGGAACCATAAATATAAAAGAGTATCTGTAATGAAACTCTAGTCCTCCAGAATCTTCAGATCTTCCAGGAGATACTGCTCCGGTTGCTCTTCGATGTCGCGGACTATCTTGCTCGCGACATTGCTGTTTTGTATGGTGATGTGCCGGGCGATGCTGAGGGGTATGTCGCGGCGGTCGCCGAGGTCGTAGAACTGGGTCCACGGGTGTACGTGCAGTACCGATCCGCAGTTGCCCGAAATCCCGTCCAGCAGGAAATGTTCGTAGATCTGCGGGGTGTCCGGACGCATCTTCAGGCGGAGCAGCACCCAGGGGCCGTCTACAGTGCAGTTCCGCATCACAATGTTGCGTGCTGCTACGCACTCGCTGCCTGCCGTGAGGGCACTGTGGCAGAATCCGAAACGGCAGTTCTCTATCAGCACGAACTCGTTCGGGCCATTCTCCGGGGCAGTGTCTGCGTAGGGCCCCTTCCCACCCTTCAGGGCGATGGCATCGTCATTCACCGACATATAGCATCCGGAGATATGCACGTACCTGCAGGCGTCGAGGTCGACCGCGTCGGTGCTGGGGGCTGCCACCGGCCTGCGGGGGGATGTAATCTGTAGATCCTTGAGCCTGAGCCACTTGCACTTGTAGAAGTGGGTGGTCCAGAAGGGCGAGTTTCTCAGACTGACACCCTCGATGAGCACGTCGTCCGAGTTTGACACGTAGAGGAGGCGGGGGCGCATCTCATCCTTATTCGTGCAGGCCGGATTGAACTTGCGCCGGAGCCAGAAGCCCTTCCAATAGCGCAGGCCGTTGCCGTCGAGGGTGCCTTCCCCCGTGAGATGGAAGCCGTTGCATCTGTCCGCATTCACTAGCGCCGCGAAGTACTTGCAAGTCTGGCCCTCGATGCGGGTTTCGAGCAGGGCGAAGTCGGAGATGTCGTCGCTGCCCTTTAGCGTCGCGCCTTTCTGCAGGTGCAGATGAGTGCCTGGCTTGAAGAAGAGGGATCCGGAGAGATAGGTGCCCGCAGGGATCACTATCGTGCCGCCTCCTGCCGCTGCCGCCTTGTCGATCACCGCCTGTATCTGCGCTGTCTGGAGGATGGTGCTGTCCTGCCGCACTCCATGCTCGGTGATGACGTATTGCCTGCGCTCCGCCTTGGGCGTGCGTGCAGTCTTGGCGCTGAACCAGCGCTCCGTGCGCGTCCCGTCCGGGAACGACTTCATCTTCTGTGCCGGGGCCACCGCCAGCAATACGGCCAGGATGGTGGCGCTTATCTTAGTGATAGTCAGCATATTCGGTATGTGTGCCTTCCGCGAAAACAGGGAAGGCACTACTATTCAAAACGTTAATAACCAGCGAGTTGGCCGCCACCGGCGCGCGGCAGTTCAAAAACCTCCAGGCCGCTGACGGCGCCATCCGAGATTTTGAAACGGAGGGCGGTACGCACTACCTGCCAGCCCTGCAGGCCGGCGGCGCCCGGATTCATGGTCAGCATCCCGTACTTCTCGTCCCACTGCACCTTCAGGATATGCGAATGCCCGCAGACGAACAGCCCCGGCTTCTCCTCCATTATCACCCTGCGTGCGACGGGATTGTAGTGTCCCGGGTATCCTCCGATGTGCGTCATCAGGACCTTGAGCCCTTCGCGTTCGAAGCACTGGAATTCCGGGAAGTCGTAGCGGGCGGGCAGGCCGTCGCAGTTGCCGTAAACCCCCACCACGGGCTTGAAGGACTTGATACTCAGAAGGAAAGCGTCGTCTCCGCCCCAGTCTCCGGCATGCCACAGTTCGTCGACGGGCTGCAGGAACTCGCGGAACTCGGGGCTGAATACCCCGTGGGTGTCGGATATTACGCCGATATACATATTGCGTCGCAGTCGTGCCCGCGGACGGCTACTTACCCGCCAGGCGTTTCTCCCATGCCCAGGCGGCCGCAAGTGTCTCTTCTACAGAGCGTTCTGCCTTCCAGCCGAGTTCCTTGTTGGCCAGGGTGGGATCCGCCCAGATGGCGGTCACATCTCCCGCCCGGCGCGGCGCGAACTTCCAGTTGAGTTTGAGGCCGTTCACCTTCTCGAAGGCATTCACCAATTCCAGCACGCTGACTGGTCTGCCGGTGCCGATGTTGAACACCTCGCAGGGGGCCTTCATCTGCTCGTCGAGCATACGTCGCACGGCATACACATGGGCCTTCGCGAGGTCCACGATGTCGATGTAGTCGCGCAGGCAGGTGCCATCTTCGGTGGGATAGTCGTTGCCGAAGATGCTGAGGCTCTCGCGCTTGCCGATGGCGGTCTGGGTGATGAATGGCACGAGGTTATTGGGTACGCCGCGGGGGAGTTCGCCGATAAGGGCGCTGGGATGCGCTCCGATAGGGTTGAAGTAGCGCAGTAGTATGCCGTGCAGTTTGCCTTCGCTGGCGCGGACGCTGTCCTGGAGGATATCCTCGCACATCTGCTTGGTGTTCCCGTAAGGAGATGTGGCGGGTTTGCGGGGGCTCTGCTCTGTCACGGGCACTGCGTCGGGCTCGCCGTAGACGGTGGCGGAAGATGAGAACAGGACGTTCTTGCATCCGTGCGCCTGTGCGGCCTCCAGCACGTTCATGAACGATTCGAGGTTGTTCTTGTAGTACATGAGCGGCTTGGCTACGGATTCACCTACGGCCTTGAAGGCGGCGAAGTGGATGACGGCGTCTATCTTGTTGTCGCTGAAGAGTTTATCGGCGGCTGCAGCATCGCAGAAATCCATCTTCACGAGAGGAAGCTTTTCCCCGAGGATTTCGCAGACGCCCTTGTAGTTGGTTTCATCGCAGTTGCTGAAATTGTCGGCGATGAGCACGTCGTACCCAGCCTGCTTGAGTTCCACGGTCACGTGGCTTCCGATAAATCCGGCACCGCCGGATACCAATACAGTCTTTTTCATATTGCAAAAATAACAATTAATCTTCAACTTTATGCCGGGCGTATGCAAAACGGTTTTACCATGCTGCGCCGGCGTCATTTGCGTCTTCGCCTACAAACGGCTCAGCCATGAACGCGCCGGTCTCCGCAAGCCAACACCTTCCGTATGCAAAAAGCCTTGTTTTGCATACATGTCGGGGTATTTTGCTGTGTTTGTATGCAAAACCGGCGATTTTGCATACGGATTTTGTATTTTTGCAGGTAAGATGAACGGATTATTACCAGAAGAACTGCCTGTGGGACGCCTGTTGCTGCATTCCTGCTGCGCACCCTGTTCCGGGGCCATAGTCGAGGCCCTGGCGGAGGCGTACCGGCAGGCGGGCCGCAACCCTGCGGAGGAAATGGCCATTTTCTGGAGCAATTCCAACATCTGCGACCGGGAGGAGTACGACAAGCGCAAGGCGGAGATCCTGCGCTATGCGCGCGAGTTCGGCATAGAGGTGATAGATGATGATTACGACCACGGGGAGTGGCTCCGGGAAGTTGCGGCCGGAAGGGAGGATGCTCCCGAGCGCGGCCCGAGGTGCCTCGAGTGTTTCGCTTACCGGCTTGCAAGGGCCGCGCGCTATGCTTCGGAGCACGGATTCGGCACTCTCACTACCAGCCTGGCGTCATCGAGATGGAAGAGTCTGGAACAGGTGGATGAAGCGGGGCGCAGGGCTTGCACGCAGACAACGGCGCGCGCCTGCGCTAATACAGCGGACCCGGTTGCGGATAGCCAGGCCGGGCAAGCCGTGAAGTGGTGGGGGCGCAACTGGCGGAAGGGCGGTCTCCAGCCCCGGCGTAACGAAATCATCAGGGAGCAGAACTTCTACAACCAGACTTTCTGCGGCTGCGAGTTCTCGAAAAGCCCTATTTCACAGAATTGATATCCACGTAGCCATTCAGGATGGCGTAAACCGTGAGGCCGGCGACAGTCTTGATGCCGGTCTTTCGGGTGATGTTCTTGCGGTGGGTGATGACGGTGTTGATGCTGATGTTGTGCCGGTCGGCGATCTCCTTGTTGAGGAGTCCCTGCGCCACGCTGACCAGAATCTCTATCTCGCGGTCGGAAAGATCGTCGCGTTCACCGGATGAAGTTTCGCAAACCTTCTCTGCCCTTGGGTGGCCGAGGGGATTCTCTATCAGCCGCACCATCGGCACCAGGATGTTGTCTTCGATTGCGGTGTGGGAGTCAAGGTCGCTCTGCAGGGCGAAGATATAGTTGAGAAGCCGCACCCGCAGACGGTCGTCGCAGGTGGTGGGCAGACTCTTGAGAATCAAGTTCTTGAGATCGGACAGTTTCTCCTCGATATTGGAGTGATTCTCCTCGAATTTATCTATGGAATAAGAAGGGTCTCGCTTGCCGAGCAGCAGCCTTTGCACATAGGGGATCACCTCTCCCTCCTCATAGGCGAAATGCTTCTCCAGCTCCGCCTTGTACTCCGCGAAGAACTGCCAGATAACCTTCTTCTGCATGTCAGAGCATGGCTTGATGAGGTCTTCGATGGTGGATGCCAGGAGCACCAGGGCGTTGTTCATGTAGTAGTCGTGGCTCTGATGCAGATATCGTAGGATGTCGTCGATGTGCCCGTCGCGCAGAATCTCTGCCGAGGGGGCGTAATCTTTATGTGTATATACGTTGCAGATGAGCAGGAACGTGTCGGTGTCGAGATGGTTCTTTTCGCAGATATCACGCACCGTCTTCTCTCCGAATCCACCTTCGATTCCGAAACGCGTAAGCACCGCCAGCAGATGGTAATTGGCCTCGATGAGGTCTGCCATCTTCATATCTCCATGGATTTGTTTCATATGCACAAAGATAGCAAATAATCCTTATATTTGCTGGCATGACCGATGATCGGAAATATGTACAGGACCTTTCGAAGGGCTCCAGAAAAGCCTTTGAGGCGCTGTATATGCGGTATTCTTTTTTAGTGGAGCATTTTGTCGGAGCTCTGGTGAAGGATTCCGTCGCCACCGACGACATCACCCAGAATATCTTTATGAACCTGTGGGTGAGGAGGGAAAAATTGCCGGAGGAATGCCACTCTTTTCGTTCCTGGCTTTTCACCGCCTCGCGCAACGCGGTGTACGACTGGTTCCGCAGGCAAGATAAACTGCAGAAGGTGTCCATGGACTCCGTGGATTTGAGTGGAATTCTCGCGCGCGATGTGAACAAAGTGATGGACGATGCGGAACTCCTTGACCTGGTGAATGTTGCGGTCAGTAATATGCCTGAAAAGCGAAAGCAGATATTCACTTTGAGCCGGGCCAGGGGGATGAAGAACGCGGAAATCGCGGAACTGCTGGGGGTGAGCGAGAAGACGGTGGAGTACCATATCGGCAAGGCCCTGGAGGAGTTGCGAAAGCTTTCTTATATTATTTTGCTTTTTTTCTGATGGCGGATTAGGGTTTTCTTCGGAACTTGCGTCAGTATAGTCGGATGAGCAAGACAGAAGAAATAATAAGGAGATACGCCGAAGCGCCGGATCTGATAGAAGGGTTCGGTGCGTGGCTTGTGTCGGACCGCGATTCTGCTGCCAAGGATGCCGCGCTCGCAGAATTGTGGACGGCCCTTGAAGCAGCGCCGGCGGTGGATGATGCCGCTGCGCGCGAAAAGAAACTCGAGGCGCTGCTCGGCCGTCTTCCCGCCGCAGCCGCTTCTTCTTCTCCCGCTCCAGTTCTTCCTGCTTCTTCCGCGCCCGGCCGAAGCATCGTCCGGAGGCTCATGCGCTATTCCTGCATTCCTCTTGCCGCAGCTGCCTGCGTGGCCGCTGTCTTGCTCCTACGCACCCCGGCTCCCGAACTGCCCGTTCCCGCGCCTTCCGATCTCGAGCCGCTTGCTCCCGTGCCGGAACTCCTGGCCGAAACCGCACCGTCCGCACCAGCACTACAGGCCGGGACTCCCGCTGCGCCTGCATCATCTGGCTGTATGCAAAATGCGGCGATCTGCATACAAACTCCGCAAAAACAGCCTGCCGGTATGCAAAACCCCACCCTTTTGCATACGGATATATCTCCTTCCGAACCGGGCGAACCCCCTTCTGCCGAAGCGCCGGCAGCCGATACCCCGGATCCATGGAAAGCTATGGAAGAGGAGGACCGGCGGGCCGCATCGAAAGCTGCCCGCAGACGCCGTGCTTCAGTCGCCATTTTCGGGGCGGGAGGCGCAGTGTCGCAGGCTGAAGGTGCTATCCGGAAACTTGATCCGGTTGCAGGCATAATTGATGAGCAGGGGTCCTCGGGACCGGAGTCCGGCTCCGATCCGCTGGTACCCGATGATCCGGTCGTGTCGTCGCCAGATTCTCCAACTATCGGCGGCAATCCGGGCGGGGAGGCGCCCATAGGAGAAAGGACGATACATGACCTTCCGCTTAATTTCGGATTGTCGCTGCGCTTGCCGATTATCGGCAGGATTTCTTTGGAAAGCGGTGTCACATACAGTTTTCTGCGTTCTACGGCAGGGAACATGCATTATCTTGGCCTCCCTCTGTATCTGCAATGCGATGTAATCCGTGGGAAGCGCGCGAGTGTGTATGTGGGCGGAGGCGGAAGCCTTTCATATTGTATCGCCGGTGGAGGTAAGGAACATCCCTGGCAGCCAGCAGTCACAGTGTCTGCCGGAGCCGGGTATCGCATTTTCAGGGGAGTGAGCATCTTTGGCGAAGCGTCGTTCAACCATTATTTCGACGACGGCTCTTCGCTCGAGACTTATTACAGTCTTAATCCGGATGCTCCTTCATTCAAGGTCGGACTCCGTTTTGAATTGTCTAAATAATTAATTAATATTGTCGTAATATGAAAAAACTTGCATTATTGACATGTTTCCTCGTGCCGCTGGTCTTCGGGTGCGAAAAGATTCATGTGGATTCCGATTTCGACGAACCGAACGGTAACGTGGTGCCCATAGAGCGTCATGACATCAAACTAACTGTGGGGCAGCAGAAACTTGTGGAAAAGGGCAACGGATTTGCGTTGAACCTGCTCAAGGAGGTATCGGCTCAAGAAAAAGGGAGTTTTATGGTATCGCCGCTGAGCGTGGAGTATGTTCTGGCCATGCTTGGCAACGGGGCGGCAGGCAATACCCGTGACGAAATCCTAAGTATTCTCGGCTTCGGAGCCGACCAGCTCGACTTTGCCAATGAGTTCTACAGATATCTGACAGAAGAGCTCTACGGGGCAGACAATACTGTCAGATTGAACCTCGCCAATGCAATGATATATAATACAATGCATTGCGGGCTTAGGAAAGATTACATTTCCAGACTTGATAATTATTATGATGCTCTGGTTAAGGGATTCGATTTCTCAAAGGAGAGTCGGGCAGCGGTGTCGTATATCAACAATTGGTCGAAAGAGCAGACCCGCGGGATGATCCCTGAATTGGTCAGTGAGCTTGACAGCAGGATTTATCTGATCCTTATGAATGCCCTTTATTTCAAAGGTACCTGGAATTCGAAAAACGAGTTCAAAGAGAGCAACACCAAACCGGGAAATTTCCAACTCGGCGGAAAGCCCATGAAGAAAGTGGATTATATGAATCAGGAATCAAATATGCCCTACTCATATAATGACTACTACCAGATTGCCAGCCTGAAATATGGTAATGGTGCGTTTGCCATGGATGTCATTGTGCCACATGAATGGGTTACTATAGAAGAGGCTTTGTCATCGTTGTCTGCAAACTATCCCAAAGCTCTCCGTTCAGATTGGTTGACAAAAGTAAAAGTAAAACTCCCGGTATTCGAAACAGTATGCGACAGGATTGACCTTAATCGCGCCTTGAATAATATGGGAATGATAGATGCTTTCGATCCCACAAAGGCGGATTTCTCCTTGATGACTGATAATCAGATTTGGGTTTCGGATATATTCCAGAAATCCAAGATCAAGGTAAATGAGAAAGGCTCGGAGGCTGCAGCGGTGACGGTGGTAATGATGGAGTCCAGCCCGGGGCCCGGTTTCACTCCACCTCCTATCCCCGAAGTCTATGCCACTCGCCCGTTCATTTATGTGATTCGCGAGACCAGCACAAATGCGATTCTGTTCATGGGAGAATATAAGGGTGAATGATTTTTGAAATTTTGCAAATAATTATTGCAATTCAATAAAATTTTATATATTTGCAGAAAACAACGTAACAGAAGTTTTCTGCAAATTCTTAATTATATAATGTATATGGCAATCTGGTGGTCTTCTCTTAGTGTTTTGAGTAAAATCCTCTGGGGTGTAACTCTGGCAGCAACGCTCGTTTTCATCATCCAGAGCATCCTCACTTTCATTGGTGCGGATGTCGATAACTCTACCGACTTCGACATGGATGCTTCCGATCTCGGGGGCGACCTCGACGGAGGCATCAATCTCTACACCTTCCGCAACTTCATCAACTTCATCCTCGGTTTCGGCTGGACGGCGATCCTGCTCAAGGATAGTGTGAAGTCTAAGGCTGTCCTCATTATCATCGCCGCCCTGGTTGGCATTGCACTGGTGGCAATCGTCATGTATCTTTTCCGCCTTCTTGCCAAGATGCAGCAAAGCGGTACCATCGACGTGTACAAGCAGGCTGTTGGCTGCACCGGCAGGGTATATCTGACCATTCCCGGCGAGCGTAGTGGCGAAGGCAAGGTGCAGATAACCATAAACGAGTCGGTGCGTGAGTATCAGGCACTTACCGACGGCGATACCATCAAGACCGACACCCCTATCAAGGTGGTGGAGGTAATCAACGAAAGCACTCTCCTGGTAGAAGAATTGAACTCTTTAATAGTATAACAATATGGAAATCTACGTAATCCTTATCATCGTCGCCGTCATCTTCATTACGATTTCGGCTATCCTCAAGCGCTATCGTCGCTGCCCTTCCGACAAGGTACTTGTCATCTACGGTAAGACCGGCCGCAAATCCTCCGCAAGGTGTATCCACGGAGGCGCAGCCTTCATCTGGCCCGTATTCCAGGATTATGCCTATCTCGACCTGAAGCCCATCAGCATCGAGTGCAACCTTACCAACGCACTTTCAAAGCAGAATATCCGCGTGGATGTGCCCTGCCGTTTTACCGTGGGTATCAGCACTGAGGCCGACGTGATGACGAACGCAGCCGAACGTCTCCTCGGACTCACTACCGACAGCATCCAGAGCATCGCGACCGATATCCTCTTCGGACAGCTCCGTCTCGTGATCGCCACGATGGATATCGAGGAGATCAACGCCGACCGCGACAAGTTCCTCGCGAGCGTCTCCGCGAACGTCGAGGCCGAACTACGCAAGATCGGTCTGAAACTTATCAATGTGAATGTCACCGACATACGCGACGAGTCCGGCTACATCGAGGCCCTCGGTAAGGAGGCTGCCGCGAAGGCCATCAACGACGCGAAGAAGAGTGTGGCGGAGCAGAATCGTTACGGTGAAACCGGAAAGGCGAACGCCGACAAGGACACCCGCGTGAACGTTGCTGCTGCAGATGCTGACGCCGTCAAGGGTGAAAACAATGCGAAGATCGAGATCGCGAATTCCGACGCTCTCCGCCGCCAGAAGACCGCAGAGGCCGACCGCATCGCAGTCGCTGCCGAGAAGGTGCAGGCCGCAAAGGCCCTCGAGGAGGCCTACCAGAGCGAGCGTGACGCTGAACTTGCCCGTGCCGAGCGCGAGAAAGCTACCCAGCAGGCGAACGTCGTGGTGGCCGCCCAGATTGACAAGGAAAAGGCCATCATCGAGGCAGAGGCTGAGGCCGAGCAGATCCGCCGCAAGGCAAAGGGTGAGGCAGATGCTATCTATGCCAAGATGGACGCCCAGGCCCGCGGTGTGTTCGAAATCCTTACCAAGCAGGCGCAGGGCTTCAACCAGCTCGTGAGCGCTGCCGAGGGTGACGCCCAGAAGGCTGTGCTGATGATGATCGCGGACAAACTGCCCGAACTCGTGAAGACCCAGGTCGAGGCCGTCAAGGGCATCAACATCGACAAGGTGACCGTCTGGGACGGAGGCAGTTCCGTGAACGGAAAGACCGCTACCGCAAACTTCGTTTCCGGTCTGATGGGTAGCGTGCCTCCGCTGGGCGACCTTTTCAAGATGGCAGGAATGGACCTTCCCGAGTATCTTGGCAAGATAAACAAACCTGAAGAGCAGCCCGCTGCAGAGGAGAAGTAGTCATGCCGATAATCATCAATATAGACGTGATGCTGGCCCGCCGGAAGATGAGTTCCGGCGAGCTTGCCTCGCGCATCGGCATCACTCCTTCCAACATGTCAATTCTCAAGACCGGCAAGGCTAAGGCTCTCCGCCTGAGCACGCTTGAGTCCCTCTGCCGGGAACTCGAATGTCAGCCCGGGGATATTCTAGAGTACACTCCGTGAAAGAGTTTGTATACATTCTTTTTTCTTTTCTGCCATTCATGGTATGCCTTGTCTGGCTGGCCGTGTATTTGGCAGATTTGCGTAATGCTCCACGTCCAAGGAAGTTGCTGACCACCTTCGTCCTGGACTGTGCGGTGCTCTATTTCTGCCACGCATGGTTTTTTATGGCGGAAGGATGGGGGTACGGTGTAATAGATGCGGTATATCTGTTCTGTAATCTTTCTGTATATCCTCTTTTCTACTGCTATCTGGAAGTTCTTACGCGTGATGAACCCTGCAAAGGGAGGCTTGTCTTGTTCCTTCTGCCGGCAATAGTTCTGTCAGCGCTTGCTTTCTTATCCGACGGTTCCGATGTAGTACTGGATGTGGCCAAGGTTGTGTTCGCGCTGGAGGTGGTGCTGGTCGCGGTGTTCGGTTTCCTGCATCTTTCCGCCTTCGACAAAGAGGTCCGCAATTACTACTCCGACACAGAGGGAAAGACTTTGCGGAGCACTTCCGCCCTGCTTGCATGTTTTGTGGCGGTATCTTTGTTCTCTTCGGTTGCCAACCTTATAGGCCGCGAAACCTTCCTGCACACCACTTTGCTCGGAATCCCTTCCATGGTTTTCTCCGTGATGCTGTTCAGCATCTTTTATGTGAGTTATAAGATAGAGTTCTGGGCGGGAGATTTCAAGGAGGAAGTCCGGAAGGATGATACCCGGGCTGGCGATTCCGGACCGGAACGGGAGTACGCTGTGCTGGAGGAGAAGATAGCTGAGGCGATGGAGAAGCAGAAACTCTATCTTCAGCCCGGCTTGAAAATTTCGGATGTGGCAGCAGCTATTGGCTCGAATCGCACATATGTGTCTAATGCTATCAACAATGCAGGAGGGAAGTCCTTTGCTGATTATGTGAATTCCCGGCGCATCGAGTATGCCAAGGGTCGTATGAAAGAGCTGGCTCCGGCAGGCGATTTTTCCATATCCGATATTGCCATCGAGTGCGGATTTGCTTCATTTCCATCGTTTTACAGAGCTTTTACAAAATACGAACGGATGTCTCCTTCCTCTTGGTTGAAGGGCCTGAAAGATTGATTTTGTACGAATTGAAATATTAAATATCCTTAATGAAATTCCGCTGCTTTCTTTCGAGTGGCGGAATTTTTATTTTTGCCGCATTATGAAACGTTTATTCTATTTGCTCAGTATCGCGCTTGTAGCGCTTGTGTCTTGCCAGGGCGGCAACGACAAAGACAAAGATGATGTTTCTCTCGATGGCAGGTGGAATGCAGCACCTCATCAGGATGTACAACCTGAACATTATGCTGTCAGCCTGATCTTCAAGGGCAATAAGCTTGATGCCTATATCATCAATTGGGGAGAGCATCACGAGGGTACTTATACTTTGACTGACAATGTGCTCAAGTTCAACATTACCAAGTCGTACCATGCTTTTTCGGATGTCACTTTCGATGATCAGGGGAATAGACTCTCTTACAACTGGATGGCCGGGGACATGGATCAGGAAACATTCGAACTTGCTCCGGGGTACCAGTGGTACGGGACAGATGTCATGGGGGATTTGATAAATGGCCAGGAGATGCTTTCCCAGTTTACTTTCGAGGTGAATGGCGACACTGCTACAACCGATCTCTTTAGTGGAATGGGTTTAGTATTCCGCAAAGCTAAATAAGCCCCTTAATTAAACAATAACCAATATTTAACCTATCTAGTTAGCACGGTAAGCCGGCTCCCTGCCACGGGTCGGCTTACTTATTATTCTTATTTGGTCATTAATTAATCAGCTGGAAGCCGGGGCTGGCCCAGCTTTCGAAATCCCCGTAAATCAGATATCCCTCCAGATCCTGGCGGCTCTCTATGAACTGTTTTGCAGCCTCGAGCCCGATGACCATACAGTATGTGGCATAGGCGTCGGCTTCCATCGCCGTAGGTGCTATAATGGTGGCGCTCAGCAGGTTATGCTGCACGGGATATCCGCTTCGCGGGTCTATGGTGTGGGAGTATTTCTTGCCGTCTTTTATATAGAACTTGCGGTAATTTCCGGATGTCACTACGCCCTGCGGCCCGCCGTTTGACTCCCAGATGCCGTTCATCTCCGCTCCCGGGGTGTTGTTGTTGTCCTTCGGTTTGTCCACTCCGACCCGCCACGGCTTGCCGGACGGATTGAGGCCGTCACAGAAAATCTCTCCTATATCCACCAGCATATCTTTTACACCTATCGAGTAGAGGTATTCCGCGACCTTGTCGCAACTGTATCCCTGTGCTATGGCGTTGAAATTCAGCCCGGCAATCTGCACTCCGCGCCGGGCAAAGGGCCGGGCCGTGTCCCGCGAGGGGACCCCGGTCCCGGCATTGCCCGTCCGAATGCCAACGCAATTGCCGGGCTGGATAAACTGTGCCATTCCGCATTGCGCCAGTGTCTGGCGGACAAGTTCGTCTGAAGGCAGCGAATCGGTTTTGAAGCCGAAGCCCCAGATGTCGAACAGCGGCCCGGCCGCGCAGTCCAGAGCCCCGTCGGTTTCTTCCCAGAAGCGGACAGCCGCAGCCAGCACCTCGTTGAACATCGGACTTAGCTCCACCTGCTCCCCTCTGTTGAAACGGCTGAGCTGTGAGGCTTTGTTGTAGCCGGAAAGAGTTGTATCTATCTCATACAGAATATCTTCGATGTGCTTCTGTATCTCCGCCGGCCTTATTTTGACCCCGGCAAGATTCGCCTTTACCCCCCAGGTTCCCCCCTGCGCATAGCCTCCGAACTGGACATACCTCTGATGCTCGCCACAGCCAGCAATCACCGCGATAGATGCAATCAGCAGTAAATATATTCTTTTTTTTTCGGTCACGTAAGTTCTTGATTTATAGTTACTTGCTTAAAACAAATCGGCGAATTCCGGCGATTTGTTTTCGGGAAATAGTTGAATGTCAATCAGTTAGCTGCCCGACGTTTTCGCTGTCGTAGGCGGCTGAGTGCAGGCCGAGGGTGAGGTAGACGGCTTCGACGGCTGTGAGGGCGGCAGTTTCCGTGCGTAGGCGGCTGGGGCCAAGATGCACGGGGATGAAGCCGGCGTCGAGTGCCGTGCGGACTTCTTCCTGCGAAAAATCTCCTTCCGGTCCGATCAGCACGGTCACACAGGGTGCGATGGCGGAAACTTTGCCTTCCGCGGCGGGGAAAGGGCAGGTCCGGGCCCCGGGAAAAGGGGCCCGGTACCTGCATTCCCCGTCCGCTAAAACGCTATCGCATGCTTCCGCCATCGCATCGATGATAGAACCGCGCGGCGCGACGTCGTCGGAACAGTAGGCGATTAGGCGTATGTTTGGGATTCCTTCGCTTCGCTCAGAATGACAGGCCGCGATGAAATCTCTCATGGAGACTGGTCCCGCAATCACCGGCACCGCCGCCTTAAGGCTCTGCTTTGCCGCCGACACTGCGATGCGCTGCAGGCGGTCGAGCCGGAGGGTACGCCTCTCGGAATGCTCCCCAATCACTGGAACTATCTCATCTACACCAAGTTCCACAGCCTTTTCCACAAACCACTCGTAGCGGTCGATATTCTTCGTGGGGCAGACAGCCATGCGCAGATAGTAATGATGCGTCCCCCAGCCTGTTTCTTCCGACACCACCCTGGCGACCGCTTCTTTAGGGGAATCGTCCGTCAATGTGCAGTGCAGGAGGGACCCGGCACCGTCGATTACGGAAATCGCATCTCCGGCGCGATGCCGCAACACCCGGACGCAGTGGGCGGAGTCCTCCGCGTCGAGATACGCGAAGCCGTCATCCACCTTATGCGCATAGAAAAGTTCCATCTACGGACGTATTATCTGCACTTCGCCACGCAGGCCGAGTTTGATGATCTGCGAAGCGCGCCCGGTAGACTCGCGCTCCAGCACCTCCGGCACGACGTAATCCACCGCTGAAACGATTTCAGGAGATATCTCCGCAAAGCACGAAGGAGTATCTTCGCCGGAGATATTGGCGGAGGTAGAGACCAGCGGCCGGCGGAGTTTGCGTACGAGTTGCACGCAGAACTCGTTCATGGGGATGCGTATGCCGACAGAGCCGTCTTCTGCCACCACATTGGGTGCCAGATACTGGGCGCCGGGATAGATTATCGTCATGGGGGCGTCGTTGACCTCCACGAGGTCGATGGCTATTGATGGAATCTCCCGCACGTGCTTGGCCACCATGTTGAGGTCGCTTGCGAGCAGCACCAGCGATTTCGCCTCGCTGCGGCGCTTGATCTCGAATACGCGGGCCACGGCCGCCTCGTTGGTGGCGTCGCAGCCGATGCCCCAGACGGTGTCGGTAGGATACAAAATCACACCTCCGCGTTTCAAAACCTCAAGCGCGGCGGCTATAGAAGTATCAATAATGGACATAAGAATGATTATTGTTTTTGCGACGTTTATACCACCACCAGATGAGCAGGAAGCCAACCAGGGCCCCTCCGAGATGAGCCATGTGGGCTACACCCGCCTGCGTGCCGGTAATGCTGAACAGTATTTCCAAGCCTATGAATATCACTGCCATCCATTTGGCCGACAAGGTGACCGGAGGAAAAATGAGGGTGAGTTTCGCCTCGGGGAAAATCATTGCGAAAGCGATGATTACTCCATAGATGCATCCGGATGCCCCCACGGTGGGCACCGCCTGAATTGCAGGCATCAGCGCCTGCACACCCAACTGAGCTGCCGCGGCGCCGAATCCGCAAAGGAAATACAGGATCATGAAGCGGTTCCTGCCTGTTATCCTCTCCACAGCCATCCCGAAAATGTAGAGCGAATACATGTTGAAGAACAGATGCCAGAAGCCTCCGTGCATGAACATGTAGGTGAGTGGCTGCCATATTTTGAACCAGGGAGTGGCAGGATAGAACAGTGCGAAGTTATTGTACATAAAATCCGGGTTGGCCCTGGTCGCCAGAAAAACAATCACATTGATAATAATCAGATGGACCGTTACCGGGAGTTGTCTTCTTTCTTCTTGTACGTATGGCATTGAATTACAGGAATTTCTTTTCTAAATCTTCTATGTTCACAAGGGCGGTGATCTTCTTTCCGCCGGCAGTCAGTTCGGCATTATCGCAGGCAAACAGGGTGTCGATGAGGCCCTGGGCCTCGAAGGCGTTGCGGGGTGGCTCAACATTCAGGCTGCCGAGGGTGGCGAACTTCGAGGCGAGCGCCGCGCGCACCAGTTCCGGCACACCGGAGGTCTCGTCCGAGAGTATGAGGAGTATATCCTGCACCATCTGCTGCACCTTCCCGGGTTCGCAGGAATACCCTTCGGGCACGCCGTTCACTACCACGGTGTCGGTGCCGAAAGGTGTGATGTCGAAGCCTGCTGCGGAGAGCGTCTGCGCGTGCTCCTCGAAGAGCAGGCGCGACGCGGCACCCACCTGCACCTGCACGGGGAAGAGGGCGGTCTGGGTGACAGGGGCATTCTTCGAGAGGGCCTTCAGGGTCTTCTCGTAGAGGATGCGTTCCCATGCGCGGCGGATGCTCACGAGCATGATGCCTGAGGATGTAGGGGTTATGATGTACTTGCCTTTTACGACCAGGGCGCGCGCCTGAGCGGCCTGATTCTGCTCGAAGAGGACGCCGTAGCCCGCGTTTCCTGCGTTGGGGTTCCTCGGCCAGGCAATGCCGGGACCGGGCTCCCCTTGCGGGACATGGCCCGGCCCTTTGCCTGGCGCGGATGGCAAGGAAACGCCGGCTATAGCGGCATCGTCGAATGATGTATTCACCGCGAACGGATCGTAACTGCCGTCCACGGGCGGCCCCGGAGCTGTCTGCACGGGCCCGCGATACTCCTCGAACGAAGCCCCCATCTGTGGCATCTCCACACGCCCGTCCGTATCGAAATCTATCCCCTGACCAAAAGCATTGCGCCCCAGGGTGGCCTTCACGCAGGCGTAGATGGTCTGGAAGATGACCGCCTCTTCCTCGAACTTGACCTCTGCCTTCGTAGGATGGATGTTGACATCCACCGTCTCGGGATCCACCTCCAGCCAGATGAAGTAGGAGGGGGTGTAGCCTTCCGGCAGATACTCCTCGTAGGCCTTCATCACCGCTTTATGCAGGTATGGGCTGCGGAAGTAGCGCCCGTTCACAAAAAAGTACTGGTTCGCGACTGTCTTGTGGGCGGTATCCGGGCTCGCGAGGAATCCGCTGACGCGCACGACGGAAGTGTCGGCATTAATATCTACCAGATCACCGGTAACATTCGAACCCATCAGGTCCAGTACCCTGAATTTCAGGGATTTGGCGGGGCGGAGGCGGAAGATGTCGCGGCCGTTCGAGTTGAGCGAGAAGCCTATGTCCGGGCGGGTGATGGCTATGCGGGTGAATTCCTCCACGATATGCCTGAGTTCCACAGAATCGCTCTTGAGGAACTTGCGGCGGGCGGGAGTGTTGTAGAAGAGATTGCGTACAAGGAAGTTGCAGCCGGATGGAGCCGCGATCGAGGCGGTTTTTACGGATGTGGTATCGGCGATGGTAACCTGCGTGCCGGTTTCGTCCGAAGGGCGCCTTGTCTTGAGCGTTACCTCCGCCACAGCGGCGATACTGGCCAGAGCCTCTCCGCGAAAACCGTAACTGACAATGCGTTGCAGGTCAGCCGCTTCTGCGATTTTCGAGGTGGCGTGACGCTCGAAGCAGAGAACTGCATCGGAAGGGCTCATCCCTGAACCGTCGTCTATTATCTGGATACTGGTGCGGCCGGCATCCTTCACAATTACGTCTACCTGGGTAGCGCCTGCATCCACCGCATTCTCCATCAACTCCTTGACGACGGATGCGGGCCGCTGCACCACCTCGCCGGCGGCGATCATGTTGGCAATGCTTGCCGGTAGAACCTTCAGTTTTCCCATTACAGCATCGAATAGAATTTGGCGATGAAGTAGAGCACTGCCACTATGAGCAGCAGGGTGATGATGCCGATGATGGTCTGCACACCCTTCATGCGGTTGCGTGTGTGCTGGTAGGCGCCGTCGCGGAAAGCCCCCTGGATGTGACTCCCGGGCACATATTCACTCTTGCCTTCCTCTTCCTTACGGTCCATGCTGCCGTCCACAGCGCGGAACTTGCGCATGCGCTCCTCCTTCTCTTTATCGTAATACATCGGCTTGTAATTGAACACCCGATGCTCGTTATCCCCGAAAAAATTAAAAAATCCCATAGTTTACAAAAATACAAAAATAATTCTGTACTTTTGTGTTATGCAGTTTAGAATCGGACAAGGATACGACGTACACACCATCGCCCCGGGGCTGCCGATGTGGCTCGGGGGAGTGCTGATACCCTCTGACAGGGGCTTCGTGGCCCATTCCGACGGCGACGTCGCCATCCACGCCCTCTGTGACGCACTTTTAGGCGCCGGCGCCCTCGGCGACATCGGCCTCCACTTCCCGGACAATTCCCCCCTCTGGAAGGGCGCGGACAGTAAGGACCTCCTCCGCCGTGTGGTGGGAATCCTTGCGGAAAAAGGCTGGAAGCCCGGTAATGCCGACATCACCATAGCCCTCCAGGCACCCAAACTCCGCCCCTTCATCGACACGATGCGCTCCACCCTCGCACCCATACTCGGGCTGGGGGAAGATGCCGTGAGCGTGAAGGCCACCACCACCGAACATCTAGGATTCGTGGGCCGTGGGGAAGGCTGCGAGGCCTGGGCGATTGTAACTATCTATAAAGACTGAATATGGAAAAAGCAATAGTTGTAGTCGACGAGATTTACGGTTTCCTCCCCGGAGGAGCACTCGCCTGTGTTCATTCCGAAGAGGCTGTAGAGGCCACCAAGGCTTTTATCGAGAAGAATTCCGGCGTGCCGGTACTCTTCATCTGCGACCATCATCCCGCAGACCATTGCTCGTTCGCAGCGCAAGGCGGCCCCTGGCCTCCCCACTGCGTGGCCGGCACCCGCGAGGCCGAAATCCATGACGCCCTCCTGCCCTTCGTGGAGGAAGAACTTACGTTCTATAAGGGATGCGACCCCGCACAGGAGCAGTATTCTGGATTCGATGGCCGCAACGAGGCCGGGCAGAGTTTGGCGGAAGTGCTGCAACTGCTTGGAACAGAGGTGGTTTATGTAGTTGGAATAGCTACCGAATACTGTGTCCGCAACACGGCTGAAGATCTGCTGAAAGCCGGATTCAAAGTGACGGTCGTAGAAGACTGCCTCGGTTGGGTCGACACCGAAGGGCACAAAAAAACCCTTCCGGAACTAAAGTCGGAAGGGATCAGAATCCAATAAAGTAATAATTACTTCTTGATTTCGTTCTTGATGGCCTCAGCACCAGCGTTGACGGCCTCTTTTGTTACGTCTACAGCTGCGTCCTTGACAGCGTCCTTGACTTCGTCCTGAGCGCTCTTTTCAGCAGCGACAACTTCCTGAGCAGCGGGTTCTGCGGCTGCTTCCTTAGCTTTCTTGTTTCCGCAAGATGCGCAGCAGAGTGTGAGAGCTGCTACTGCGAGAATGACATAAATCTTCTTCATAAGGCAATAAACTTTAAAATTTAACCGGTTAAAATACTGTGGCTCAACGGCCGCAAATGCAAAATTAAGAAAAATTTCTTAAAGAGTGATATCTTTATAAAAAAGTTCATCCCACTCAAAGCCTTATTTCACCGGGTCCTTGGGGTCGAAGACCGGGCGGATCATACCCCAGAGGTGGCGGTTCTGATAGTAGTACTGGGCCTTTGGGAGTTTTTCCCATTGCAGAAGCAGCGCTGCGCTGTTCCACCACTCCAGTTTTTGATCGACCTCCCACCACATTATGCTGGAAGTATGGTAGTAGGCGGCGTCTCCGCTGTTGAGGTTGTCGTGAGGGAGGACGATGTACCGGGTTTTATCTGCATTATAAACCTTGAAGTGCTTGCCGCCGGCCGATCCATAATTCCAGTTATCCTTGGTGTATTCAAGCAGTTCCACTACCTCCTGGCGGGTGGGCATCCTCCAGCGCCCTCCCCAGAGAACGTGCGCGGCGTCGTCTTCCGGTTCAAGGGTCACCTTGTCGTCCTTGTATCCGTCTGCGGAATCTCCGCAGTATTTTGTGATCTTGTATGAGGGATCTTCAAAAGTGTAGAACTTGTAAGCGCTTTTTGTAAAGTCGCTCTTCTTTGCCTTGGGCTCGGTTTCTCCCCAGGCAAAGAAATACCCGCCCTTGGTAGGTTTTTCCGCTCCTATGTTCATTGTGGCCCACATAATTCCTGAAGGAAGGCCCAGGTCTACGTATTCGTGGCCGTTCTCCTTGGGGACCGATACCGTGACTCGGCAACTGTCCTTCTCTCCGTTCTTAAGGGTGCAGGTGATGGTGGTTTCGCCCTCCTTGAGGCCCGTTACGATTACCTCTGTGGGTTCTTCTGGGGCCTTCAAGGTGATGCTCACTATGGAGGGGTCGACGGCCTCCCAAATAAGGTCATCAGGGCCGATTTCGGCGTCAGCCGGTTGGACAAGGGCGAATTGAACCTCCGACCCTCCTGTGAGAATGTAGAGTTCACCCTTGGCAAGGCGCACGGATTCAGGCTCCTTGGGGAGAGGATCCGTGTTGCGAACCATAGAATAGGGGAAGGCGAACTTTGAATTGAAATGGGTGGACCACAGGGAGCCCTCGTAGCGGGCATAGCCCATAAATGCTATGGGGTACCCGTGTGCGGCGATGACGACCGAGCTATCGGCCTGCATCACAAAGTCGCAGATGGTGTACTCCCGCTCCGAGTCTCCGGGGGTGGTGTTGAAGGAACCGATGGAAGTATGACCGTTATCATCTACATAATCGGCCAGGAATTCTACCGTCATCCTGCCGGTGTTGTACAGGGTTTGGCGGTCTATATGCATACGGCCTTCCTCGGGGTCATACCAGGCAGTGATATCGGCATTTACGTTGATTCCCATCAGGTAATCATAGATGGATTTTTCTTCCTTGGTGCCATAATAAAGATGCGCGCGGTCTTCCTCCGTATACCAGGTTTCCCAGTTCTTGACAACGTAGGTCTTACCTTCCTCCGCGGCTTCTATCTGGATGCTGTAACTGTAGGTTGCCGGGGTTTCGCCCTCATTCATAAACCACTGGTGCTCAGTGCCTGTGACTATCCATCGGCCGATGAAATCCTCATAATTGGCTTTCACTCCCTCCACTTTGCCGTCACCGGGGGTGTCGTCGGGGGTGTCGTCGGGGGTGTCTCCCGGGTCATCGTTCTGAGTGGTTTTCTCTGGCTCCTCCACTACGTCCTCAATGACTTGTGGCTGGCAGGAGATAATAGCGAGCGCTGCTGAGCAGGCAAGGAAGAATTTCAGCGTTTTCATTGTCCAAAGATACAAATTTTTGATGGAATCGTGAAGAACAGATAGTTATAGATTAGTCACAATAATCTGCCGCCACATCTCCCTCAATCAGGTTCGGCCCGTCCACATTCACCTCTTCACGAGTGAGCACCAACTTGTCGTCGGCTGTCCAGATATGAAGGGAAATCGTCATCAATGTTCAGACCGATAAAGTAACTATGTTTGTAATCCAAATGAAGAACGCTCTCAGGGGCTTGTCGGCCCCTGCCGCTTGGCAGACCCCCGAGAAGTTTTTCATAT
>CACWOZ010000023.1 GCA_902762655.1 uncultured Bacteroidia bacterium
CATTGCTGCTGAACTGCCGGTGTTGGAAGATGTAATCTTCAGTGTGCCCTGCTCGGGAGCAGTGAACTTGAAGTAACGGTCCATATCGCCGGATTTGCCGCCGAACTGGATGAAGGTCGTGTTGTACTTGCTCTTGCTACCGGAATGGAACAGGAGACCGTTCAAGGTCAGGTCCCAATTCGTAATGTCGGTGTTGACAGCTCCGAGTTTCGCGAACTCAGCCTGCCAGTCGGCTGCGCTGAAATCCCAGTCATACTCGATTGTCTTCTTTGCACCTGTCATATAAGTGAATTCTATCTTATAGAAACGGAGGCCGTTCTCAGGAGCGGTAATGATCACATCACCTGCCGCTACGCTGAATTCGAGCTCTTCCGGAGTGTTGGACGAGAATCCACCGGGCTGAGACTGGAGTAACGGTCCATATCGCCGGATTTGCCACCGAACTGGATGAAGGTCGTGTTGTACTTGCTCTTGCTACCGGAATGGAACAGGAGGCCGTTCAAGGTCAGGTCCCAATTCGTAATGTCGGTGTTGACAGCTCCGAGTTTCGCGAACTCGGCCTGCCAGTCGGCATCACTGAAGTCCCAAGTGAGAGTGACTTCCTTCATCTCTTCTCCGCCCTTAGGCTGGATTGCGAAGGAAGCACTTCCAAGTTCAGACTTCTGATAGTAGATGTCGTCCTCGCGAGGTTTAGCCTGAACAGTAAAGGTATACAGCCCTGCCTTGAGGGCGGCTATATCTTCTGCCGCTACGGTAAAGGTCGTCTCCGTCTGAGGATCTTGAGTGCGTTTGTTGAATACTACCACGTATTCAGCGGCATTATCGATGGCTTCCCAAGCTATGGTGACATCGGTAGCTTCGCCTTCCTGAACGGTGACAGGCTCAACAACGGGCTTGGGAGTTGCAAGAACCTTGTTGCCACCCACTGCATCCTCGCTCCATGCGAGTTTGGTAAAGCTGATCTCTCCATTTGAATAGAGATAGACCGTGCCTTCGCCGGAGACTTCGGGGACCAGGATCTTCTGGACTCCTGCCGAAGATGCGGCGGCAGCACCCTGGACTGCAAGGCCGTTGTCGTCATAAAGGGCGACCACGACACCAGCGCCTGTCTTTGCGGCATCATTTACGAGAATATCCACAGAACCGGGGGTCTTTACCTTAAAGGAAGCATATCCTTCTGTGGGCACGCCTTTGCGGGTGAGCACGGATGCGCCCTTGAAGGTGATGGCGCCGTCGGCATTCAAAGGAGTCGCCTCGGTGCCTACGAGCATGAGTTCGTCGCGAACACGGGAGTTCTTCACATCACCTGCAAAGAGACTTGCATCCTGAAGGTTCCAGGTATGGGCTCCGGTAAGCGCGTTCTGGGTGAGATCCTCGGGTTTCTCAACGTAGGATATCCACCACTTGGATGCACCGACCTGAGCTTCGATCAGATCCTGGGCTGCAAGTTGGAAGAAGTTGCCCTTGGAATTGTAGCAAGGGTCTACATTCATCTTTATGAAACCTGCTTCCTGGTTGGAGACCTTGGTGAAGAAATCCCTGCCCTCGGCATAACTGTAGTTGCCGGAAGCGGCCCTGAAGGTAGGGATGACCGTATTGTCGTTAACCTGGAACAACTGCGCCTTGTCGGTATCGTCAGTCTTTCCGCCATCCTCGAAAAGGAAGAGATTCTTCTTGAGGGTCATCTCATATTTGACACGCACGGCGAACACGCCACGGTTATTGTTATCATCCATGGTGCAGATATTCTTCACCGTATTGTTCTCGAAATCGATATGGCCGATCTTGATAGCATCGGATGCATCGATACGGAAAAGCGTACGGATACCGTCGTACATGGTATTGTTCACGAACGCAATCTCATCTATTTCCGTAGTCTTTCGGATATCGACTGCGTCACCACCGGAACCGGGGATGCCATACATGTCGCAGGTATCGAATATGAGTCTTCCTATCTTGACTACATCGTTGTTGTTTCCATAGAAGAATCCCGCAAGGAAGTTCGTGATTTCGCAATTCAGGAATTTGATCTCATCCAGTTCGGGAGTACCTCCGGTATGTTCAACGATACGGGATCCGGCAACTCCGTCGAATTTGATGTTCTCGAAATAGAGCTTGGCTTTGGCTTCGGTCAGATCCGCAGTAAGCTCAATTTTACCCTGAACAACGGGTTTAGCTCCGTCGGGGCCGAGTTCTCCGATAACTGAAAGGCTGGCCGTAGGCTTGGCGGTACCCATAGAATAAGGGGTATCGCTGTAGGCAAGATAGTAGTTGCCACCAGTGATGACAGCGGCCTTGAGTTCGTCCGAGGTGGAGAGTTTGACGGCACTTCCCTGCTCTGCCATAGTCCAGATGTCCAAAGTGCCGCGTGATGCGCTCATGTAGAAGATAGTCACCTGATACTCAGTAGAAGCAGCAAGTCCGGTGACGGTTGCCGCGGCGGCTTCAGCCTCTGCAGAGGTGATTTCCTTCTTCACGGTACTGCCACCCTTCACGGGGACTGCCTGGATCTCGGTCACTTCCTTATAGTCGGTCAGATCTTTGCTCCACGCAAGCGAAATAGATGTTGCAGTACGGGCTGTAACTTCCGGGAACAGATTGTCTTTGACGGCGTAGGTCTTGACCGAACCGTCATAAACTGCGATGTTCGAAAGAGAACTTTCGATCTTGTCGCCATTGTCGTTCACCCTGTAAGCCTGAACAGTAAACCAGTACTTCTGATCTGCAGTAAGGCGGGTGGTATAAGGAATCTGGTCGGGAGACAGCGTGATTGCTCTCTCAAGAGCAGTCATTTCCTCGTCAGTATAGACGGTGAGTTCATACTCGCCGGCATCTTTGTTAACATCCCAGCCGAAGGTGACGTTGTCGCCGGTGGCGGCATCGACTCTTGCGGAGAGATTCTGCGGCTCAAGGCAGCGAGAGAGAGTGATCTCCGTAATCTCGTTGAACTCCTTCTCTGTACAGCCTGCAAACATGGCCAGAGAAGCAATGAGCGCCAAAGAAACTTTCAAAATATTCTTGTAGTTCATAATGCGTCAGATTTAATCAAGATTTTCGTAGCCGTAGTCGTTCTTGATGAGCTTCTGGCTGTTGATCATAGTAGTATTGTAGATAGGCCAGAACATATGCTGCTCAGGATCCTGATTGTAGATACCCTCTACAAGATCGTCATAAAGTCCGGTAGGAGCACCTTTGCTGTCCTCGGTTTTGCCAAAGTAGCCGGCCTTCTTCTCCCAGGCTCCAGCAGGTTTCACAGCCTCGCCGGAGAATCCGTATATGACGAGTTTGTTACCGTCCAACTGATAGTATACATCGCCATCTTCACCAAGGTGGTTGACATCGGCGAATATACCGGTTCGGTTGCGGAGTTGCTTCATTTCGGTCTTGGCCTGGTCCATCTTTTCCTTGAGGATGCCCCAGCGGATAAGGTCGAACTTACGGGTCATCTCGCCGCAGAATTCGAATGCACGCTCATCTACTATTGCCTTGAACATTGCATCCTTGGAAGCGATTCCGTCAACATAATTCTCGGCATCATCCTCGTGACCCTTGAAAGCACGGGTACGCACTGCCTTGAGATACTCCTTGGCATCGCCGAGTTTGTTCTGGTCGTTGGCAATTTCAGCGGCCATAAGGAGGATGTCTGAGTAGCGGAGCACGACGGGCTTGACGCCGTCGTCATTTCCACCCTTATACGGGTTCTTCTTCATCCATTCCCAACGGTATTTGCCGAAATACCACTTCTGGATTCCGACAAGTTCGGGTTCATCATCGCTGTTCCAGCGCCAGTTGACACAGGTAATATCGCGACGGACATCATTCTTGTCATATTTGAACCACATGGTAGGCACAGGGCCGGCATCTCCACCGCGGGTAACGTTTGCTCCTCCTGCATAGCTGGAGCCCTCGGAACGAACCGCAAAAGTAAAGTTCCAGCGGCCGCGGCCATTAGAGAACGGGATTACATAGAGTGTTTCATAGCCGGGGCCGGCGGTGAGATTGTCCTGATTACTCTGGTTCATCCAATATGTCTCATAGTCTTCGAGGGATGCAGAACCGGATTTGATGGCATCTTCGAGATATGCAAGAGCCTTAGGATAAAGGACATCTTTCTGGAGCTCCGTATCGTTGGTGATGCGGTTCCTTCCAAGGTCACCGGTTCCAACCATACCGTCATCGGGACGGATGGCATATCCGGAGGCCATCAGCGCGATCCTCGCATAAAGTCCCTGGGCGAACATCTTGTTCACGCGGTCGGTACGGGAAGTTGCGGCGGTCTTGCCGGGATAAGGAAGAAGAGGGATAGCCTCGTCAAGATCGCTGAGCAACTGTTTAAAGATGACATCGCGGCTTTCCTTGGCCTTGTAGATGGTTTCGCTGGTAGTAGACTCGAAACGGGCAGGGACATCTCCCCAGGCCCGGATCAAGTCGTAGTAAATCATTGCGCGGAGAGTAAGGACCTCTCCAAGGAGATATGCCATATCGGCATTCTCGGCTGGCTTTCCATACTGACGTATACCCTCGATGCAAAGGTTGGCACGCTCAATAGCTTCGTACATCTTCGCGAAGGGGCCGTTGTCAAGATTCAACTGGTTGTTGTTGGGCAACTGAGAATAAGCGGCGATCTGATATTTCTCGTCGGTAGTCTTGAAAGTGTTGTACCACTCGATATCGCTGTTGAGTCCTATCCAGCAGAGGTAACGTCCACGATAGTTGTTCGTCTCTCCGAAAGACTGTGCTATAGAGAAAATGGTATTCTCGGTAAGGGAGTAGTTGGAATAAACAGCAGCAGCGTCAAATGTTGACGGAGACTCCGAATCCAGGAATTTGTTGCAGGAAACCGCTATGGCGGCGATAATCACCGCAGAAAGAATATATATGATCTTTTTCATATCTGTCGCGGATTAGAAAGTGAGGTTGATGCCGGCAACGAAACCGGTGCTCTTGGGATAAGCGGAGTAGTCGACACCCGGAGTAAGCGGGGTTGCACGGCGAGTATCCACTTCGGGGTCATAACCGGAGTAATTGGTCAGGCAGAAGAGGTTGGTACCCGTCACGTAAACACGGAGTTTGCGGACGTGTATCTTCTTGGTAATATCCTCAGGCAGAGTATAACCGAGGGTGACAGACTGGAGACGGAGGAATGATCCATCCTCGACTGCCCAGTCGCTGAAGACTGCGTTTCCGATAGCGGGATTCCACATCGTCCTGCCAGCATTCAGAGCCTTGAGGGCGTCGGTATCGGTGATAAGTTCACCGGTAGCCCAGTCTATGTTGGTCCAGCGCTTGTCCACATCCATCATATTGATAAGGTTGCGGTTGTAGTACTTACGGGAACTTGTAAACTCGATCTTGTTGGCATTGTAGACATCGTTGCCGACCATAAAGTTGAAGTTGGCGCTGAAATCGAATCCCTTGTAGAATCCGGAGAGGTTGAAACCGCCGGTGAAATCAGGAGCAGCGTTGCCAATGATAGTACGGTCTGCTGCGGTAATCTTGCCGTCGGTGGTATAACCTATCACATTACCTTCCTCGTCCAGAACCTCAACATTCTTGGCCACATCTTTATATTTGGGAGCACCGGGACGAAGATATGTACCTCCGATTACGCCGGAAGCATCCACAACGCCCTCATTGAGCACCCACTTGGAGCCATCCCATGTGAAATCATCCACAGTGTAGAAGCCATCCATCTGGTATCCATACATGTTGCCGAGAGGTTGGTTTACCTGCACGATGTAGTCGTCTCCGATTTCAGTGGAAGCCCAGTAAGACTGTGCGGTAATGCTTTCCAGACCGCCGAGATCAGTAACCCTGTTGACATTGTAAGCGATATTTCCGCCAATGTTCAGCGAGAAATCCTTGGTGGTTATCAGAGGAGCATTCAGGGTAAGCTCGATACCGCGGTTACGGGTGGAACCCACATTCTGGTACTGGCTGTCATAACCGGATCCGGGGATAGGGAAATTAATGAGCAGATCTTTGGTATCGTTCTGATAAACCTCGATACTACCGCTGATGCGGCTCTGGAACATACTGAAGTCGAGACCTATATTATGAGTATATGTGGTCTCCCAGGTAAGGTCGGGGTTATTCAGCACCTTGCCGGCGGTGAAGATATTGTTCGCCATCGAAATCCAGGAAGAAGTCGAAGAAGCATACTGCTTCATCAGCTGACCGGAAGGAATATTATTATTACCGGCTGTACCGAAACTGTAACGCAGTTTGAGCTGGTCGAGCCAACCGCGTGCATTGTCCATCCAGGGCTCATTGGAAATTGTCCATGATGCAGCGGCGGAAGGGAAGAAACCCCAGCGGTTGCCACGGGCGAACTTGGAAGAACCGTCGGCACGGAGCGTTGCACCCAGCGAATAACGGCGCTTGTAGTCAAAGTTTACGCGACCGAAGAAAGAAAGGAGCTTGTCGTCGGGAGCATAGTAGTTGTTGGAAGATGCGGGGACACCGGATGCCATAAAATTCCAAGCCATCTCTGCGTCATAGAAAACGGGGAAACCGTCCACCATATCAGTGATAGTATTGCTCTTGGTAATGGTCATCTCTTCACCGATAAGGGCTGTCAGGCTGAAATCGTCGTTGTCCAACATATCGGTAAGGTCAAAGTTGAGCGTGTTGGTGTTGCGATAACGGGTGCGGAAAGCTTCCTTGTGCTGTGTAGAAGGAGTGTTCTTGACCGTGGAATTATTAGCGACGTAATAAGTGGTAAGGCCATAGAAACGATCGTCTCCCTGACGATAATCCTCAAGACCTCCTTCAATCTTGAGCTTTGTATTGTCGGTGATAGCCCAGTTGAATGCGGCATTGGCATTCCAGGTGGTACGTATACGCTTTGAGTCGTTGTCGGCAACGGAGAGGAGCGGAGGAGCGTTGTCACCATAGTCCTGTTCCAGATCGGAATCGGTAGATACGGCAGAAACCGGTATTGGAGCATAAGCCACAGCATGTTTGAGTCGGCCGTTACCTGCGGTAGAACCCTGGTCGTTGATACCATTGGCACCGGAACCGCGCACGTTGATGCGGGAATAACGGACATTGGCATCGATGCTGGTTGTGGCAGATGTCTTGAAGTTTGCCTTGAAGTTAAGATTGTCGCGGGTATAATTGGAACCGCTCATTATGGCGTCGTCACCAAGACGGGCATATCCGAGAGTCCAGTTATAGTTCTCACCGCTGCTGGAGATAGAAGCATCGGCACTATAGGAAGTTCCCACATTTCCGAATACTGCATCCACCCAGTCATTGCCTTGCAGGCCGCTGTAGAGGCCGATATCGCTGAACGAGCCGAAATAGGGGGTATAATTGTTACTGAGGGTGCCTCGGATACTTGCAAGTTCATACTGGAACTTGACGAAGTTTTCGGGATTCATGGCGACGATGGCATCTCTGTTGGCCATTACCTTGCGTCCATAATATGAATTGAATTTTACCGAAACCTTCTGGCCCTTTTCGGCGCTTTTGGTAGTTACGATAACAACACCGTTTGCACCGCGGGAACCGTAAATTGCTGTCGAGAACGCATCCTTGAGCACGTCGATTGAAGCAATTTCGGAAGATGAGATATCGTTGATAGATTCAACGGGGAATCCATCCACAATGTAGAGTGGAGAACTGTCCTGAGTAATTGAACCGCCACCACGGACACGGATTTTGATGTCTGCGTCGGGATCACCTTCAGTAGTAACTACCGATACACCGGCCATCTTTCCGGAGAGAGCCTGGGAAACAGACGTAACAGGCTGTTCGGTAAGTTTGTCGGAACCTACAGAAGACACCGAGCCAAGGAGGTCGCGGCGCTTGACGGTAGCATAACCTACCACCACCACCTCGTCCAGGAAGGTCTCATCGGCCTTCATAACAACGTTGATCTCATTCTGGCCGGCAATGGCTATTGTCTGGTCTGCCAGGCCGATGAAGGAGAAGACAAGGTTCACTGCATCTGCAGGAACAGTAAGTTCGTAGTCCCCATCGAGACCGGTAACCGTACCGATGGTGGTGCCCTCGACGAAGACACCGGCGCCCATCAGGGGTTCTCCCGAGTCATCGGTCACAATACCTTTTATGGTAGTCTGAGCCGATACGAACGCGGCGGTTCCCAAGCAAAGTGCGAGCGAAAGAAGAAGTTTCTTTGTCAAACTTTTCATTGGATTTTAAATTTGGTTAATAATTAATATGATAATCTTATAAATCTTTATAATCACTTCCTTTATTTCCCTGTGCTACAATGTCTTTCACCAGATAGTGAAGATACATCTCAAGGTTAGTATAGCGCTTCTTGGGGTCAAGTGTAAATGTGCCTCCATCCGAAGCATTATTCTTATTTAGCCCCCAGGAATCTTCGATCTCATCGGGGATGCCGTCTCCGTCAGAATCGCGCAGGGCGTTCAAATCCGCTTCAGAGGCCTCATATGCAGGCCAGCCACCTACATCCGACTGTGTATCGATAAGGCCTTTGTACGAGCGCTCCACTGACACCCAAATCTCATTACCCTGTGCATCTTTCGTTTTCTTCTTCGGATCGGTATTACTTCCTTCATACGTAAACGCTCCACGCCGCGTTTCATCCGCGATTCGTTCGTCTACGACATCTCGGGAATAACTGGCACCAGCATACGTCAGGACCTGCTCAAAAACAGTCTGCGCACTATGAACACTCATGGCATTGCACTCGAAAGGAGTGGACTCCTTGATAGAAGAAACCTTATTGGCATCAATGCGCACACCTACAGAAGTACTTTCCCCTGCCTTCCAGTTGTTGGATGTGATGTCACTCTTACCATACATGATGTTACCATCCATATAGAAGTGTCCGGGGACAATGGAAGACCCAGAAGGTATTGTACTTTTATCCGGATACACAGACATCTTGCTGCAGTTATCACAGGATACGGTAGGATTCAGCAACCAAATATGCGAGGATGGCGTGACAGGGCCTGGTTTGTAGTAATTGTTAATAAAATTATACTGACGATAAGTATTTGAGTTATTATAACTCTCTCCTCCATAACAGGTATTCCCCTCCCAGTTGTAAACCACATTATTTGAGATAGTAACAGGTCCCTTTTGGGTGCTCACGTAATCGTGGTCAATACGGGGATTGCGGCTATCGTGGTGGGCTAGGAGATTATGGTGATAAGTGGCGTTTGTGCCGCCCCAGATGCCACCATAGCCATGAGGTCCTTTATCATGGATAGAGTTTCTCAGGCTCTCGGAGACGATGTTCCACTGGAATGTAAAGTCTTTCATGCCGTAGAAAGAAGCACATTCATCGGTGCTCCAACTCACAGAGCAATGGTCGATGATAATGTTGGAATATACATCGTCAGTATGCGACATAATTTGCAAGGCGTCATCCTCTGTCTTGTTCACATCTCCCATACGGAAGCGAATAAAACGGATGATAACATTGCTGGCAGCAATCTGCACAGGATAACCACTTATGCATATTCCATCACCAGGTGCTGTCTGACCTGCAATGGTGACATCTCCTTTTGTGATATTGAGTTTGCTACGAAGGTCTATCCTCCCTGCAACATCAAACACAATGGTCCTTTTACCACTCTGGGAAAGGCCATAGCGCAGAGACCCTTTACTGCCGTCATCTGCCAGCGATGTGACGTGATATACCGTACCTCCGCGACCTCCGGTAGTATACATTCCGCCGCCTTCCGCGCCGGGGAAAGCCCTGGCCTTACCGTCCTCTTCTACAGCCGGGATTTCAAAGTCGGCATATGTTACCTCTATGCCGGACGGGTCATCATTTCCTGGATCGGTGTTTTGTTCCCCTTCGGTCTTGACTGTCAATGAAGTCCCGCTGGACTTATACTCTCCGGCAACGCTGCAAACTGTAAACACATACTCGGTTCCCTTCGCAAGATTCTCGATCTTGACGTTGCGGACCTTAACCGAACCTTCCGTAACAGTTGCCGTCCCTTTTTTCAGCACATAGGAATAAGATGTCGCTCCGGCAACTGAATTCCACTGGAAAGTTAGGGATGTCTCGGTCGAATTGTGCAGCACCAATCCTGCAGGAGCATCGGGAGTGGCCCCGTCTGAAGGCTTTGTGTTGTCTTCCTGTTCAGGTTTTCCGCATCCAACACATATTGCAACGGCTATCGCCGCAGAAAGTATTCTGTATAACTTACTCATATTCTTTCATAAATCAGGGATGCCCAGATGAAGGGGCCTACTCCCTTGGGGTCGTTTTCGGTTATCTTCTCGTGGATGTAATAATCGTAGTCGCCGCTACGGTTCTCCTTGCCGCCGAGCCCTGCCACGGCGCAGCATTGCGTGAGGGTGATGGTGCCATCGGCTTCTTCGCGGATGAATGTCTTGACCAGGCTGCGGTAAAGGCGCTTCGCATATTTCTCATACTGAGGTTCATATCCCTTCTCCACGGCCTTGAGATAGGTATATGCGAACATTGCGGAGCAAGTGGATTCGATGTAGTTGCCCTCGCGTCCGGGGCAGTCCAGGACCTGATACCACATGCCCGTCTTTTTATCCGCATATCTGGGAAGAGTCTCCAGGATGCTGTGCAGTATGCCAAGCATATCGGGACGGGCGGGATGATCCTCCGGCATCCAGTCGAGCACATCCACCAGCGCCATCGCATACCAGCCCATCGCCCTGCCCCAACTGTGGGCAGACTGCCCGGTGTAAGGGTCAGACCAGAACATACTGCCGGTCTCGTCCCAGGCATGGCGGAGCAGACCGGTGGCATAATCATAGCATTTGCTGTATGAAATGCGGAACTGGTCGGCTATGTCGTCGAAGTTCACATATTTCTCGTGAGTGCTGTTCAGGCGCGTAGCGCTATATTCGGCATAGAAAGGCTCGCCCATATAGAGACCGTCGAGCCAGACCTGGAAAGGATATATCTTCTTGTGCCAGAAGGCTCCAGCTTCTGTGCGCGGCTGGCTGCCGACCTGGATGTAGATGCTGTCCATGCAGGCGCGGTATTTCTCCTTGCCGGTGAGTTCGTAGAGTTTGAAGAGGGTCCGTGCGGGGCAGACGTGGTCCAGACTATAGTTGGATTTCTTGTAGTTCGCGCCGACGCTGCCATCCTCGCGGATTATCGCATCGTACCAGGCATCGACATACTCCAGGACGCCAGCCTTCGGAGAAGCAATGCCCGTACCGGGTTCCCCTTGCGGGACACGGACGGGCCCTTTGCTTCTCGCGGAGGGGTATGCTGCATCCAGGAACGAGAGAAGTTCGAGGCCGGTAGTGTAATTCCACTTGAGTTTCCCCGCCATCCCGTCAAGATCGGCAGCAGTGGGGCAGCGCTTCATCTCCGACTCCACCATGCGGACGGAATACGGCTTTTGCGCTGTGCAAGCGGTAATCAGGAAAACCGCCGACAGCGCCAGCAAAATAGCCGTGCCACACAACTTACTATCTATCAATCTTTTACTCATTTCAGCCTATCCAAAAAACGGAACCTACTTTTAACAAACTGCTAACAATCAATAACTTACTTGGCACGCATCACCTATTATCAAACGGATTCCATTTGATGCCATCCTGCTCCTGGAACATAACTTTCTCGAAGGAGTATTCCGCGGCCTGGCGATCGCTGAGTTGGCGGCTCCACTTCACGCGCTCCTTCTTGCTGGCGGCACCGGGGCCAAAGCATTTGTATTCAGCATAGTAGGAATTCTTCTTGGTGTCCGGTTTTCCGGGCTTCTCCCAATCGTGCCAGCCCTCGGCGACAATATGAGGACCGAGTTCGCATTCGAGGAAGACCGTCTTGGCATATGCCCCCCAGGGGCGTCCCAGGTAACACTTGTCAATTCCAGGGGCGGCCGTGAGTTTGCAGTTCCTGAACACATAGCCGTATTTCTGCCCCTCGAAAGTAGAAGCCGCTGTCACGTAACTGTTTTTCTTGCTGTGGATGGTGCAGTTCTCGAAATACGCGATGCTTGGGCCGAATATGAAATCGGTCGTTCCTTCGATGTAGCAGTCCAGGAAATAGTTGCGCTTGACACCCCCATCCTTGCCGTAGCGGCCGTAAGTGTAAACGGTATCCTGGTTGCCGATGAAACGGCACCGGTGGAAGAAGAGGAAGTCGCCATCGGTGAACAAGGCCACCGCCTGGGCTATCTCCTTACCTTCTCCCGCACTGTTCTCGATGGTCAGATCCTCCATCGTGACATAACTGGAATGGATGTAGACACTGGCGCTGCCGGAGGTCCCGACGTTGAAATCCCTTCCGGGCCAGGTCTGCTTTGCATACTTCCCATAGGTGATGATTGTCTTGTCCGCGCCCTCGCCGCTTATGTGCAGGCGGAACTTGTTGTGGGGGATGGTTACCATCTCATTATATATGCCCGCACGTATGCGTATGCGCGTAATGACGCCGTGGCTGTAGTCGGGAGCCGCATTGATAGCCTCCTGCACGGTCATATAGTCTCCATGACCGTCGGCGGATACCACTATGTCATAACTGGTCAGATGCCCGGCGAGTTCGGGGATTTGCTCGCGGATCTTGCTGCAGACGATCTCCGTCACTTTGCGGGCACCACTGGCCACTGTGTGGGTGTTGTCGTTCTTACCGGTGCTGATCATGAAATAGGGCTTGGAACCTTCGTCCCCGAGACCCTCCAGCCAGTCGAGAGTGGCTGTGGTTATGTCAAGCAGAGTTACTCCCTCTTCCTCGGCAACCTGCTTCATGGCAGCAGGATAATCGGTATGGCAGTTACGGTCGAGTTTTCCGTCCTTGAACCATCTGCGTGCTACGGGAGTAAGAAGTACGGGCTTTACACCCATCTCCTTGGCTGTGCGGACGAACATCCTCAGGTTCACCTGATAATCCCCGTACGGAGCGGCATAGCGGGCGGGGTCGTCAACTTTGGCGTCGTTATGACCGAACTGTATGAAAAGCCAGTCGCCGGGCTGCATATGCTCCTTTACCTTGTCCCAGAGTCCGAGATCGATGAAACTCTTGGTGCTGCGCCCGTTCTGGGCGTAATTCTTCACAGTCACCTCGTCATCCATGAAATTCTGGAACATCATTCCCCAGCCGCGCTCCGGCCCAGCCTTCGCGAGATCCTTCTCCGCCATGGTGGAATCCCCGATGGTGTGGATGGTGAATGCGCTGCAGAGCAACCAGGATATCGCCAAAATACCTATCTTTTTCATCGTTGCGGGTCTATATCTGATTATCAAGCTTTTATAAATATTCGTCTGGTACATTTTCACCAGACGATTTTGCGTAACTATTTGTCATTCAATGGGGCATCCGTGACGGGCTTACCGTTAACCAGGACGTTGTCGAAGGTAATGCCGGTGGCGAAGTGGATCTCCGCAGGCTTTTCGGCAGTGAAATTGCTGTTGGCAAAGGAGATGCCGCTGATGGGAAGTTCCGGAAGGCCGTTGATGTAGATTGCCTGCTTTGCCCCGGCGCAGAGGATGTCGGTGAAGTGGATGTCCCGCATTTCGGGAGTGGTCTCGTCCACGGGCAGGATGTCGGATTTTCCGTCGGCGTTCATGTCGCTCGCCGCCACTCCGGCATAATAGAGATTGAAGATGACACCGTAGGAAACGATATCCTTCATATAGATGCGCTCGCACCAGATGTCCTTCACCAGTCCACCACGGCCGCGGGTGCTCTTGAAGCGGAGTCCCACGTCGGTACCGATGAATCGGCAGTCGCTGACCTTGATATTCTCCACGCCACCGGACATCTCACTGCCGATTACGAAACCGCCGTGACCGTGATAGACCGTGCAGTCCGAGATGATGAGGTTGCGGCATTTGCGTGCATGACGGCGCCCGTCGGCGTCCTTTCCGGATTTGATGCAGATGGCATCGTCGCCTACGTCGAACGAAGAACCGGTGAGAATCACGTTCTCGCAGGCATCGATGTCGATGCCGTCGCCATTAGCGGAATAATGGGGATTGCGGACGATTATATCCTTGATAGTAAGATCCTTGCAATAAAGCGGATGGATATTCCAGCAGGGGCTGTTCTGGAAAGTGCAGTCCTGCAGGAGAACGCGCTCGCATTCGCGCAGCGACACCATCACAGGACGAAGGAAAGTCTTGATCTCGTTCTCGTCAAGGGAAGGATCGGGATAATTAAGGCTGCCTGCGGTAGCTCGGGCCTTCTTGTATCCTTCGTCGGGGAACCATACCTTGCCGTCATCGCTCAGCACTCCCCCGCGGGCCAGAATGGTTTTCCACTGATCGTCCGAGACTTTACGCTTCTTGACCTCGCGCCAATATTCCCCGCTGCCGTCAATCACTCCGCCACCGGTTATCGCAATATCGGTAGCGCCTTCGGCGTGGATGGGGCTTAGGCAGCGACGCACGTCAAGACCTTCGAAATTGGTGTCTATGATGGGATAGAGATCCTGGTCGGGATCGAAGACGATGACAGCATTGCGGTCGATATTCAGTTCGATATGGCTCTTCAACCCTATCGGGCCAGTACGCCAGATTCCGGCAGGCACCTCGAGGCGTCCGCCGCCCTTTTGCACAAGAGCGTCGATTGCATCGGCGAAAGCTTGCGTATTGAGCGTCTGTCCGTCCGGCACTCCGCCGAAGTCGACGATGATGACACTATGCGAAGGAATTGATGGAGTCTGGACCGCAGCCATGTCGAAAGGCAGTCCAACATACAATGAATCAACGGTTTTGCCGCTATTGCAGCACGCAGTACAGAGTGCTGTAGAAGCGATTATAGCTGCCAGTTGGTAAAATTTCATTGGTTAACAGTTATTATATGGGCACGCAAATATAATAACTTTTTTCGATTTCCGTGCACGGGCACGGAACTAACTGTCAATTATTTTTCATTTTCAAATGAAACGGTCTTATTTCAGGAATCTATCGGCAAAATCGATATAGTTCTGCCAGTCGTAAAGGACGATGTCATGCTTTCCGGAACGGATATGATGTCCAAGGGGGCCATGTACTTCAGGCTTCTCCACTTCCGGCATCTTCGTAGAAGTGAATCCCTCTACGCCATATAGTTTGTACACCTTTGATGCTTCTACCAGACTCAGGTATTCTCCGTAAGGATCCGCCCATAGATCCTCCGAACAACTCTCTATATAGAGCGGACGAGGGGCTATCAACGCGAGGAGTTCGTGCTGATCTAACGGAAGAAGGTCCTCATTATCAGCATATTTATAGAAATTCGGGCACCACCAGTGAGGGAAGGAACTGCCTATGCGGCGAAGGGTCTCCCCATAGTGCCTGCGTGATATGGCTGCTCCTCCGCAGCCTGATGCGTTTGAAATAACTATCGCGAAGCGAGGATCGGTGGCTCCTGCCCAAAGAGCGGTTTTCCCCAGACGCGAATGCCCCAGGACAGCGACCTTGTCTGCCGCAACATCAGGATCTGTCTCCAGATAATCGAGGGCACGGGAAAGTCCCCAGGCCCAGGCGGCGATATTGCCCCAGGAGTCGCCCTTGCGCTCCTCGGGGCCGTAATGGCCGATAACGCCGTTCTTGAATCCGTCATCGAAATCAGGGTCGACATCCTCATAGCAAAAGGACGCCACTCCATATCCGTGGTCGATGGCATATTCTATGGGCCAGCGGTAGGCCTTGGCGCCACGCACAGGCCCGCTCAAAAAACTTCCGCGGACAGTGCATGCCGTAACGACTGACTTATCAGTAGTAACCGAAACATTCCCCTGAAAATTCGCCCCCAAGAAAACCGGAACAGGACCGGAGGCAGCCTCAGGTGTATAGAGAAGCAGCGTAAGGCCCTGTGTTTCTGCAGCATCGAACCAAATGCGCACCTGCTTGCGAATGGCTTTCCCGCCAAAGGCCTCGCCAGATTCCAGCAGATTGAAATGCAATTCTGAAGGCCTGCCGACGGGGGCCTTGCCATATATTTCGGAAGCGAACAATTCCAGCAGTTCCGGTCTGAGTTTCTTTTCCCATTCCTTAACAGTGCGCACCGGCCTGCCATTCTTCGTCATCAGAGCATCGGGCAACTGATAATCAGGCACTTTAGACTCATCATACTGATAAGTTTTATGATCGCCGAGTTCGCGGGTAATACGGAATTCCGTAATATCCAAATGCCCGCCGTCATTCTTCGGCTTAGATCGGTTACACCAGAAACCGAACCTGCTGCCAACCCACTTGCCCGGCTGGCAAACGAACCCGTCTGGCATCTTGATGTATTCTTTACCATCCAGACTGTAACTGAAACGGGCGACCACCTCTTTCTCTGCTATGCGGGGATAAACCTGCATCATCACCCATACTGTTGCGATACCTGACTCGTAAGGCAGGGTAAGCAGTTCCTCCACCTTCTCCTCGCCGCCATTCTCAGCATCGTTGCAGACTATATACTGAAGGCGGGCGCTTCCGGTATCATCTGCCAGACGGAACCCGGCATACGAAGAACCCATGGCCACCATTCCGGCATTTTCTCCCAACCCCATATGAGGGCAGAACCCGAGTTTGGCAAATACCTTGAATCGTTCTTCGGGAAATTTCTGTGTCAGCAAGTTACGAATATCCCAAAGATTGTTGGAACCGCCTTTACTTTCAGCCGAAAACAATCTTACTCCCCCCTCTGGAATCGCATAATGCCAGTAGGGAGATGGCACCGAAGGATATTGCCACTCGAGGTCCAATCCATAAGGTTTGTACGCAGAGCTGTTACGACGGCGGTCCCATTCGTTATAGGGGATATTCGTCACCCCGAAGGGTGCAGTCCAACTGTCCACCGGCTGTCCGCAACCGTCTCCATCAGCATCATGTCCGATTACCGGCCAGCCATTCTCCCTCCACTCCATAGGCTGCAGATGGACTATCCGGCCGTATGCACCCTTGTCCTGGAAATGTATGAACCAGTCGCTGCCCTGCGGGGTGTCCACCCACGCTCCCTGATGAGGGCCGTTAATCGTACCCTCGGCCGGAGCCATCACGACCTTCTCCTCGTAAGGGCCGAAAGGGTCATCGGCTCGAAGCACGGTCTGCCATCCGGTCCTGACACCGCCCGCCGGGCAGAAAATGTAGTATTTTCCATCCCGCTTGTACATCTTTGTTCCCTCGATAGTGGGCTGGCTAGCATGCCCGTCGAACACCATACGCGATGGCCCGAGAAGTTTTGTACCATCCGGCGACATGGGGGCCACGAACACTACGCTCTTGAGCCCAGCGCGCGAACCAGCGGCTGCATGGCTGAGGTAGGCCTTTCCATCATCATCCCACAAAGGACTGGGATCTATAAATCCCCTGCCTCTATATACCCACACCGGAGCCTCCCATTCTCCAAACGGGTCCTGAGTTTTCACCATAAAGATCCCCCTGTCGGGGTCTCCGCAATAGATGTAGAACCATCCGTCGTGATAGCGGATTGCCGGAGCCCATACGCCGTTTCCGTGCTGGACACGGGCGACACTCTGTGGCTTGAACTGGTATGTGTAATCAGTAAGGGCAGCACCAACGAGTTCCCAATTGACGAGGTCTTTCGAATGAAGGATCGGAAGTCCTGGAAAATAATTGAATGACGATGCTGTCATATAGTAGTCGTCCCCGACGCGGCAGACATCAGGATCGGAATAATCCACATGCATGATGGGATTAGAATAGCGCACCTGCGCCACCGCTACGATTTGCAGCAATGCCGCGACAAAAACGACCAACTTTTTCATGCTCAGAAATTTGCAGATAGTTCAAACCACTCTGCGGAACCCTTGATTTCTCCCTTGCTCCAGCAAGATCCGAACCAGTACTCCAAGGGTTGGCCGGAAGCCACCTTCTTGAGGCAGACTCCGTGACGGCCGCTGTCGACCATGGTCACACAGCCGGCTTCGGGCATAATCACGGCAACACCGAGCATTCCGTCTTCGGGCTCGACACTCTGGTCTGAAGCCTTCTCCCAGATTGCATAGTAATCATCGCCGAAGGCCTCTGCCTCGATGGTCTCAAGGTCGGGATGGCGGAAGATTCCTGCAGCAATAGTCAGGGAGTCCTTGTTGAAAGTGTAGACATCTTCAACCTTGCAGAAATATGAATCTGCGAACACGGTGACTGTCTTGTCGAGTTTTACGGTGACCTCTCCTGCCTGCCACTCGGGATAGTGCAACACGAAGCTAATCTCATCCGGGCTCTCGTTAAGCACCTCGCTGCTGCGGTAATTCGTTGCAGGATAACAAAGTACATCATCAATAAACGGGACCGAGCCGCCGCCACCGAGACTGACCGCAACTTTATAGCAGTCCTTTCCGCCGTGGTCCTGATGATAATAGTTCCCGTTTCCCGGCTTGACCGCTTCGGCATACCAGTCGTTGGCCACCAGCGCACCTGGGAGTTTTACCCAAATGTCGATACCCGGCGAGGTGGGATTTCCCTCCAGTGCCTTTCCGTAAAAACGACCGGCTATGAGATTATTCTCAAATACGAAATCGTCGGCCCTTTCAGGCACTGCGCGCGCCATGACCCTCTGCTCCTTCTGCTTTCCGGCACAGGCGGCAAGCAGCGCGACCGCCAACAATATAACTACAATTCTTTTCATTTTGTTCCCGTTTTAAATGGTTTATCGGAACAAATGCTTCAAAAAGACAGGTTTGTTCCCGTTTTGGCTGGTTTTTCGGAACAGAAAAACTATTTCAGTTGATCTGTTGCTACCCAGTCCATATCGTTGTAGTCGTCATTCTCACCGCACATACCCCAGATAAAAGTATAATTGCGGGTAGCGCAGGCGCTGTGGATGCTCCACTGGGGCGAGATGACCGCCTCTTCGTTGTGCATCCAGATATGACGTGTCTCCTGGGGCTCGCCCATGAAATGGCAGACCGCAGCACCCTCGGGCACTTCGAAGTAGAAGTATACTTCCATGCGACGGTCATGGGTATGGGCCGGCATTGTGTTCCATGTGCTTCCCGGAGCAAGTTCAGTCATCCCCATCTGTAACTGGCAGCAAGGCACTACCTCCTTGACCAGCAGACGGTTGATGGTTCGTTCGTTACTCTCTTCGAGACTGCCCAGATGCATCACGACAGCATCTTTCTTGCTGACCTTCTTAACTCCCGTCTCGCGGTGCGCGGTGGCAGAGCAGAAATAGAAATGAGCAGGCTTGGCGGCATCGTCGCTCTTGAATATGACATGGCGGTTGCCGCGGCCTACATACAGAGCCTCCTTATATTCGAGATGATACTCTTCTTCGCCCACGACCACAGTACCCGCACCTCCGACATTGATAATGCCGAGTTCACGGCGCTGGGTGAAGTAATCGGCGCGAAGGATTTCCGGAGCGCTCAGAAGAAGATCTTCCTTCACCGGAACGGCACCTCCGGAGATGATGCGGTCGAACATGGAGTAGACCATGTTGATCTCATCGGCCACCATTATATTCTGCACGAGATATTCCTTGCGGATGCGCTCGGTGTCGTAGTGTTTCGCATCGACGTTGCTCGATGCCTGTCGTACTTGGCAATTAAGTTTCATATCTTATTTCGGTTGTTTTCCAATATATGCGAGAATACCGCCATCGACATAAAGAATATGTCCGTTGACGGCGTCTGATGCCTTGGAGGCCAGGAACACTGCAGGGCCTGCGAGTTCGTCAGGATCCAGCCAGCGCCCGGCAGGAGTCTTGCTCACGATGAAAGCGTCGAAAGGATGGCGGCTGCCGTCCGGCTGACGTTCGCGCAGAGGCGCGGTCTGGCTGGTAGCGATATAGCCGGGGCCAAGGCCGTTGCACTGGATATTATACTCGCCATACTCGGAGCAAATGTTACGGGTGAGCATCTTCAAACCACCTTTTGCGGCAGCGTAAGCTGATACCGTCTCACGGCCGAGTTCGCTCATCATAGAGCAGATATTGATAATCTTGCCCTCGCGGCGCTCCATCATTTCCGGCAGGACTGCGGCAGAGCAGATATAGGGCGCTACCAGGTCGGTATCTATCACCTGCTGGAACTCTCCCCGGGACATCTCGTGCATGGGGATGCGCTTGATTATGCCTGCATTATTGACAAGGATATGTATGGGACCGACCTCCTTGTGGATGCGCTCCACCAAGGCTTTGACCTCTTTCTCGTCGGTAACATCGCACACATATCCGTGTACATTTTTGATTCCGGCCTTCTTGTAGGCTTCCAGCCCCTTTTGTAGGGAGGCCTCGCTACTGCTGTTGAAGATTATATTACTGGCACCAGCCTTGGCGTATGCCTCCGCAATGCTGAAACCGATGCCATGGGACGCTCCGGTAATCCAGGCATTCTTACCCTCGAGAGAAAACATGTTTGTCATAATTACGTGCACGGGCACAAAGCCACATTATGCAAAATTAACAATTTTTTTCTAACTTCGCCTTGTATGAACAAATTCGGATTGATAGGGCATCCTATAGGGCACTCAGCTAGCCCGGAACTATTTGCCCGCGCATATGCCGGAAGGTGGCCGTACGATTTGATTGAGGGTTCGGACTTTAATCTCTCCTGGCAAAAGTTTCTTTCTGATTACAAAGCAATTAACATCACAGCGCCATTCAAGGAAGATGCTTTTCGCAAAGTACTGGAATGCGGGGTTTTGGGCGGCGGCAAGTCGGCCGAGACTTCCGAAGATGCAATCCGTTCTATCGGGGCTATCAATATCGCGGTCAAAGAAGATGACGGGATGGTGCACGGCTACAATTCCGATTACCTGGGAGTCCTTGAACTGTTGCGCGAGCGCGGATTCGGGCACGAGTCCACTGTCGTGGTCGCCGGATTCGGCGGCGCCGGGAAAGCCGCAGCCGCTGCGGCAAGGGTTCTTGGTTGCGATGTAATAGTCTGCAACCGCACTCGTCACACCCAGGACATCCGTCCGCTCGACGAACTTCCGGTCCTTGCCGGAGTTGCGGATCTTCTCATCTATACCCTGGCCTTCCCCATACCGGGGCTGGACGCGTTGGAAGTACCTGCAATCCTGGAGGCAAACTACCGCACCCCCTGCCTTGCCGGCCGCTCAGGATACATTCCCGGCACTGAATGGCACAAAGCACAGGCGGTTACAGGTTACCCTCTAATGACAGGGGTAAATGTTTCTTCTTTTTAGTTTTTTTTCGTACCTTGCAAGTCCTAAAAAATTGAGTTATGAGTTTGAATAAAGTTATGCTGATCGGTAACGTTGGAAGAGACCCGAATGTACGTTACCTTGATGGAAATGCCGGCGGCCAGGGATCCAAAGTCGCCACCTTTACACTTGCTACCACTGAGAGGTACAGAGACCGCAGCGGAGAGACCAGAGAGAATACGGAATGGCACAACATCGTGGCTTGGCGCAATTCCGCAGACCTTGCAGAAAAGTTCATACACAAAGGAACCCAGATTTATGTCGAAGGACGGCTCCGCACACGCTCCTACACCGATCAGGCAGGAGTGCAGAAGTACACCACCGAAGTAGTCGCCGACAACATCCAGTTGCTCGGACGCCGTCAGGACGGCGAAGACGGCGGACAGCCCCGCCAGCAGTATGGAGGACAACAGTTTGGCGGAGGACAGCAGCAATATGGCGCACCGGCCCAGCCTGCTTATCATCAGCCCCAATATGGCCAGCCAGCACCTCCCGTGCAGACAGAAGCCCCCGTGCAGCCTGCTGCGACCGGACTCGAATCCGACCCCAGCGACGACCTGCCGTTCTAGTAGATTCCATCACCTGCCCTGCAGGTTCGGAATGACATAACAATAAAGACAAGCAATGACAGAAAAAATACAAAAGCTGATGAACGACAGCGCCTTGGCACGTTGGGGCGCACTCATCTCTATTGCGCTGATGATGTTCTTTGCATACCTGTTCGCAGACATCCTCTCTCCGCTTAAGTCCACTCTGGAAAGCGTACGCGGCTGGGACAGCGCCACCTTCGGCACCTATGCCGGAGGAGAATATTTCCTTAACGTTTTCTGCTTCTTCCTTATCTTCGCAGGTATCATCCTCGACAAGATGGGAGTCAGGTTCACCGGAATCCTGTCCGCAAGCCTGATGGTAGGAGGTGCTTTCATTAAATACATCGGCGTGAGCGACTGGTTCCAGGCCACAGAATTCTGCAACTGGCTTGGCAGTTGGTGGACATCTTTCCCCGCCAGCGCGAAGATGGCCACACTCGGTTTCATGATTTTCGGCTGCGGTTGCGAAATGGGCGGCACAACCGTCTCCAAAGCCATTGCCAAATGGTTCAAGGGCAAAGAGATGGCCATGGCGATGGGAGTTGAAATGAGCATCGCCCGTCTTGGCGTGTTCGCCGCGATGTGGCTTTCTCCCGCAATCTCCAAGGCCGCCGTCGACACGGTGGGCGCTCCCGTACTTGCAGGTGCGCTCCTGCTTTGCATCGGCCTGCTCACCTTCACCTGCTTCACCTTCATGGACAAGAAGTTCGACAAGCAGCTTGAGGAGATTGGCGAGAGCGACACTTCCAAGGCGGACGAATTCCAGATAAAAGACCTTGGTATTATCTTCCGCTCGAAGATGTTCTGGATCGTATCCATCCTCTGCGTGCTATACTACAGCGGAATCTTCCCCTTCCAGAAATTCGCCCCCAACTACCTTGAGGTCACCCTTGGCGTGGAGGCTGATTTTGCAGCCAGACTGTTCAGCGTATTCCCCATCCTTGCAATGGTGCTGACCCCGTTCCTCGGCTTGTTCCTGGACAAAAAAGGGAAAGGTGCAACCATGCTTCTTGTGGGTGCGATAATTATGGTTATCTGCCATCTGAGTTTCGCATTCCTGCTTCCGGTGGCCAAGTCTTCCGCACTCGCAGTGGTGCTCATCCTCGTTCTCGGAGTGAGTTTTTCGCTGGTTCCCGCTGCACTTTGGCCCAGCGTGCCAAAAATCATTGATGAAAAAGTGCTCGGAAGCGCTTACTGCCTCATTTTCTGGGTCCAGAACATAGGCCTCTGGGGAGTTCCGCTTCTCATCGGCAACGTAGAGAAGGCTACCGGCGGCTATACCGTACCCATGATCATCTTCGCCAGCTTCGGCGTGATCGCTTTCATCTTCAGCCTGCTCCTCAAGGCAGAAGACAAGAAGAAGGGATACGGCCTGGAACTTCCGAACATAAAGGACTAGATTCTTCGCTGCGCTCAGAATGGCAACTCGTAGGTGGCTTCCATGGATCGCTCTGGCATGCCTTGTGGTGCCGATGTTCGGCTCCTACTTCTTCGACGATATGTTCTCGAGCATATCGTTCCTGTTCAGCGATCCATCCCATATCGCTCTCGGATGGGATTCGGCCGGCTACGGACTCTACACCAGCGGCTATTCTGTCCTCTGCGTATTCGGAGGGCTGATCGTGTGCGGAATGCTCCTCGACAAATGGGGAGTGCGCATCACCGGGTCCATATTCGTGGGTATGATGGCCGCCGGGGCAGCCCTGGTTCTCTGGGCCATCACCTCCGGCCTCGCTCCGAAACAGTCCCTCACCGTAGCATACATTGGATGTATGATCTTCGGACTGGGCAGCGAGATTGCGGGAGTGGCTGTCACGCGCAGTATCGCCCGCTGGTTCAAGGACGGGCCTATGGCCTTCGCTATGGGCCTGCAACTCGCAATAGCGAGACTGGGCACTGCCTTCGCACTTGTAATGGCTCCCCAACTGGTGCCCACCAAGACCTGCTATGCGTCCTATACCCTTGCCGAAACGGCCAGGCCTGCAACGCTCGGTCTCGGACTTCTGCTTCTCGGATGCATCCTTTGGGCGGTGTTCGTAGCACTGGATGCCAAACGCTACCCTGCTGCGAAGGATGACGCAAAGAGCGATGAATTCCACTTCTCAGACGTCCTTAAGGTTCTCACCAACAAGAGGTTCATCATCATCTCTCTTCTCTGCGTATTCTTCTACAGCAGCATCATAGCTTTCAAGAAGTTCGCAGGTGCGATCCTGGTGCCCCGCTTCGACGTGCCCGCCGAGGCGGCAAGCTGGATGGTGAGCATGCTGCCGTTCGCAACGGTGATATTCGCCCCGCTTTTCGGCATTCTGGTCGACAAGGTAGGACATGGCACAAAATGGATGCTTGCCGGTGCCCTACTGGCTCTTACCGCCCATCTGCTGCTTGCCTTCGCCCCTGCCGGAGTGCCTTTCTGGGGATATCTCGCAATGGTATTCCTAGGATTCGGCTACTCACTGGTGCCCGCAGCGATGTGGCCGTCGGTTCCCAGGATAGTGCCGGACAAGGTGCTCGGAACCGCCTATTCCCTCATCTACTGGATACAGAACCTGGGACTGATGCTGTTCAAGATGCTCGCGGGCGTCATTCTTGGCAAGGCCGCAGCCGGAGCAGGCCCTGTACATGTAGAGCTTATGTTCGTAGGTGTATGCATTATGGCACTTATGCTCTCCGCCGAACTGCATCGAGTCAAATTGAATTGAATCCGTACCGAGAATGTACCCGCTGCTAGACAAAATAAACTCCCCGGCCGACATCAAACGCCTCGACTTGAATGAGTTGAAGCAGTTGTGCGCGGAGTTGCGCCACTATATCATCAAGGTCTGCTCGACCAACCCGGGGCACTTGGGATCCAGCCTTGGTGCTGTGGAACTTATTGTCGGGTATCACTATGTCTATGACAGCCCTGCCGACAAGATAGTATTCGATGTGGGCCACCAGGCCTACGCCCATAAGATTCTGACAGGGCGGAGAGAGGCATTCCGGACGCTGCGCAGATCCGGAGGGCTCAGCGGATTCCCCCGCAGGGATGAAAGCGAATACGACAGTTTCGGCGTGGGTCATTCCTCGACATCGGTTTCGGCTGCCCTCGGGCTGGCTGAGGCCGCACGCCTGCAGGGGAGGAAAGAGAAAGTAGTCGCCCTTATAGGCGACGGTGCCCTTACTGGAGGCCTTGCATTCGAGGGCCTGAATAATGCCGGTGCCGGTAACGCCGACCTGCTCGTCATCCTCAACGACAACGAGATATCCATAGACCACAACCTCGGAGGCCTGCATAATTATCTTCTCAAGGTGACAACCTCCCAGCGCTACAACGCATTGAAGGACAAAGTGTGGAACGTTCTGGGAGAGAGAGGGCTCAGGCATGCAATACAGCGGTGGTGGAGGAGCCTCAAGTCCTGGATGGTCAAGCGCACAGGAGGGGACCTTTTCGAGGCCCTGGGATTCAGGTACTTCGGGCCTATAGACGGCAACGACATAGAGGCGGTAGTAATGGCTCTCCGGCGCATCAAGAACATCAGCGGTCCGCGTGTGCTGCATGCGCACACCGTCAAAGGAAAAGGGTTTCCAGCCTCGGAGGCGGATCCCTACACCTGGCACGCCCCGGGCAAGTTCGACCCCGAAACCGGCAAGCGCCTGAACGGCCCATATCCCGCAGACAGATATCAGGACGTGTTCGGCCAGGTGCTCTGCGAACTCGCGGAGAAAGACTCTCGCGTGGTCGGCATAACGCCCGCCATGGCCAGCGGATGCGGAATGAGCAAGTTCGCAATACGATTCCCGGACCGTTTCTACGACGTAGGGATAGAGGAAGAGCACGCGGTAACCTTCTCAGCGGGGCTTGCCGCCGGGGGAATGAGACCGTTCTGCAACATCTATTCTTCCTTTGCGCAAAGGGCCTACGACCAGATTGTACACGACGTAGCCCTGCAGAAACTCCCGGTGGTACTCTGTTTCGACCGGGCCGGATTGGTCGGCGAGGACGGAGCCACACACCACGGGGTCTTCGACATAGCCGCCCTGCGTACGGTTCCGGACACTATTATCAGCTCTCCAAAAGATGAGGCCGAACTGAAGAACCTGATGTACACCGCCCTTAACACAGATCACGGTCCATTCATTATAAGGTACCCGCGCGGGTGCGGAGAAGGTGTGCAATGGAAAGATGCCCCTTATGAACTGCTCCCTGCAGGCAAGGCGGAAGAACTTGCTGAAGGAAGCGAAATCGCATTGGTATGCACAGGCCCTGCTACGAGCATGGCGTTGCGTGTCGCAGAAAAATTCGACGGGAAAGCCGGAGTTTACAACTTCCGCTTCGTGAAGCCGCTGGACACGGAAATGCTCGACAGGATAGCCGGGAAATACCGTCATGTGCTCACGATTGAGGACGGAAGTCTCAAGGGCGGGCTTTTTGGAGCCGTAGCCGAATACTATGCCGGCAAAGAGCCGGCCCCCACCATCGAAGGATGCGGCATTCCGGACAACTTCATCAGGCAAGCGTCCAAAGACGAAGAGTGGGCGATTTGCGGGATTGATGAAAAATCTGTTTCGAAAAAGATTGAAAATTTTTTGGAGAATCGTAAATAATCAGTATCTTTGCAGTCCTTTTGAATAAAGGCTTGAAATATTGCCGATGTAGCTCAGCTGGCCAGAGCACGTGATTTGTAATCTCGGGGTCGACGGTTCGAATCCGCCCATCGGCTCACTCTGGTGCCTGGAGCACATCAGACACAACTTGGGAGGATCGCATAGCGGCAATTGCGGCGGACTGTAAATCCGCTCCTTCGGGTTCGGTGGTTCGAGTCCACCTCCTCCCACAATACTGGAGCGGAAGCAGAGTCTTCCCCCTGATAGCGGGGTTCGTATAATGGCTATTATGCCAGCCTTCCAAGCTGGAAATGGGAGTTCGATTCTCCTACCCCGCTCAAAAGTAAGCCGATGTAGCTCAGGGGTAGAGCGCATCCTTGGTAAGGATGAGGTCATGAGTTCAAATCCCATCATCGGCTCTTTTTTTTGATAACTTTTATATCATAATATTATGGCAAAAGAAACATTCGTAAGAACCAAACCGCACGTCAACATCGGTACTATCGGCCACGTTGACCACGGCAAGACCACCCTTACCGCTGCTATCACCAAGGTGCTCGCAGCCCGCGTAAAGGGTAACGAAGGCAAGATCAAGTCCTTCGACCAGATCGACAACGCTCCTGAAGAGAAAGAGCGTGGTATTACCATCAACACCGCTCACGTTGAGTACGAGACCGAGACCCGTCACTATGCACACGTTGACTGCCCTGGCCACGCCGACTACGTGAAGAACATGGTTACCGGTGCCGCCCAGATGGATGGTGCAATCCTCGTTGTGGCTGCTACCGACGGTCCCATGCCCCAGACAAACGAGCACGTCCTTCTTGCCCGCCAGGTAAACGTACCTAAGATCGTCGTTTTCCTGAACAAGGTTGACCTCGTTGACGACCCTGAGATGCTTGACCTTGTTGAGATGGAAGTTCGCGACCTCCTCAACAAGTACAACTTCGACGGCGACAACGCTCCCGTCATCCGCGGTTCCGCCCTTGGCGCCCTCAACGGAGAGCCCGAGTGGGAAGACAAAGTCATGGAACTCATGAATGCTGTTGATGAGTACATCCCCATCCCTGTTCGTGAGAACGAGAAGCCTTTCCTCATGCCTATCGAGGACATCTTCTCCATCACCGGCCGTGGAACCGTTGTTACCGGACGTATCGAGACCGGTACCATCCACGTCAACGATCCCGCTGAAATTGTCGGCTTCAATGACAAACCCAAGAACACCGTCGTCACCGGCGTCGAGATGTTCCGCAAGCTCCTCGATCAGGGTGAGGCTGGTGACAACGTAGGTCTCCTCCTCCGCGGTATCGACAAGAAAGAGGTCAAGCGTGGTGAAGTTATCGCCAAACCCGGTTCCATCACCCCTCACACCCACTTCCTTGGTCAGATTTACGTTCTGAAGAAAGAAGAAGGTGGCCGTCACACTCCTTTCCACAACAAGTATCGTCCTCAGTTCTTCATCCGTACCCTCGATGTTACCGGTGAGATCTCTCTCCCCGAAGGCGTTGAGATGGTGATGCCTGGCGACAACGTGGAAATCAACGTGCAGCTCATCACTCCTGTAGCTCTTAACGAGGGTCTTCGTTTCGCTATCCGCGAAGGTGGCCGTACCGTTGGCGCAGGTCAGGTTATCAAGATTCTTGACTAATCCTGATTCTTACATCCGAGTGGGTTCCCCTGAAAGGGGCGCCCACTTTTTAGGGGAATAGAATAATGGTAATTCAGCGGTCTCCAAAACCGTCAATGTGGGTTCGATTCCTGCTTCCCCTGCAAAATATCAAAGGTTACGATTTGGTAATCAATTAAATGTAAAGATGAGAAAGTTTATCAATTACTTAAAAGAGTGCTATGTAGAGCTCGTCAAGAAGACTACGTGGCCTACCTGGCAGAAGTTGCAGAGTTCTGCGCTCCTCGTCATGGTGGCTACCGTCATCCTCGCGCTGATGCTCTTCATAATCGACTTCGCTTTCCAGCATCTGATGACCTTCATCTACACCCTGTAAATTTTTACCGCGATGGCTGAAATGAAATGGTATGTTCTGAGGGCGGCAGGCGGAAAGGAACGCAAGGCGAAGGAGTATCTCGAGAAAGAGATCGAGCGGAGCGGTATTGCCGACCAGGTGGGCCAGGTTCTGGTCCCGGTCAAGAAAGAAATAGTCACTAAGAACGGCAAGAGAAAAGCAGTTGACAAACTGCTCTTCCCTGGCTATGTGCTTATTCAGGCAACCCTCAGCCCGATGCTTGAGAACATCATCCGCAACCTGGTTCCCGGAATGTCCGGCTTCCTTACAGAAAAGAAAACAATCAGCAGCACACAGGTAGAAAGGATCCCTGTACCTATCCGTGAGGACGAAGTACAGCGCATCCTCGGTGTACAGGACGAAAACGTCGACAACGCGGCTGAAACTGTAGTGAACTACGAAATCGGCGAATCTGTAAAGATTACCGACGGACCCTTCAGCGGCTTCAGCGGTACAGTGGACGAGATTCTGGAAGACAGGAGCAAAGTCAAGGTTATCGTGGTCATTTTCGGCCGTAAGACTCAGCTCGAACTCAGCTTTACACAAGTAACTAAAGAATAACAAGTAAAAATGGCAAAAGAAGTTACCGGATTTATCAAGCTCCAGATCAAAGGCGGAGCAGCTAACCCTGCGCCCCCGGTCGGACCGGCCCTCGGTTCCAAAGGCTTGAACATTATGGACTTCTGCAAGGCTTTCAATGCAGCCACGCAGGCCCAGGCTGGCAAAGTCCTCCCTGTGGTTATCACAGTCTATTCCGACAAATCCTTCACATTCGAAGTAAAGCAGCCCCCCGTGGCAGTTTCTCTCAAGGAAGCAGCAAAGATCAGCAAGGCTTCCGGCGAGCCTAACCGCAAGAAGGTGGCATCCGTTACCTGGGACCAGGTAAAGGCTATCGCAGAAGGAAAGATGCCGGACCTCAACTGCTTCACACTTGCTTCGGCAATGAGAATGGTTGCAGGCACAGCAAGAAGTATGGGTATCACCATTACCGGTGAATTTCCCGCAGACCTTTAATGAACACACGCTATGAGCAAGGCAACGAAAAATCAGAAAGTGGTGATGGCCAAGTTCGACCACACCCAGGTTTATCCTCTCGCACAGGCGTGCGCTCTCCTGAAGGATATTACTTATACCAAATTCGACGCTACAGTCGAACTCCATGTGAATCTTGGTGTCGACCCTCGTAAGGCCAACCAGATGATCCGCGGCGTCGTCACTCTCCCTCACGGAACCGGTAAGGTAGTCCGCGTACTTGCGCTCTGCACCCCCGACAAGGAGGACGAAGCAAAGGCGGCAGGAGCCGACTATGTAGGACTCGACGAGTACATCGAGAAGATCAAGGGCGGTTGGACTGACATTGACGTTATCGTCTGCACCCCTTCCGTAATGGCAAAAGTCGGTGCTCTCGGTAAGATTCTCGGTCCCCGCGGCCTCATGCCGAACCCCAAGACCGGTACGGTCACCATGGAAATCGGCAATGCTGTAAAGGATGTCAAGGGCGGTAAGATCGATTTCAAGGTCGACAAGACCGGTATCGTTCACACCGGAATCGGCAAGGTTTCTTTCACTCCCGAGCAGATCTACCAGAATGCTGCAGAGGTGCTGAATGCAATCTCCAAACTCAAGCCCCAGGCCCTCAAAGGCACTTATATGAAGAGTTGCGCTGTCGCTACAACAATGAGCCCCGGCGTTAAAGTTGACCTCAAGGCATTCCTCAACGGTGCCGAGTAAAAATTGGGAATTATGAAGAAAGAACTTAAAAATCAGGTTATTGAGAGCATCTCGGCCGAGTTGAAGGAATATCCCAATTTCTATATTACGGACATCGCCGGACTCAATGCCGGTCAGACTTCCAAACTCCGCCGCGAATGCTTCGAGAAGGGCATCAAGCTCAGCGTTGTGAAGAACACCCTCTTCACCCATGTCCTCAAGGCTTCCGGAAACGCCGAACTCGAGTCTCTCATCGAGACCCTCGTAGGCAATACCGCTATCATGTACACCACCAGCGCCAACGCGCCTGCGAAACTCATCAAGGATTGGCAGAAGAAAGGCGAGAAACCCGCTCTCAAAGGTGCTTACGTACAGGAATGCGCATTTATAGGTGCTGACAAACTCGACGAACTCGTTGCTATCAAGAGCAAGGAAGAACTCATCGGCGACATCATCGCTCTCCTCCAGAGCCCTGTACAGCGTGTACTCGGCGCTCTGCAGAGCGGCGGCCAGACCATCGCCGGAGTTGTCAAGACCCTCGAAGAAAAAAATCAGTAATAACAATAATAACAATTTAAAAAACAAACAATTATGGCAGATGTAAAAGCACTTGCAGAAGAGTTGGTAAACTTGACTGTCAAAGACGTTCAGGAACTTGCTAAGGTCCTCAAGGAAGAATATGGTATCGAGCCCGCAGCCGCTGCAGTAGCAGTAGCAGGCCCCGCAGCAGCCGCTGACGCAGCTCCTGCAGAGCAGACTGAGTTCGACGTTATCCTTACCAGCGCCGGTCAGGCCAAGCTTCAGGTGATCAAGGTCGTCAAGGAAGCTCTCGGTCTCGGACTTAAGGAAGCTAAGGATCTTGTTGACGGTGCTCCCAAGGCTGTTAAGGAGAAAGTCTCCAAGGCTGAGGCTGAGCAGCTCAAGGCTACCCTCGAGGAAGCTGGAGCAGAGGTCGAGGTTAAGTAACTTCGCCCCCTCCCTTGCAAGGGACAAAACAGGTTTAGAGCCGGGGATAAAAGGCTCTAAACCTTTTTTCCGTCTAAAAATTATTTATTTCCTTAAGGCAGATTTATGTCAAAAAAGACCCAACCGAAGCGAATTAATTTCGCAAGCTCCAAAATACTGGAATACCCTGATCTGCTTGAGGTCCAGTTGAAGTCCTTCAAGGATTTCCTTCAACTTGAGACCACTCCTGAAAGCAGGAAGAATGAAGGTCTGTATCAGGTCTTCCAGGAAATATTCCCCATCGAGGACATGCGGAACAGTTACAAATTGGAGTTCATCGATTATTTCGTGGACCCGCCGCAGTATTCGATAGAGGAATGTCTTGAGAGAGGGCTGTCCTACAGTGTTCCTCTGAAGGCAAAACTCCGCCTTTCGTGCACCGACTCGGAGCATGAGGATTTCGACACCAAGGTCCAGGACGTTTACCTTGGCGACATCCCCTACATGACACCGGGCGGCACATTCGTTATCAACGGTTCGGAGCGCATCATAGTATCGCAGCTCCACCGTTCCCCGGGCGTGTTCTTCGACCAGACACAACACGCCAACGGCACGAAACTCTACTCCGCCAGAATTATCCCTATCAAGGGTTCCTGGATAGAGTTTGCAAGCGACATCAACAATGTGATGTTCGCCTACATCGACCGTAAGAAAAAACTTCCTGTAACCACTCTGCTGAGGGCCATCGGATTCAACTCCGATAAGGATATCATCAATATCTTCGACCTTGCCGACGAAGTTGCAGTAAACAAGAAGACCCTTAAGGCCAACGAAGGCCGCAAACTCGCTGCCAAGGTGCTCAAGACCTGGACAGAAGACTTCGAGGATGAAGATACCGGCGAGGTCATCCCTATCGAGCGTACGCTCCCCATCGTGGAAAGGGATGCCGTCCTTGACGATGAAACCATCGACGCGATTCTCGATACCGATGTCAAGAGCATTCTCCTCCAGAAGGACGAAGCCAGCACCAGCGAGTACGCCATCATTTTCAACACACTCCAGAAGGATCCTACCAACACGGAAATCGAGGCTGTGAACTACATCTACAAACAGTTGCGCAACAGCGAACCGCCAGATGAGAACACCGCCCGCGACGTGATCGACAAACTCTTCTTCAGCGAAAAGCGCTACGACCTCGGCAATGTGGGCCGTTTCCGCCTCAACCGCAAACTTGGCCTGGACACCGACGAAAATCTCCGCGTGCTCACCAAGGAAGACTTCATCGAGATCGTGAAATACCTCATCCGTCTAATCAACGGTAAGGCCACTGTGGATGACATCGACCACCTGAGCAACCGTCGCGTCCGTACTGTAGGCGAGCAACTTGCCAACCAGTTCAGCGTAGGCCTCAACAGGATGGCCCGTACCATTCGCGAAAGGATGAACGTCCGCGACAGCGAGCAGTTCACTCCCTCCGACCTCATCAATTCGAGGGGTCTCTCTTCCGTGATCAACTCGTTCTTCGGCACCAGCCAGTTGAGCCAGTTCATGGACCAGACCAACCCTCTGGCAGAGATCACCCACAAGAGGCGTCTCTCCGCACTCGGCCCCGGTGGTCTTTCCCGCGACCGTGCAGGATTCGAGGTGCGTGACGTGCACTACACCCACTACGGCCGTCTCTGCCCTATCGAAAGTCCTGAAGGACCTAACATCGGTCTTATCTCCAGCCTTTGCGTGTATGCGCGCATCGACTCCCTCGGCTTCATCGAAACTCCTTACCGCGATGTCAAGGACGGAAAGGTGGATCTGAGCGCTGCCGGCACACATTATATGACCGCTGAGGACGAGGAGAACAAATATGTGTCACTTGCCAACGTGAAGATGGATGACGACGGAAACATCCTTGACGACCGCATCCAGTGCCGTCTCGAGGCCGATTTCCCTGTCGTTACCAAGGAGGAAGTGGATTATATGGACGTGGCCCCGAACCAGATGGCTTCCGTGGCGGCTTCCCTGATTCCATTCCTCGAGCACGACGATGCGCACCGCGCCCTCATGGGAGCGAACATGATGCGTCAGGCAGTTCCTCTTCTCAAACCCGAATCCCCTATCGTGGGCACCGGACTCGAGGAGCGCGTCTGCCTGGATTCCCGCACCCAGTTCATCGCGGAGCGCAAGGGTGAAGTCACCTACGTCGATGCCAATGAAATCCACGTCAAGTACGCCCGTACCGAAGATGAAGCCTTCGTCAGCTTCACTCCGGAAGAGACGATATACAAACTCCCCAACTACCGCAGGACCAACCAGAGCACTACCGTCACTCTCCGTCCAATCGTCCGCAAGGGCGACAAGGTCGAGAAGGGCCAGGTGCTGACCGAAGGTTATGCGACACAGAACGGGGAACTTGCTCTCGGACGCAACCTGAAAGTGGCCTTCATGCCTTGGAAGGGATACAACTACGAGGACGCCATCGTGCTTTCCGAAGAGATGGTGAAATGGGATATCCTTACATCCGTACACGTCGACGAGTACCTCACCGAGGTGCGTGACACCAAGCGCGGAATGGAGGAACTCACTTCCGATATCCCGAACGTCAGCGAAGATGCCACCAAAGATCTTGACAAGAATGGTATCGTACGCGTAGGTGCCCACCTCGAGCCCGGTGACATCATGGTCGGTAAAATCACTCCTAAGGGAGAAAGCGACCCTTCACCTGAGGAGAAACTCCTCAAGGCCATCTTCGGCGACAAGGCCGGCGATGTAAAGGATGCATCCCTCAAGGCAAACCCTTCGCTCAGCGGTACCGTCATCAAGACCGCCCTCTATGCTAAACTCAGCAAGGAAAGCGGCAAGAAAGGCGCATCCAAGAACGACATCAAGACACGTTCCGAAATCCGCGAGGCGGAATTCAGGGCCAAGGCAGAGAAACTCCGCGCAGAATTCCTGAAGAAACTCGAAATCCTCACAAAGGACAAGAAGAGCGCAGGAATCTTCGATATCTTCGGCGTCGAGGTTGTCGCCAAGGACAAGAAGTTCACCAAGGAAATCCTTGCGAACATCGAATACGACAATGTGAATACCGGCAAGTGGACTAACGAGAAGGATACCAACCTCCTTATCCACGACCTCATCAACAATTACTGCATCACTCTCAAGAACGAGGCCGCGGTATGCAAGAGGGAAGTGGACCAGATCAAGGTCGGTGACAATCTTCCTCCCGCAGTCATGCAGATTGCAAAGGTATACGTTGCAAAGAAGCGCAAGATCACCGTCGGTGACAAGATGGCAGGACGACACGGAAACAAGGGTATCGTTGCCAAGATTGTCCGCCGTGAGGACATGCCGTTCCTCGAGGACGGAACTCCGGTCGACATCGTACTCAACCCTCTGGGCGTGCCTTCCCGTATGAACCTCGGCCAGATCTACGAAACCGTGCTCGGTTGGGCCGGCAGCCGTCTTGGCGTGAAGTTCAGCACTCCTATCTTCGACGGTGCAAGCAACGAGGAAATCGCTGCATATACCGACAAGGCAGGTGTTCCCCGCTATGGCAAGACAAGGCTCCGCGATGGCGGCACCGGTGACTGGTTCGACCAGCCCGCAACCGTCGGCGTCATCTATATGATCAAACTCGGCCATATGGTTGACGACAAGATGCACGCCCGTTCCATCGGTCCTTACTCCCTCATCACCCAGCAGCCTCTCGGAGGCAAGGCCCAGTTCGGCGGCCAGCGTTTCGGTGAAATGGAGGTCTGGGCCCTCGAGGCCTTCGGCGCAGCAAATGTGCTCCAGGAAATCCTCACCGTCAAGTCCGACGACGTGACGGGACGCAGCAAGACATACGAGGCCATCGTCAAGGGTGACCCGATGCCGCCTGCAGGAATTCCCGAATCGCTGAATGTGCTGCTGCACGAACTCAGAGGCCTTGGTCTAAAGGTTACGTTGGAATAGTATAACGGATAATCGAACAAGAATATGCCTAATTTCAATAATAGAGATAATAAGGTAAAGAGCAATTTCCAGACGATCAGCATCTCGCTGGCATCTCCTGAAGACATCATAGAAAGGAGTTGCGGAGAGGTCTTGAAGCCGGAAACCGTCAACTACCGTACATACAAGCCGGAACGCGACGGTCTCTTCTGCGAGAAGATCTTCGGTCCTACCAAGGACTACGAGTGCTATTGCGGAAAATACAAGAGGATTCGCTACCGCGGCATCGTATGCGACCGCTGCGGTGTGGAGGTTACCGAGAAGAAGGTACGCCGCGAGAGGATGGGTCACATCACCCTCACCGTTCCCGTTGCGCATATCTGGTATTTCAAGAGTGCCCCCAACAAGATATCCGCCGTGCTCGGAATTCCTTCCAAGAAACTGGAATCGGTTATCTACTACGAGAAGTACATCGTGACCCGCCAGGGCGCCAGCGACGTTCCCAAGTACGAACTCCTCGCAGAGGACGAGTACCTCGACGTGCTTGCAAAACTCCCCGGCAACGAGAATCTTTCCGACTCCGATCCCGACAAGTTCATCGCCAAGATGGGTGCGGAAGGAATCTACGATCTCCTCAAGGAAATCGACCCCGAGCAGCTCTGCTATGAACTCCGCCAGAAGATGCTGGTAGAAACCTCGCAGCAGCGCAAGGCCGAAATCCTCAAACGCCTCCAGGTAGTCAAGTGGTTCCAGGAGAGCAAGCGTGTAAACCGTCCCGAATGGATGATCATGAAGGTGATTCCGGTCATTCCCCCGGATCTCCGCCCTCTGGTTCCCCTCGACGGCGGCCGCTTCGCAACCTCCGATATCAACGATCTCTACCGTCGCGTAATAATCCGCAACAACCGTCTCAAGAAACTCATCGAGATCAAGGCTCCCGAAGTCATTCTCCGCAACGAGAAACGTATGCTTCAGGAAGCCGTCGACAGTCTCTTCGACAACTCCAAGAAGAGTTCCGCGGTCAAGAGCGAGAGCAACCGCGCCCTCAAGAGCCTTTCCGACTCCCTGAAGGGCAAGCAGGGACGCTTCCGCCAGAACCTCCTCGGTAAGCGCGTGGATTACTCCGCACGTTCCGTCATCGTGGTAGGCCCCGAGCTCAACATGCATGAGTGCGGTCTGCCCAAGTTCATGGCTGCAGAGCTCTACAAGCCTTTCATCATCCGCAAACTCATCGAGCGCGGCATTGTGAAGACCGTAAAGAGCGCAAAGAAGATCGTCGACCGCAAGGATCCTGTTATCTGGGACATCCTCGAGAATGTGATGAAGGGTCACCCCGTGCTCCTCAACCGTGCACCTACCCTCCACCGCCTCGGTATCCAGGCATTCCAGCCCAGGATGATCGAAGGCAAGGCTATCCAGCTGCACCCGCTCGCATGTACGGCATTCAACGCCGACTTCGACGGTGACCAGATGGCTGTCCACCTCCCTCTCGGCAACGCCGCAATCATGGAGGCACAGCTTCTGATGCTCGGAAGCCACAACATTCTCAACCCCGCAAACGGAGCCCCTATCACCGTTCCTTCCCAGGATATGGTGCTCGGACTCTACTATATTACCAAGGTTCGCCCCGGTGCCAAGGGAGAAGGCCTGACCTTCTACGGCCCCGAGGAGGTGATCATTGCCTATAACGAGAAGGTTATCGACATGCACGCAGAAATCAAGGTCCGCGTACCTGCCGACAAGATGGATCCTTCCAAGGGCACCCAGATCATCAAGACCACCGCAGGCCGCATCATCGTGAACCAGTACGTTCCGGACGAAGTTCCCTATGTGAACGAAGTTCTCGGAAAGAAGGCCCTGCGCAACATCATCACCCTGGTAATCAAAAACACCGGTGTGACCCGCACCGCGAAGTTCCTCGACGATATCAAGAACCTCGGATACGACCAGGCATTCCGTGCCGGTATCTCCTTCAACCTCGGCGACGTCATCATCCCCAAAGAGAAAGACCAGCTGATTGACGAAGGCTACAAGCAGGTTGGCGACATCAAGAACAACTACGCGATGGGTTTCATCACCAACAACGAGCGCTACAACAAAGTCATCGACCTCTGGACGGGTATAGACAACAAACTGACCGGCATAGTGACCAAACAGATTTCCGCCGACCAGCAAGGTTTCAACCCTGTGTTCATGATGCTTGACTCCGGCGCCCGTGGTTCAACCCAGCAGATCAAGCAGCTTTGCGGCATGCGAGGCCTTATGGCCAAGCCGCAGAAGAGCGGTGCAGCCGGCGCAGAGATCATCGAGAACCCTATCATCTCCAACCTTAAGGAAGGTATGACGGTGCTCGAGTACTTCATCTCCACGCACGGTGCACGTAAAGGTCTTGCCGATACCGCCCTCAAGACCGCCGATGCAGGTTACCTGACAAGGCGTCTGGTGGACGTGTCGCACGACGTGATCATTACAGAAGAAGACTGCGGTACGCTCCGCGGACTTATCGCAACCGCCATCAAGAACAAGGATGAGGTTGTAGAGAGTCTCGGCGAACGTATCCTCGGCCGTACTACGGTGCACGACATATTCAATCCTCTCACTGGAGAACTCATCCTGCACGCAGGGGAGGAAATCCGCGAGAAGGAAGCAGAACTTATCGACTCCCTGCCCATCGAGCAGGTGGAAATCCGCAGCGTTCTCACTTGCGAAAGCCGTCACGGTGTATGCGCCAAGTGCTACGGACGCAACCTTGCCACCAGCCGCATGGTCGAAAAGGGAGAGGTCGTCGGTGTCATCGCCGCACAGTCCATCGGTGAACCTGGTACCCAGCTTACACTGCGTACCTTCCACGTCGGTGGTACTGCCGGCGGTTCCGTGGTCGACTCTTCGATCGACTCCAAGTACGAAGGACGCCTCGAGTTCGAGGAACTCCGTACCATCGAGCGCGTCGGAGACGATGCCACATCAGAGACAGTCGTCGTCAGCCGCATGACCGAACTTCGCATAGTGGACGAGAATACCGGCTACGCTTATTCTCAGTACGATATTCCTTACGGCGCCATCCTCTTCAAGAAAGACGGTGACAAGGTGCGCAAGGGAGACCGTATCTGCGAATGGGATCCTTACAATGCAGTTACCCTCGTGGAAACTGCCGGCAAGGTGGCCTTCGAGAACATGATTGAGGGCGTAACCTTCCGTAAGGACAATGCGGATGAGTTCAGCATGAGCACCGACAAGGTGATTATCGAGAGCAAGGACAAGACCAAGAACCCGACCCTGGTGATTCTCGGCGAAGGTGGAGAAACCCTAAGGACTTACAACCTTCCTGTGGGCGCCCACGTCACCGTAGAAAACGGAAGCGATGTGCGTATCGGCGAGATCATTATCAAGATCCCCCGCGCAATCGGCAAAGCATCCGATATCACCGGCGGTCTGCCGCGTGTCACCGAACTCTTCGAAGCCCGCAATCCTTCCAACCCTGCCATCCTTTCCGAAATCAACGGCGAGGTCATCATGGGCAAGGTCAAGAGGGGTAACCGCGAGATTGTTGTGAAGAACAAGAGTGGCATCGAGAAGCATTATCTCGTGCCATTGACCAAGCAGATCCTCGTGCAGGAGAACGACTACGTCAAGGCGGGAACTCCGCTTTCCGACGGAGGCGTCTCCCCTACCGACATTCTCAACATCCTCGGCCCCGTTAAGGCTCAGGAATACATTGTGAATGAGGTTCAGGCAGTGTATCGTCTGCAGGGTGTGAAGATCAACGACAAGCATTTCGAGATCATCGTACGCCAGATGATGCGCAAAGTGGAAATCACCAATCCCGGTGACACCGAATTCCTGCAGGATGAACTCGTGGACAAGAGCCGCTTCATGGATGTGAACGACGCTATCTACGGCAAGTTCCTTGTGCTGGAACCCGGTGACAGCGAGCGCTATGTAATGGGCGACCTCGTCAGCGCACGCGATTTGCGCAGCGAGAACACCTCTCTCGAGCGTCAGGGCCGCAAGGGCATCACTGCCCGTCCGGCAGAACCCGCAACCGCTCGGCTGATGCTGCAGGGTATTACCCGCGCCGCTCTCCGCACCAACAGTTTCATCTCCGCCGCTTCCTTCCAGGAAACCACGAAAGTGCTCAGCGAAGCCGCCATCCGCGGCCGCGTCGACCACCTCGAGGGCCTCAAGGAGAACGTCATCTGCGGACACCTGATTCCTGCAGGTACCGGTCTTTCCGATTACCAGGATATCGTGGTCGGCCGCAAGGACGAATCGGTGCAGGATCAACTGATGGATCTGTAGCGATCTGAACGATCAAGGCCCGCTCGATTGAGCGGGCCTTTTTTATTTGATTATGAGTTCTACCGGGCAGTGGTCGGAGCCGAATATCTCGTTATGGATGTCGGTAGAGACAATTCGCGAGGCAATGTCCTGCGACACCAGAAAATAATCGATGCGCCAACCCACATTCCTTTCGCGGGCGGCCATTCTGTAACTCCACCAGGAGTACTTGGCCTCGCCGGGATGCTGGGAGCGCCATGAATCTATGAATCCGGCGCCGAGAAGTTCTGTCATCTTACCCCGTTCCTCGTCGGAGAATCCGGCGTTGAAGTGGTTGGTATCGGGGTTTTTAAGGTCGATTTCTTCATGGGCTACGTTCATGTCACCGCAGATAATCACACCCTTCTTTCCGGCAAGTCTGCTCACGTAGGCCCGGAAGTCATCTTCCCAACGCATACGATAGTCCAGACGTCGGAGTCCGTCCTGGGAATTTGGAACGTACGTATTGACCAGATAGAAATCCGGATACTCCAAAGTGACTGCACGTCCTTCGTGGTCGTGTTCATCGACTCCAAGACCGTATGAAATCGAAAGTGGTTCGTGCTTTGCCCAGATAGCCGTTCCGGAATAGCCTTTCTTGTCGGCATAGTCCCAGTAGGAAGTATAGCCAAGAAATTCCAGATCGATCTGCCCGGCCTGAAGCTTAGTTTCCTGAATGCAGAAGAAATCGGCATCAAGATCCGCAAAGATATCCGCGAAACCCTTGCCGGCTACGGCCCGAAGGCCGTTCACATTCCAACTGATAAACTTAGTCATTCTATTGTCCATTCGGCTCCGTCCTTGGTGTCCTTAACGGTAATGCCAAGAGCCTTCAGAGCATCGCGGATGGCATCGGAAGTCGCCCAGTCCTTATTTGCCTTGGCCTTTGCACGCTCAGCGAGCACCATATCCATCAGGCCGTTCACCACTTTGCCGGAACCGGCTTCGGCGGCTTCTTCATCACGAAGCCCGAGGACGCCGAACACTATGTCATCGAATAACTGGACCAGTGTTTCAATGTCGCCGCTGCCAAGTTTGAGAGAACCCGCCTTGGCGCTGTTGATGATACGCACGGCCTCGAAGATATGGCTGAGGGCGACGGGGGTGTTAATATCGTCGCAGAGAGCATCATACACACCTTCGAAAATAGCCTTGACCTCGGCTGACTCAGCATTGCAGGTGTCCGGTGCAACGGCTTCTGAGAGTTCTCCATAAGGGAGCACCGGAGCATGTCTGCCGGCCATAGCATAAAGGTCCTTGGCGGCCTGCATAACTTTCTTGTACGCCTTTTCTGCCGCCTGCAAGGCCTCGTTGCTGAAGTCCAGCGTACCACGGTAGTGGGCCTGGAGGATGAAGAAGCGGATCGTCATAGGGCTGTAGGCACGTTCCAGTTTGGGATGGTCGCCGGCAAAAAGCTGAGGCAAAGTAATGAAGTTGCCCAGACTCTTTCCCATCTTCTGTCCGTTGATGGTGATCATATTGTTGTGAACCCAGTAATGCACGCCCTGGGTGCCTCGGGATGCCACGTTCTGGGCGATTTCGCACTCGTGGTGAGGAAACATCAGGTCCATTCCTCCACCGTGGATATCGAACTCCTCGCCAAGATATTTCTCCCCCATCACAGAACACTCGAGGTGCCAGCCGGGGAAGCCTTCGCTCCAGGGGGATGGCCAGTGCATGATATGCTCAGGCTCTGCCTTCTTCCAAAGTGCAAAGTCGGCAGGAGCGCGCTTGTCGCTCTGTCCGTCAAGGCTGCGGGTGCCTTCCAGGGTATCATCGAGATTGCGTCCGGAAAGGATCCCGTAGTGATGGTCCTGGTTGTATTTCGCGACATCGAAGTAGACGCTGCCGTTGCTGATGTAGGCGTAGCCAGCATCCAGTATCTTCTTGATAGCCTCTATCTGCTCGACAATGTGTCCGGAGGCACGGGGCTCGATGGACGGAGGAGCGACGTTCAACTGACGCATAGCCTCGTGATAGCGCAGGGTATATGCCTGCACGACCTCCATAGGCTCGAGTTGCTCGAGGCGGGCCTTCTTTGCTATCTTGTCCTCTCCCTCGTCGGCATCATGCTCCAGATGCCCCACGTCGGTGATGTTGCGCACGTAACGCACCTTGTATCCGAGATGGCGCAGGAGCTTGAAAAGGACGTCGTAGGTCACTCCCGGACGGGCGTGCCCGAGATGGGCGTCACCATAGACGGTTGGACCGCAGACATACATCCCCACATGCCCGGGATTCACGGGCTTGAAGATTTCTTTGTTGCGGGTGAGGGTATTGGTGAGGAAAAGAGTGCGCATGTCAGTTTAGTTCTTGAGTTGGTAGGTAATGGTGGTCACTACGCGGAGTTTCTTGATCTGGGGATTGTTCTCATCCTTGCTGGTTATGCTGAACTGCCCCTGGTCCGCGGAAAGGATCTTGCCGAGCCTGCTGCCGGAGTTCTGCGCAAACTGCTTTGCGGTAGCCTGTGCATTGGCAATAGCCTCTTCCATCATCCTTGGCTTCATTTCCTGGAAAGATACGTAAGAGTAGGATACCGGCTCGGAGTACTCGTTGTTGATGATCGCTATGCCCTGTTGCAGGAGTTCTCCCTGACGCGAGATAAGGCCGCGCACCTTGTCAACTTCCTTGGAATTGACGGACATCACAGTCTTGATCTTGAAACGGAAGGGGATACGTTCTGCACTCCAGCGATCGGCCTCGTTATCGGTGACAATAGGAGTACCGACGGATATGTCGCCTGCAGCGATGCCGTTGTTTGTGAGGAACTTACTGATCTTGCCTATTTTGGCAGATGCGTTGGCATAGACCTGCTGGAGGTCATTGCCGGTTTCAACCGTGGTGATGGACCAGGTCACCTGGTCGGCCGGAACCTCGATCTCGGACAAACCCTTGACTGTAACTTTCCTGTCTCTGTTGGTGAAATTGTCGAGACCAGCCTTGAAGAGGAGGCCGAAGATAACGACTGCGGCAGCAATGATGCATGCCTCTATGATTCTAGACTGTTTCATAATACAAATATAGCGAAATATTGACATTGTGCATTATACAAGATTCGTGCAGAATTGATATATTTGTGGATAAAACCAACCAATACAAATTCATGAATAACAAAATCCTTGTCATCGGCAGCAGCAATACCGACATGACTATCAAGGGAAAGAAACTTCCCGCACCAGGAGAAACCGTAACCGGAGGTATCTTCTACATGGGTCCCGGCGGAAAAGGAGCGAACCAGGCAGTGGCCGCAAAACGGCTTGGCGGAGATGTGACCTTCATCTGCAAGGTGGGTAACGACATCTTCGGCGACAATGCCCTTGAAGGATACAAGAAGGAAGGTATCGACATCTCCCATGTCATGCGCTCGAAGGAGGCCTCCGGAACCGCGCTGATCCTGGTAGATGACAGCGGTGAGAACTGCATTTCCGTGGCAAGCGGAGCCAACGGAGACATCACTCCGGCCGACATCGACAGTGTAGCGGATGTAATCCGCAACTCCGGATTCCTCATCCTGCAATTGGAGATTCCCGTAGAGTCAGTCCTGCGTGCCGCAAAAATCGCCCATGAAGCAGGTGTCTATGTTATTCTGAACCCGGCTCCGGCTTGCGAACTTCCCAAAGAGATTTTCAAGTACATCTCCCTGATGACTCCTAACCGTTCCGAGGCATCTATCATGAGCGGTTGCGCCGTCACCGACGAAGCATCCCTTGGCAAAGCCGTGGAAGTTCTGCGCGGTTATGGCGTGAAGGACTTCGTAGTAACACTCGGCAGCAAGGGCTCGCTGGTTTTCCAGGGAGGAAAATCGGAGATGATTCCTTCTCTCAAGGTCAATGCCGTTGATGCGACAGCCGCCGGCGACACATTCTGCGGTGCACTTTGCGTGGGCCTCTCCGAGGGCCTGAGCCTGCAGGATGCGGCACGTTTCGCCACCAAGGCGTCCGCCATCACGGTAACCCGCCCCGGTGCACAGAATTCCATCCCTACCAGAAACGAAATTCAATAATAATATGGCAAATCTATTTGATATCAAGGGCCGTGTGGTCGTAATGACCGGCGCCTGCGGTGTGCTTGGAGCCACCATCGTAAAGTATTTTGCAGCCCAGGGTTGCAAGGTAGTACTCCTTGATCTGGAACGTGCTGCCGAAAAAGGGAATCAGCTCGTTGCAGAGATTAAAGCTGACGGAGGAGAGGCCATGTTCCTCCCTACCAATGTACTGGACACCGCTGCGCTTGAGCAGAATCTCGCAGATATCCTCAAGGCTTATGGCAGTGTGGATATCCTCCTGAATGCCGCCGGAGGCAATATGGGTCCTGCCAATGTGACTCCCGAACAGACCATCTTCGACCTTGATATCGACGCCACCCGCAAGGTTATCGACCTCAACACCTTCGGAACTATCATCCCTACCAAGGTCTTTGCCAAGGCCATGGTCGAGAACAAGAAGGGCAGCATCATCAATTTCTGCAGCATGTCCTCGTTCCGTCCGCTGACACGCGTTGCCGGCTACGGTATCGCCAAAGCCGGAATGGCCAGCTGGACGCAGTGGCTTGCCGGAGAACTTGCCATCAAGTTCGGCGAAGGCCTGCGCGTGAATGCCATCGCTCCCGGATTCCTGCTCACCAACCAGAACAGGACCCTGCTTACCAATCCTGACGGCAGCCTGACCGACCGTTCCCACAAGATCATCGGCCACACTCCTTTCGGCCGTTTCCTGGAGCCGGACGAGTTGGTAGGTGCACTCCACTATCTGGCATGCGATGCCTCCAAGGGCGTGACCGGCACTATAGTGGCCGTGGACGGCGGATTCAACGCATTTACAATCTAGCAGGCACCTCCCACAACCGATCTATCCCTTTCATCGCAAAGAGAGCAGCCATTTCTGACTGCTCTCTTTGCGATTACTGAATCTGCTGTACTTTCCGCTTCCAGTTTAGCATGGGAAGCAGGAAGGAAATGATGGCCGCCCCAAGCCAGAACCAGACAACGGCAGAGAAGTCATGGCCCGACGCTGTGCTGCCATTGTCCATCAGAAGGCCAGTAACAACATTCTGCAGGCCGGCCGCAGCATAAGAAGCAATACCAACAATGCCCAAGGCGGCTCCAGAGGCTTTACGTGGTACCAGGTCAATAGCCATTAACCCGCCCAGGAAACTGATGAGGACGCCGATGGCGATACCGAACAGAATCATGGCCAGGACGTTGACCCAACGGGCCGGACCACCAAAGAGGAAGAGCGCCAGAGCGATGGACTCCAGGACACCGGCCACAAAAGCCGGATACTTGCGGTCCCCCTTAAAAATCACATCAGACAGCCAGCCGGAGAGTACCGTGCCTATGATACCGAACACGGGATTGATGCCGATAATGGTGGCGGCTTCGCCCAGGCTGTAACCTTTGGCTTCCTGCAGGAAGATGGTTCCCCACTCATTGATAGCGTAACGGCTCATGTACATGAAAGCACTGGCCGCAGCCAATATCCAGACACCGGGATTCTTGATCACCATCTTTTGCATCAGCTTGGTTTCCAGACGCTTTTTCTTCTTTACCTCTTCTGCGGCAAGGCGCAGATTTCCACCTTTTAGTTCGTATTCTTCAGGGGTCATCTCACCGGAGAGCACTTCGATGGCCGGCAAGCCCTTGGATTCTGGGGAATCATGGAACAATAGTAATACCAGAATCAGGCCTACGATACCCCCAAGAGCCGCTCCAAAAAAGCCCCACTTCCAACCGAAGGCTGCAACAATAGAACCCACAAAGACAAAAGAAAGCCCCTCTCCGATATTATGGGAAGCACTGAATATGCCATAGAAAGTACCTCTGACTTTCAGTGGCATCCAGCGTGAAAGGGCGACGATACAAGCCGGCGATCCCATAGACTGCGCCCAGCCGTTCAAGGCCCAAAGGACACAGAAACTCAAGAACAATACGGAATTGGCTATGCCTCCATCCAGAGACTTGACTCCCAACACACCCATTGAAAAGTTCATGGCCACTGAGATCAGGATGCCTGTTGCCATAAAACGCTTGATATTGGCGCTGTCGGCAAGAAAGCCATTGACGAGTTTTCCAACGGCATAGGTCCAATATAGACACGCGCCAATGACTCCCAGCTGGGTTGCCGAGAGTAGACCTGCGTCAATCAGCGGCTGCTTCATCACGCCCATTGACAGACGGCAGACATAATATAGCGCATACCCGAAGGTTGCCGCCAGGAAAGTCTGCATCCGCTGACGTTTATAAGATTTCAAGACCTTGTTATCAAGTGAATCGGACATTGTTGTCAGGGTTTAATGGTAACAAATATAGGAAAATGGTCGGACGGATGGCAAAAATTGTGAATGTCTTTTCCGCGGGGGTCCCGGTAACAATCGGCAAAGCCCTCGCGAAGGACACGGGCCGACGTCACTTTGCCAAACAGCGCCGGCGTCACATATACCATGTCTATGCGCTTCCCGGAAACCGTGGTTTTCTGGAATTCCCCAGGATAGAATCGCTCTATCACATCAATGTAGGGTGTGTGATTGCGCACATAGTCGTGCACCAGGAAAGCGGTATCATCAGCGTCTTTTCCATAGTGGAAGTTATCTATGGAAGAGATGGCATTGAAGTCCCCTGTCATCAGCCAGAGGTGGTCCTTTGCTGAAGGATCCGTGCCGATGGTCTGCTCGCAGATGTACTGCATCTCCCGGGCGCGGAAATGGTCTCCGCCATGCGCGGCGGCATCGGCCTTTTCATCGGCCGCCAGGTATGCGAACTTTTGGGGCCAGGTGTGCACCGTAACCACGTTGAGCTCTGCGCCGCCGGGCAATTGAACCACCGCCCAGCCGGCTCCGTGGGCCACTATGATGTCTTCCCCGTTGCCGGTTATGCGTTTAATGATACGGATGGGATACTTGGAAGTGATTACCTGAGGAAATGTATCCCGCTTACCGCATATCAGGGTATACTTATGCCCATAACGGGATGCCAGAATATCCCAGTTCCAGGGAAGGTACTGTTCCTCCGGCATCTGCATCTTTTCTGCAGTATCGGTCCTGTAACGGGACTCGGCCTCGGCCCAGACACAAATATCCGGGTCCAGATCCTGGACAAAACTGACAAAGTTGTCGTAGTTGTTTCCCTGGTCATGCCACATCCCGTTCTGGATGTTCCAGTACAGGACCTTCACTTCCCTGCCCCGTCCCCAAGCACAGGAGGACAGGGCAAGAAGGAAAGTAAAAAGAATTAAGAAGCGTTTCATTGGGCAGGTGCCACATAGGTAAGACCGCTGACTTTGGCCTTGGAGCCGCCTCCGATGTAATCCATGAAGTTCTCGGCATTGATTTCGTAGACCTCGCCGCCAACCATACCCAGCGTACCGCTCACTACAACATCCTTGAAAGAGGAGTACTTGGAGAAATTGGCCACCAGCAGGCCTCGGCCGTTGGCAGCGGCATTGCCCGTACGGATATTGCCATAGTTTCCGCCACCTTCCACAGTGCAACTGTTGTCGTTAAGAAGGGCAACCATACCGGCTGTGGTGGTATTGCTGTCCGAGGTGGTCAAGTCGCCACGGTTAGTACAGTTAATCATGTGGCAATCCAAGTTCAGTAGGGAAACCAGGTTGCCGATACGGCCATTCGCAAAGTTGTTCACCTGGCTGGCGTAATTGGTGCAGTCCTTAATGATGGTGGCGTTGTTGGCCGTTGCCAAAAGACCGCTGCAACGGCCCTGGTCGGCCGTAATGGTGCCGCGGACCACGCAATTCGCAATAGTGTCACGTGCAGCACTCTTGTCACCGGTTACGAAGCCGGCAATACCGCCGAACATGGAAGCTGTAGCACCGCTCTTTGTATTTTTGCCGCTACCACCGGTAACGGTCACCTCCACTTCACAATTCTTGATGCTGCTCTCAAGCAGATCACCTTCGCTAGAACAGCAGAAGACAAAGCCGGCGAGGCCGCCCACGGCAAACCGCTTGTTGTCTGTCTGGGTACCTTCGGTCTTGATGGTAGCCTTAATCTTCACGTTCTCGATGGTGGAAGCATACACCGTACCCGCAAGTACGCCGGCATCGCCCGTGGAAAGGCCTCCCACGGTGAAATCGGCCTCGAGGTTGAGGTTCTTGACCGTTGCGCGATATAGGGCGCCGAAGAAACCGTAGGTTCCACCGTCCTCAATGTCGGTCTTGGAAGCCTTGAAGCCCTTGATGGTGTGGCCGCCGCCGTCGAAGACGCCGGTGAAGTAGTTTCCTTCCGGAGCCGAGGCGTTATTGCCATTGCCCGTCTTTTCCACATTGCCGATAGGAACCCATTCGGCCACTTCGCTCAGGTCAAGGTCAGCCAGGAGTTGAACTTCCTGCTTGTCGTTGAGCCAGCGGACGACAGGGTCTCCGTCGTTGACGGCGGCAATAAAGTCCAGGAACTCGTCCTCGTCGGGAATACCGCCGATGGATGCGTTGGGGTCGATGAATCCCTTGTGGCCCAACTGGCTAACGGGGACCACCAGAGATGTCATACCACCGGAGAACTTCACTTCTCCGGTGCGGGGAGCCATATCTGTGCTTTCGTTCTTGTAGTTGGACTGGAAAGAAAGTGTAACCACGGTGGATTTACCGCCGCCCACGCCCGTGACGGGATCTATGGTAACCCAGTCCGGTCCCTGGGCAATCCAATAGGGAGCATCCGTAGTCACCACCAGGGTCTGGGAGCCGGGATTGTTGGCAGGAATTTCCGAAACGGACGTGATGTCCGAAGAAATGGTGTAGGTCTTGACTTCCTGCTGCTTGTTGCAGGAAACCGCCGCCATTGCCCCTGCCAGGAGCAAGATAAGACATTTTTGCATGGTTTTCATATGCTGCATATAATTATTTTTCTCTTATAAGTATGTAAGACAGGCAACTGCGCTCGCCCTTGGAATCAGCGGGTTTGTTCACAATGGAACCCTTGGAACCATCCCAGAGCCATACCGCAGAACTTCCTCCGCCGTCCAGACGCGAGATATGGGCGCCGCCAAGTTTCTTTCCTATCCGGAACATCTCGTAAGCTTTCACGCCCATTCCCTTCCAGCCCCGGCGTCCGTCAACTTCTACCAGCCAGAGGCGGGTACCGTCGGCAGACACTACAGGGAAAGTCATGGGGTCGTATTTGGTAAGCGGAGCGGCGCCGGAGGGAATGGTATTGGTCCGGTCTTCCCCGTCCACCATAATCTCGTACATGGTAGAATCCAGGGTGAGAATGGGTTTGGAGCTGTCCCCGTTGATGGCGATACGGCAGGAAAGTTCCAGGACATCGCCCACCTTCACTGCGTCGGCCCACTCGCCGGCTGGGGTGCCGGAGAGGGCGATTCCCACCTGCGAGGCGGACGAAATGTAAGGAGGCTGCACACTCTTGAAACGACCGTCCAGGATGGAGACCACCCGGGCCTTCGCGTAACCGCCGTTCACCTTCATGGGACCATCCATGTACTCGCACACGACATATAGTACATCGCGTGCCAGGGGGTTGGTGATGGAAGGCTTGACGGGATAGGGAGTCTGCACATAGTAGCGGGTGTACAGGTTAATCGGAGACACGGTAGGACTTGCATGCCGGAGGGTAGTATCGTTCACCGTGTAAAAGCTGTATTCCTTGGAAGGAGTCTTCACTTTTCCCTGGAACGATTTTTTCCCGCTGGCGGCCGTACCATCCGCGTAAACCGCAATGCCCCATTGGTGATTGGAGAGCTGCTTCACAACGGAAGGGTTGTTGATGTACACAGGCTCGCCGTTTTCCACATGGAAGCCACGGGAAATGCCGTCGTTGGAGTCGAAGAAACAGGCGTTTACGCCATAGAGAATCTTCTCCCCTGCGGCACGGCGACGGTTGCAAACATCCGAAAGCCGCTCACGCAGGTTAAAGCCGTTGTTATAGTTTCCGTTCCCATTGGGGTTGGGAATCATATCACCGGCCAGGGCTCCAACAACTTCAACGTTGGCACTCTTCAGGTCCACCTCTACAACATGCATGGTTCTGGGCACATTGACAAAGGAATACTTGGTATATACCACGCCGGAAGCGAGTTCCCGGGTATCTTCCACCGTCCAGTCGTAGTAGGCGTCCAGTGTCCAGTCCACATTGTTGTTGAGGCCCGGACTGGTGCTTTCGTCATCGTACAGGACAAAGTTGTTCACCGGATCCACCACGGCATTCACCAACATGGCAGGATGGCTGGTATCGCCCACAAAACCGTAACCGGTATTGGCAAAGAAGTTCTTTGCGGTTTCATTGTACGAACAGCCCCAGCCTGGTCCCAGTTTCCTGTCGGCCGAATAAGGGCCCAGGATGGCACCAGAATTGGTGCAGTGCGTAACAGTACCCAGATTGTATCCCACAAGGCCTCCTTCGCGGCAGGCTGTCTTTACGCTGATATCACCATTGTTCACACATCCTTTGCCGGAAATGTCTCCGCCCAGGAGGGTGTTGGCGTCAGTTCTGCCGGCAATGCCTCCCACAAAGAGGTTCTCTCCGGTCGAATGGTTGTCCTCCAGCGTAATGGAAACGTTGTTGGTAACGGACTCCAGGGTGGCGCCCACAGCACGCCCCACAACGCCTCCCACTGCCACATTGCCGGAGGAAACGCCCGTGAATGTGGCCTTGCTTCCGCTGTCACCCACCGTGAGGCGACGGATGGTGGCCCCGTTCACACAGCCGAAAAGGCCGGCATCGGGATACTTCGAGAGGTCTACCGTCCAGCCAATGTTCTTAATGGTGAACCTGGCTCCGTCCACACTGTATTTCAGCGGATGGGACGCCGTACCAACAGGAATCCATTCCCGGATGGAGGAAGCGTCAATGTCGGCGGTGAACTTCACCTCGCCGTCCACCAAATACTGGTTTATGGAATAGCCGGCCTCACCGTTCACGGCCCTGGCAAACCCCAAAAGGTCTTCGGCCGTGCCGATTCCGCGTTTCACAACACCGCTGCCTGCAGCCTGCTTCAGGGCTATTTCGGCCTTTTTGCCGTCAAGGGTGGACACGGTGATAACACCGGAACGCTCCGATGTCTCCTTGTTCTCCTCAACGGAAACCGTAAGGGACGAAGCCTGTGTAGGGGATCCCTTTCCGGAAGCGGAGACCATCTTGATCCAGTTTTTATCGGCTCGGGCAAACCAGTCGCTGGACGAGAGTACGGAGAAGGTCTTGTTTTCCCCCAGAGCGGCTACGTCGGCCGAGGTGGGAGAAACAGAGAACGTGGTCTCCGATGGATCCGTCGTCTCTTTCCCGCCACAAGCGGCGAGAAAGAGACCGGAAACCAGTACAAAGGATATGCTGCGCAAAAGGCTATTCATTGGTAGAATTGTCAAAACCGTCATCCCAGCCGGGATTCTGCGTGAGGACGCCGCCGGTGGCGGAGCGCTCGCTCACAGGGATAGGCCATAGATAATCGCGGCTTTCTACCCAGGTATAGTCTTCGCTTGAGTAATAGGTGAGGTATCCGTGGTCGCCCTCGGACAATGTATAATTCGAACCCAGTTCAATGTGGTTGGACGCCTTCACGGATGTGGTGGGTTTCTCGCCCTTATACAGCAGGATGTCCATCTTGCCGTCACCGTCCATGTCATATTCTCCAAGACCGGTGAAATAGCATCCGCCAAAACCGCCCACACTCTTGGGAGTGAGCCATTTACCCTCGCCCCAGCGCAGGAGATCCCACTGACGGAAGCCTTCTGCGACAAGCTCTACGGTGCGCTCACGGCGCACTTCCAGAATGGCTGCTTTCTGAGCGCCCTTGGCATTGGGATAGTACTGTTCCATAAGCGGGTCCACGGTAGTGGGAACCTTAGCCATGGCGGGCATACCAACACGGGCACGGATTACATCAATGGTAGCGGCAACATCGGCATCGGTAAGCTCACCCAGTTCGGCTTTGGCCTCGGCATAGTTCAGCAGGACCTCGGCATAGCGGAAGAGCGGATAATCCGTGGTGGACGTTGTAGCAGTCTCATGCGAAGAGTCGGAGATGTACTTGATGACCCGGTAGCCGTTGAAGGTACGGTCGAAGGCAATCTCTTCGTGTCCCGTTCCGTCCACGGCCTTATAGGAAGGTCCATGCAGCGTCTGGGACATACGGGGATCCCTGTTGGCGAATGCGTCCAGGTAGGACATCGTCTCCCAGCCGGCACGCTCCTGGATGGGCTTTCCGTCGCTCTGAAGATAGTGGTTCACCAGGCGGGTTGTGGCGCTCATGCGCTTGGACTTCAAGTCAAACTGAATGCCGTGACGCACCAGAATATCCACACTGTAACGGCGCGAGAGGATAGTTTCGTCGGCCGCGGCATCTTCCAGGATAAAGAATTCCCGGTAGCTGGCACCGGTAGCCTTCTTTGCCAGTCCCAGTGTATTTCCCGTATAGAGGGAATGCTTGCCCAGAAGTTTTCCGGCAGCATCGGCCGCCTGGCGGAGGAAGTATTCGGAAGAAATTGTTACACCGTCGAAGGTCTGCTCGTCCTGCGGCACGTAAGGCGTACCGGCGTGGTACTTGCGGAAGGTGCCTTCAAACAGGGCAATCCGGGCCTTGAGGGCCAGAGCAGCGTCTTTGGACACATGGTATAACGGAGAAGAGGACCATTTTTCGGGAAGGCGTTCGTAGGCTTTGTCCAAGTCTTCCATGCACTTGAGCATCACGTAGCCGCGCGGGTCGCGGGGTTTCTTCAGGGCCTCGGTATCCCCGGAGCCGATCACTTTGTCGTACCAGGGCATGTCGCCGTATACCCGCACTTTCTTGTAATAGTAAAGGGCGCGGAAAAAATAGGCCACACCGTCATACATTTCCTTCACGGAAGCGTCCGGGCAGCGGTTGTTCTCCAGCAGGTAATTGATATCCCTAAGCGGAGCCCAAGTGCTGGAACTCCAGGTGCTGCTGGGGTTGCGGGTGCCCTTCTGGATACCCGACAGGCCTGTGGCGCTCACGATATCATCGGCCGTGAGCTCGGCCAGGTCTTCAGCAGTGGTAAAATTCCTGCTGTAGAAGCGGTTGGCCCAGAGATCCAGTTCGGCCTTGGAGGAGAAGAAAGAGCCCGGAGACAGGTTGGTCTCGGGAGTTTTAGTCAGAAAATCATCCTGGCAGGAAATAACGCAGAAAACGCCTGCCATCATAGTTATAAGGAGTATAATCTTCTTTTTCATAAGGCTCTAGAATGTAATGTCCACACCGAAAGAGAAAGTCCGGGAATAAGGATAGGTAACGTCACGGGTACTCGAACCGGCCGTAGCCACTTCCGGATCTACATACTTGGAAATCTTGGACAGGGGAGACAGGTAGAAGAGGTTTTCGCCGGAGAAGTATACGCGCACTTTCTCCAGGATACGGTTCTTCTTCAGGGGAAGGGTGTAACCCACGGTGAGGTTCTTCAAACGCAGATAAGCCGCGTTCTGCAGATAATAGTCGTTGGTCTTGTAGTTGGCAATCAAACGGCCCCTCATGCGGGGGAAGTAAGCGTTGCTGTTGTCGGCGCCTTCTGCAGGGTCCCAGCACAATGCTTCGAAATCCTTCGGGATGAAGGAAGGACGCTGGTAGCCGTAAGGTCCCCAGAAATAACTGCTATAGGCACTGGGGGCCCAGTCCAGCTTTCCTACGCCCTGGAAGAAGACGCTGATATCCAGACCGGCCCAGCTGAAGTCGCCCTTGAGGGCATAATTATAATGGGGACGGCTGTTGCCGATGACTTCTCGGTCACCGGGGTCGTCCAGTGTATTCTTACCGGTGTTGATGGCGCCGGAACCGTCCAGGTCTTTGTATTTCAGGTCTCCAGCCATCAGGTGGTTGTACGGAGCCTTGGAGTTGAAGATATCAGCATTCACCACCTTGGAGTCGATTGCGGCTTCATAGGCGGCTGCTTCCTCGTCTGTTGCGAAGAACCCGTCTGTCCGGTAGCCCCAGATATCGCCCAGGCGCTTGCCCACGAAGTGGTCGCTGATGAGTTTGTCGGGATTCTCGTAACGGGTGATGTAACTCACGTTGTCGCCCAGGGTGGCGGTAATTCCATAATACAGTGGTTTCCCAGCCAGGGTAACGTTGTCTTTCCAACTCACCGCCACCTCAAAGCCATAGGTGCGCAGGTCAGCCGCATTCTCCTTGGGAGCCTCTGCACCATACACCGACGGCAAAGTCATGGCCGTGGTGAGCATGTTCTTGGTATCCCTGATGTAATAGTCGGCGTTGACGGTGAGACGGTTCCTCAGGAAACCCAGGTCCAGACCCACATTCTTGGAAATCACGGTTTCCCAGGTAAGGCTGCTGGAAACGGGATCGGAGACAGAGGCATATCCGGCCTTGCTGCCGTCGAAGGTATAGGAAAGAGATCCCACGGAGATGGTGTCCCAGTAGTAGTAGTTGCTCACCTGCTGGTTACCCAGGGTACCATAAGAGAGACGGATCTTCGCATTGGAAACTATGGGACGGATTTCCTCCCAGAAGGGTTCCTCGGAGATTCTCCAACCAGCCGATGCGGAAGGGAAGAAGCCCCAGCGATTGCCTTTGGGGAAGCGGGAAGAGCCGTCGTAACGGCCGCTCAGTTCCAGTAGGTAACGGCCTTTCCAATCGTAATTCAAACGGCCGAAGAAGCCCAGCGTACGGTATGCGGAATTGGATTCCGACAGGGTTTCGATACCTACCAGGTTGCCGTCAGCATCTACTGCAGCCGCGTTTTTGTTCAGGTAAGAGAGGGTTTCGCTCAGCGAACCTTTCTGCTTCACGGTGAGCTGGGTGGAATGATAGTCGTCATAGTTGGTACCCAGGGTGGCGGCCACATGATGGGCTTCTCCGAAGGTGTTGTCATAGGAGAAGTAAGCGTTTGCCACACTTCCGTCCTGGAGATAACGGACTTCCTGGTAGAAGTCGTAGACAGAGCCGTTGGTGAATACACCGCCGGTGAGGCCGTTACCTTCATACATCCGCTTGTTCACATTGTCGTAAGCATTGACGGTGGGGACGCTGCGGTATCCGGCCAGACGGTCCCTGCGGCGGTAGGTATAGTCTGCAATGAACTTGAGTCCCTTCGCGATGTTCATCGTAAAGCGGTTAGTCCACGTCCAGTAATTATTGGTGTTGTTATTATGGTTGCGGCCGTCCATGAACACACCGCCACGGCCGCTCATGAGCGGAGATGTAGCGTCGGCCATAAAGCCGGGAACCATAGCGATAGTGCCGTCGGGATTGAAAGGAACCAGGTTCGGGCCCACATTCTGGGTAATGTTCCACATAATACCCTGGGAATTGAGACCGTCGCTGCCGTCCATCTCCCAGAAACCTCCCCAGTCATACTGGGTACGTTCCAGGGAAACGTTGGTGGAATAGTTGAGCCAGGGGGTAATCTTGGCGTCAATCTTGCTGCGGAGGGAAACGCCGTTGTATGTATCCTGAACCGCACCGCCAAAGAAACCGTTTCTCCTGATCCAGCGGCCCGAAGCATAGTATTTCACATTTTCGTTACCACCGCGAACTGCTACGTTATGCTCGGTCTCGGGACGTACTTTGTTGAACAGGTAGCTATACCAGTCAAAGTTGCCCAGATACACATAGGTGTTGGTACCGGTAGCATCCGGAACCACCCAGGGGCGCTCAGGATTCTCAGTTACGTCGTTCCGGCGCTCGTACAGCATCTGCATCTGTTCGTCGGAATAAGTCCAGGCGCCGTAACCCTTGTAGGTCTCATAGAACTTGTTGGTAAGGGTTACGTAGTCGTAGCCGCTGGTAATGAAGTCCGTAGAAGTAGTGTTGGTTGAGAGGGAGAAGCGACCGTTATAGGTCACTTTGGCCATCCCCTCGTTTCCGCTCTTGGTCGTGATGAGAATCACACCCGCCGACGCCTTGGCGCCGTAGATGGCGCAGGCCGACGCATCCTTGAGCACGGAAATGCTCTCGATGTCGTTGGGGTTCACCAGGGTAAGGGAACTCTCGATGCCATCCACAAGGATGAGCGGGGAACCGCTGTTGAGCGAGAGTTTACCGCGGATGTTCACGCTGTAGTTGGTTCCGTCAATGGAGCCGGAAGATGTGGTAAGCACCAGGGAAGGATCTGCTCCCTGTAGAGCCATGGCGGTATTGGTAACGGGACGGGCATTTAGTTCCTTGCCGTCAATCACGGACACGGCGCCGGTCAGGTTAACACGTTTCTGGGTACCGTAACCCACTACCACCAGTTCTTCCAGAACGTTGTCACTTTCCATAACGATGGAAAGGGGCATGCGCTCCGATCCTGTGAGGTTCAGCACCTTGTCGGTCATTCCCATGAAGGAAACGGTAATCCGGGCAGGGAAAGCGACATTGCTTATGGAGAAGGCTCCGTCATTGTCCGTAATTGCATACTGGCTGGTTCCGGCCACTTGTACGGCAGCCCCTATCAGGGGCTCACCGTAATTGTCCGTCACCACACCGCGAATGCTGCTCTGCGCCTGTGCCAGCGCCGGAATGAGCAGCACGAGGAATGCAAGCATCACATTCCGCAGGAAGTTTGTTTTAGACATGTTTAAAAAGGTAATTATTTGGTTTTAAGGTCTAATCAACATTAAGGTGCAACGTAGGTGCAGTTGGTGATTTTGGCCTTGTCGTCGGCAACATACCGACCAATATAATAATCATCAATAAAGTTTTCGGCTGTTACCTCCTTTTCCGTTCCTTTGTTGAACAACTGCCCGCTTACGGTAACGCCGTCAACCTTTAAAATGCCATTCATGTAGGCTGCGACAAGGCCATAATTGGTGGCATGCATACTGGAGACTATGCCATAGTTCGCGCCACCCTGAATATACCCATTATGCTCAATCAAGGCAGCCATACCACCTGTAGTG
>CACWOZ010000024.1 GCA_902762655.1 uncultured Bacteroidia bacterium
TGCTGGCTTTTGGAGATGCGCACTCCCATGATATTTGCCGCCATCTTCTTGACGCTCTTATCCCGGATGCCCCACTCCCAAACCATCTTCTGCAGGTCCATGAACCCCCTCGCTTCGAATTCGCGGTAGCGCTGAAGGCCTCGGACGTCGTCGAGGGCGGCGGCGCCCACCTTGATGATGTTGGGGTTCGACAGAATCGAGCAGATACGCCCGCGCATACCGAGTTTCTGTATACGGAAGAGGAAGGCATGGTCGGGCCCGGATAATTGCAGGAGCGCTACGCCGTTATGATGCTGGCCTGGCGAGAATACGGGTTTGGTCTCGGTATCGAAACCCAGTACTTTCTGTTTCTTGAGATATGCTATTGCCCGGGAGAAATCCCATCCGGGATGGCTGATGACATGTATCTGCCCCGGAAATCTCGCAAGGTCCAACTTCTCTATTTCTTCGGGGGTAACGGTTAATTTGAACATTAATTATTGCTGGGAATGTATCTTTCGTTGTATTGCAGCAGCATCAATTCCTTTTCGGGCCCTTCTTTGGAAATCAGCATATAATCGAGTTTCCTGGGCTGGGAAATGAAGTGCGTGAACAGGTTTGAGCCGCGCAGAACTGAGTATGTGGCGGCACATATCCTGCTCTTGGAGTCGATGATGCGGAAATCAGGTGAAATGAGGTTGCCGTAGGTCAGCGATTCGGCGTTCATGACTGAAGTAATCTGGGCAAGCGACTCGTTGAAAGCGGAAAGGTCTACGTCCATATCATCGATGAGGATCGCGTCCATAGGGCGGCTTATGCCGAGTTCGGAGTAGCGGTCGAGGAACGATAGCAGAGGATCCTCCCCTTCCGGCACTTTGAAGCCAACGCAGAGCACGCTGTCGATGCCTGCCTTGGCGGCTTTTGTCTTGATGTAAGGACCGTAGAGGTCGACCGGGGCGTTGCCCGCGAGCACTCCTACGGTGAGGATATCCTTGCCTTTATTCGTGGCAACCGCTTCGTCTGCAATGAGTTGCATTGGCGAAATCACAGGCAGTGCGCAGTTAAGAGCATTGAAAAGAGAGTCCACATCATAGTGACCGTACTGAGTCATGCAGGCAGATCCGAGTATTATGAGTTTGGCAAGGGGTTTCTTGCCCATACCGCTGCGGTCGTATGGACTGACGTAGCATAGTGTGTCCATTGCTGCGAGGACGTTGCGTGCGGTGAGTTCCCGCATGTCCTCCAGGCGGCCATCGTTCACCATTTCTCCGAAATTGGAGAAATTGGCTACCGTGCAGAATGTCTCTCCGGCGAAATCCTTGAGGCCATCCGGCCGTGAGGAGCCGTCCACGTTGTCATAGGCATCGCATTCGGTCAACACGTCAGCTATCGACTGTGTTCGTTTTCTCGATCCAAAAATAAATATGGCTTTCGAAGCATCGGTGGGATTGTAGTTGGCAATAAGTTTGTGTTCTGCCGAACTGCTGTTGCTTATGATGTCGGTAACGAACTTCACGGGCGCTTCGGCGCTGATTACGCTTTTGCCGCCGCGCAGGGAGAAATACAAGACTGCCGCCAGGGCAAGCAGGGCGGCCAAAACGATGGCAATTGTCAGTTTCTTGTTCATCTTGATGTCTTTTCAAAGCGCGAATTTACACAATTTTTATCATATACCCTGCTTCAGCCTCTCGACGTACTGGTCGATGCGGTGGAGTTCATCGGGAATTGGAATGCTCTGAGGACAGTGCATCAGGCACTGGCCGCATCCTATGCAATGGTCCGCCTGCCGGACGGTGGGGATGGCCTTGTCGTAACTCGAGAGGTAGGTATTGCGCAGTTTGCGGTAGTTCTTCTGCTCCGGGCTCTGCGCAAAGGAGCCGTTTGTGACGGATGTATTGTAGTGCTTGAAGATGCCCGGGATGTCGATACCCCAGGGGCAGGGCATGCAGTATTTGCAGTCGGTGCAGTTCACCAGAGGGAATTCTTTCATCTGCACTGCCATCTCCTCCATGAACACGAGTTCCTCATCGGTCAGCGGAACAAAGTTCTCGAAGGTCTTGATGTTGTCCAGCAGAGGGTCCATCGAGGTCATTCCGCTGAGGATGCACATAACTCCAGGGTAGGTGCCGCAGAAGCGGAAGGCCCATGATGCCACCGACTTGTCGGGTTCGCGCATCTTCATCTGGCGGGAGATGCCCACCGGAACGTTAGCGAGGCGTCCTCCGAGCAGGGGCTCCATAATCACGATGGGGATGCCCCTCTTCTCGAGTTCTGCGTAGAGATAATCGGCGTTCGCGTTGCGCACTCCGTCGGCGTGCTTCCAGTCGATGTAGTTCATTTCAATCTGGCAGAAATCCCACTTGAACTCGCCTGTGTCGTGCATCTGCATAAAAGAGTCAAAAGCTTCCCTGGCGCCGTGGAACGAGAATCCAAGGTTGCGTATGCGGCCCTTTTCCTTCTCCTTGAGCAGGAAGTCCATCATGCCGTTGTCGACATAACGTGTCTGGAAGGCGCGGCGGCCTCCCCTGCCGATAGAGTGCAGGAGGTAGTAGTCGAAGTAGTCCGTCTTCATCTCCTTGAAAGAATCCTCGTACATCTTGATGGACGCTTCCATGCTATGGTCGCCGAAGTTGGAGAGTTTGGTGGCGATGTAGTAACTGCTGCGCGGATGCCGGCTGAGGGCTTCACCTGCCGCACGTTCCGACAGGCCTTGCAGATATGCGGGCGAGGTGTCGAAATAGTTGACACCGTGTTCGATGGCATAGTCTACCATCTCGTTGACGGCTTCCTGGTCGATGATGTCCCTGCCGTCGGAGTCCTTTATCATGGGCCATCGCATGCATCCGAAGCCAAGCAGTGATACCTTGTCGCCGTTGACAGGGTTTTCGCGGAGAGCCATCTTGCCCGGGGTGTACTGGGCCTGTTCTTTTCTGGGCGCGCATCCTGCCGCCATCATTCCAAGGCCGGCTGCGCCTGTGCCCGATATTCTAAGGAAATCTCTTCTATCCATGGCTTAATTGTTTAGATGGTTATGACGGCCGTTCACAGTGATTGCGCTGACGGGCCTGGACGGGCAGAGATTCTCGCAGGCCCCGCATCCGATGCAGATTGCTGCGTCGACGGCAGGTACCAGGTTCCCTTCGGGAGATTCCACCATCTGGATCGCTCCTGTCGGGCAGTGGCGGGCGCAGTTGCCGCACTTCGTCCCATGCTCGGCTACGCATAGATCGCGGTTGACGCTTGCGGTGCCCACATGGTACTGGGTTTTCTCTTCCCTTGTTATCTTGATTATAGCTCCGCTAGGGCAGACTTCGGAGCATTTTGTGCACTCAGGACGGCAGTATCCTTTCTCGAAGCCCATTTCCGGCTGCATGAAATGTTCCAGACCGGTGGATGGCCTCAAGACGCCGTTGGGGCAGGCTGCGACGCAGAGCTGGCAGGCCGTGCAACGGCGGTAGAAATCCTTTATGCTGACGGATCCGGGAGGCGTCAGGGGCGTTTCGCGCTCCAGTGCCTGTTTGTCTTCTACAAGGGCATACCCCCCATCCTTTTTCTTGTTCTGTGCGCCCAGGGTCATGGCTGTAAGGCCCATCGCCGTGCCCGTGATGAAGGCCCTGCGTCCCTGGTTTGCTGTGGATGGCTCTTGCTTTGAAGAATCTTTCTTATAATAATTGCGATAATGCAGTGCATCGAACTTGCAGTTTCCTATGCAGTTGAAACAGTCAACGCAGCGGCTGTAGTCTATTCTGTGATTTGCTATATCTATGCACCCTGCCTTGCAATTATTCTCGCAGACCTTGCAGTTCTTGCACTTGTCCACGTCAATTACCGGACGGAAGACAGCAAATCGCGAGAAGAAACTAAGCGTAGTGCCAACCGGGCAGATAACATTGCAGTATTCCCTGCCGGTGAACCAGGCCAGAAGGACGGTCAGCATCAGGGTGGCAGCAGCGACTGCGAGAACGCTGCCGGGCTGGAAATGCAAAATGCTCTGAAGTATGCGGCCGTAGGCACTGTATGGCGCCAGGACAGCTACGAAAGACTGGAATCCGAAAGCGACCGCCAGCACGAAAATTACCCATATGCCGTAGCGCAGCCATTTCAGTTCTTTGCGATAGTGGAATGGCTTGCGGTTCTTACGAACGCGCTTGGCGATTACGCTTGCGTGTGAGATGCCGTCCTGCATTATGCCGAGCGGGCAGATTGCGGAGCAATAGATGCGCCCTATAAGCAGACATGCGAGAATTACCACGGCTATTGTGGCGAAGTTCAGCGCCATCACAGCTGGCAGGAATTGCAATTTAGGCATCCAACCCAGCCAGGAGGCGATTTCCGGGATTCCAAGGAAAAGTAAAGTAATGCCGGTCCAGAATACCAGGGCGAGGATTACACGTAATTTCTTCATTTTACAAATATAACAAGAAATTGGGATTGTGTCATATCTGCAAATACATTAAATTTGCAGCATGAATTTCAGTGGTATTATTGTTGGTGCGGCTGTTTTCCTGATTATCGGAATCTGCCATCCTATTGTCATAAAAATGGAGTATTGCTGGGGCAAGAAGAGTTGGTGGGTGCTTGCTCTTGTCGGTATGTTGTTTTCAGTGTGGTCCCTGTTCGTGGGCAATCTTATTTTGTCCACCATCCTCGGTGCGGCCGCATTCTCATGCTTCTGGGGCATCCATGAAATACTTTCTCAGGAAAAGCGCGTGCTACGCAGATGGTTCCCGGAGAATCCTGCAAGGCATGATTATTACGAAAAACGCAGGAAAGAACTGGGCATTTAGCCTAGCAGGTGCTCCAGCAGTACCTTGATGCCTATCCCTATCAGAATGATTCCACCCAGGAGTTCCGGGTGGATTTTTTTTGCTACGGCATCGCCGTAGCGTATGCCGAGCAGGGTACCGGAGATGCTGAAAAAGAACGATACGACACCTATGATGATCAAAGGAAGAATCAGAGTATCTGCCGTGTCAAAGCCTGAGCAGGACATGGAGATGCCGACCGCCAGTGCATCGATGCTTGTGGCCAAGGCGAGCAGCAATTGGGTGGAGAGCAGCAACGGATTGAAATGCCCGGAATCATCTTCGGCGAAGGAATCACGTATCATCTTGACCCCTATCAAGGCAAGGAAGCCGAAGGCTATCCAATGGTCGTATGCTTCGACACTATGCTGGAAATAGTGGATTGCAGTCCATCCTATCAGCGGCATGAGAGCCTGGAAAAAACCGAACAGGAAGGCCATGCGCAGGGCTTTGGCATGGACATCTCTTTTTTTTCTGCAAAAATAAGAAATTTGCTATTTTTGTAGAAACAAGGTAAAACAAAGTTATATGCCGCGGATATCTAAATCAGCATCTTTGATACCTGCATCCGCAATCCGGATGCTGACACCCTTTGCCGACAAGGCGAAGGCCGACGGCGTGAAGGTATATCACTTGAATATCGGCGCCCCGGATATCAAATCACCGGCATCGGCCCTGAGAGCCCTGGCGGATTATAAATTCGACCATCTCCCCTATTCCAATTCGGCCGGCACCCTGGAGCTCCGCATGTCGCTTGTGGAAAAGTATTACAGCAAAGTTGGGATCGACGTCTGCACAGATGATATCATTGTCACCACCGCGGGTAGCGAAGCTCTAAGTTTCTTCTTCCATGCCGCCTGCGACCCGGGCGACGAGGTGCTTGCGATGGAGCCCTACTACTGCAACTACAACACACTCGCGCGTATGAACGGCGTGTCCATCCGCGCTGTGCATACAGACATCCGGGACGGTTTTGCACTGCCATCATCCGAAGAGATAGAAAAACATATTACCCCAGCCACCAAGGCCATCCTGATCTGCAATCCCTCGAATCCCACCGGCACTCTCTATACTAAAGCTGAGATTCTCGCCATTGGCGACATCTGCCGCAGGCACGACCTCTTTCTCGTGTCAGACGAGGCATACAGGGAATTCTGCTACACAGAAGAACCATATTTTTCCGTTATGCAGATCCCGGGAATGGAGAACAATGCGATTCTGGTAGATTCCGCGTCCAAGCGTTATAATCTCTGCGGAGCAAGAATCGGATGTCTGGTATCGAAGAACAAAGAGTTCATGGCCCTTGTGATGAAGTTCGCCCAGGCACGTCTCTGTCCCCCGGTGCTTGGGCAGGTCGCGGCCGTAGGAGCCATCGGCACAGATGATTCATACTTCGAAGCTGTGCGCAAGGAGTATATAGCCAGGAGGGATTTCACTATCGACTCACTTAACGGCATTCCTGGAGTGTACTCTCCCAAACCTATGGGCGCTTTCTATACAGTGGCGGAACTTCCGGTAGATGATGCCGCCGTGTTCTGCAAGTGGCTGCTCACGGATTTCCGTCTGGATGGGGAAACCGTCATGCTTACTCCAGCCGAACCATTCTACAGCACCCCTATGCAGGGTCGCAACCAGGTGCGTGTGGCCTATGTTCTGGAGATTCCTGCGCTGCGTCGCGCCATGCATATTCTCGAAAAAGCTTTAGAATTATTTAATAAGGTTCAATTATGAAGAAGTTGTCAAGCATTGCAGCCGCGTTGCTGTTATTAGTACCCGCATTCGCACAGAAAGCGGAAATCAAGTGGCCTGACTATCAGTTCACTACCGATGTTGAGAACCCTATCACATCCGTTAAGAACCAGCATCGTAGCGGCACCTGTTGGGCTTTCTCTACGATAGCGTTCGTGGAGTCCGAGGTTATCCGTATCAACAAGATTACAAACGAGGCCGACTATCCGGATTTCTCAGAGATGTTCGTGGTTGGCAAGTCTTATTCCGACCGTGCCGAAAAGTATGTACGTTTGGATGGATGCCTGAACTTTGCAGCCGGAAGCGAAGCAGACGATGTCCTTCATATAATTGCCGATTACGGCCTTGTGCCACAGGAAGTATACAGCGGCTTGAATTACGGCACCGAGCTACCCGAGCAGGGCGAACTTGACGCTGCACTCAAGAGCTACGTGAGCGCTATTGTCAAGAATCCTAACCGCAAACTCACCCCTGCGTGGAAGAGCGGTGTGAATGCTATCCTGGATGCGTACCTCGGCGAGGCCCCCGAAGAGTTTACTTATAAAGGAGTCAAGTACACCCCGGCCTCCTACCGCGATGCACTCAATTTCAAGCCCGAAGACTATGTCTCCCTTACTTCCTTCACACATCATCCCTTCTATAAACCCTTTGCTATCGAGGTTAGCGACAACTGGCGTTGGGACGAGGCCTACAACGTCCCGATTGATGAATTCATGAAGGTCCTTGATGATGCTGTCCGCGCTGGTTATACCGCTGCCTGGGGCGCCGACGTCAGCGAGGTCGGCTTCACACGTAAGGGGCTGGGAGTGCTGGTCGATCCAAAGGCTGTCACAAAACAGGGCGGCTCCGACCAGGAACATTGGGTCGGCAAGGAAGAGGGCAAACCGGCACCCGTCGATGCTCCCGAGGAGATCGTTCCCGACCAGGAATTCCGTCAGAAAGGCTTCGACAACAAGACCATTACCGACGATCATGGCATGCAGATTTACGGTATTGCCCACGACCAGTTCGGCACAAAGTACTACATGGTGAAGAATTCTTGGGGAACCGACAGCAAGTACAAAGGAATCTGGTATGTCACCGAGAATTATGTCAAGGGCCAGACCCTGGATATCGTGCTCCACAAAGATGCACTGCCCAAGGATTTGAAAAAGAAACTTGGAATCAAGTAAATGTCTGTAAGAAAACATATTCCGAATGCAATCACCTCGCTGAACCTTCTCTGCGGGGTGATTGGCATTATCCTCACGCTGAACTGCAAAAGCCTGGAACTTGCCTTCTTCTTTATGCTGGCCGCGGTTGTCTTCGATTTCTGCGATGGACTTGCCGCCCGACTTCTGGGGGCTTATTCCGAAATCGGCAAAGAACTGGATTCCCTGGCCGATGTCGTAAGTTTCGGGGTGCTCCCTTCCGTGATGCTCTATAAGTGGTACAGTCTCTCTGTGGAAGGCCCATGGCACAACCTTGTATGGGTCCCCCTGCTGCTTGCGGTATTCAGTGCCCTGCGGCTCGCCAAATTCAATCTTGACGAGCGCCAGCACGATAGTTTTATCGGTCTTCCCACCCCTGCCTGTGCCCTTATCTGCGGCTCTTTCTGCACCCTTCATGTAGCGAGCGTCTGGATTATCCCGCTTTTTACTCTGGTCTTCTGCTGGTTGCTGATCTGCGATATTCCGATGTTTTCTTTGAAGTTTGGAAATGACATTCACGCCGACGCAGTTACCAGGATGAAGCGCTATGCCATCGTTAGCATCGCGGCTATAGTCGTTGTGATCGTATTTGTGCTGGGACTCCCATGGCAGGCAATTATAACGGGCGTCCTCCTGGCATATATCCTGGAGAACGCCCTGTGTGCTATATTCAAGGTCTAATACCAGACAGCCGGCTCGGCGCCCATTTCGAATTCGAGTGTGGAACCGGCTTTGATGTCCGTAAAATCAATGAATGGCAGGTCGTAAGGCTTGCCATTCAGTTTTACAGACTGGATGTACTTGTTGGCGTCGCTGTTGTTGCGAGCTATGACTGTGAAGGTTTTGCCGCCACCCACATTAACTTCCGCCTTGCGGACTATGGGACTGCCGAACCAGAAGCGAGTGGATGCGGGTTCTACTTGATAGAAACCGAGTGCCGAGAGCACGTACCAGGCGGACATCTGCCCTACGTCTTCGTTGCCGCACAGGCCGGAACGCCCTGTTTTGTAGAGGGTTGTCATAACCTCCCTGGCCCTGTCGGCAGTCTTCCAGGGATATCCTGCCATTGTGTATAGATAAATGATGTGGTGACTGGGCTCGTTGCCATGCACATACTGTCCTATCATTCCGGTTACATCTCCGGAAGGATTGCCGTCCAGGTGGCTGGATGCGTTGAAGAGGCTGTCAAGGGCAGCCGCGAAACCGTCCTTGCCACCATAGAACTCTATCAGCCAGTCTACATCCTGCGGAGCCAGGAAAGAGTACTGCCATGCATTCCCTTCGCAGTAGTCATTGCCCTGGTGTATGGTTTCAAATGGATTGAAAGGCGTGCGCCAGCTGCTGTCAGAAAGGCGTCCCCGGGCGAATCCGGACTCTTTATCCATGTAGATGCGGTAACTTCGGCTGCTCTTCCTGTAGACTTCGGCGTCCTCATCTTTGCCGAGCACTGCCGCAGCGTGCGATACTGCCGCATCGGCGATTGCGAACTCCATGTCTTTGGCTATCGAGGTTATAGCGAGGTCGGATGGCACGTATCCATACTTGATTCTCAATTCGTTGCCAACTCCTACTCTCTGAAGTGAATTCTTCATCGCCTCGAATGCATATTCCCGGTCGAAGCCGGTGAATCCCTTGACTATAGCGTCGCCAACCGCAATCACGCCTGCCTCGCCGGGCATGCAATAGGTCTCGTTTGACATCAGATGCCAGATGGGCAGGAAACCCTGCTGCTCGTAAATCTTGAGCATGGCCTCGGTCATGTCATCTATCCTCTCGGGTTCGATGATGCTGAGCAGGGGCATTTCTGCACGGTAGGTGTCCCAGAGCGAGAAGGTTGTGTAGTTGTCGAAGTCGGCTTTCTCGTAGATGCTGTCGTCGGATCCGCGGTAGGAACCATCGACGTCGTTGTAAATGGAAGGGGCTATCATACAATGATATAGCGCAGTGTAGAAGATCGTAGGGATGTCGCCGTCAGCTTCGATCCTTATCTTGGACAGCGAGTCGTTCCATGCCTTGAGGGCGTTACTGCGCACCTTGTCGAAGTCCCAGCCGCGGATTTCTGTACTCAGGTTCATCCTGGCCCCCTCCATACTCACGGCGGATATGCCTATCTTCATCAGCAACTGCTCTCCTTCCGACGTGTCGAAGTCCAGGCGGGTGAACATCCTTTCCTGGTCTTTACCGTAATCATCCTTAGCGGCAATGTGCTCCGATGCGCAGAAAGGCTTGGAAAACTCCAGATAAAAGAAGATTTTCTGGTTTCTGGCCCATCCTTTGGAATACCTCCAGCCTTGAACGGCATTGTCGCCCACGGTCTCCGCAAAGGCTTCGGTGGTATGATCCCAGTTGCCGCCGTTCTTGAGGTCGATCACGACAGCGCTTTCTTCCGATTCCGGGAAGGTGTAGCGATGGATGGCACTGCGCAATGTGGTTGTCATCTCTGCGATTATGCCGTAGCGCGTCAGGGGTACTTTGTAGTAGCCTGGCTCAGCGACTTCCTGTGTCCTGTCGGCATAAGACCACAGTCCTGTAGACGGATCGCCGTGCTGCCCGCGTGCATAAGTCGGGTCCTTCCCTACCACAGGCATGACGGTGATGTCCAGAAGGTCGCCGCAACCGGTGCCGCTTAGATGGGTGTGGGAGAAGCCGATGACCGTGGAATCAGAGTCATGATAGCCTGAGCACCAGTCCCAGCCCTGGGTGATGCTCGTGGGGCCTGCCTGAATGAATCCGAAAGGAACATTCGCTCCAACGAATACATGGCCGTGGAAGCCCGAGCCGATCAGTGGATCGACAAGGTCCGCAGGCTTCTGCTCCGTGCAGGCACAGATTACAAGCGCGGAGAGTAATAGTTTAACGTATTTCATGTGCTTGAGCTTTATCTTTTTGCAGGGAGGATTCTGACTGCAGGACGGGGCATCTGCTCGTCGAGCACAGACATTTCCTGCACGCCAATGCGTCTGGCTGCCTTCCCGGGTGCGGCCCCGTTCAAGGCAACGGACAGCATGGTCTCGTTTTCGTCTCCAAGCTGGAAGCCGTCCAGAGGGTTGTCGCTTACTTCTATATCCGGCTGGAAGCCGTCCGGCATGCAGGGCGTCTGCCCGTTCACATCAGCATAGCGGGATACCATTACATAGATGCCCCAGTTCTGAACATCGCTGACGGCAACCTCGTATTGTTCTTTACTGATATCATCTTTTGCCCATCCATACCAGGTCGGACCGTCTACGATGAATCCTCCGCAATATTTGCCGTGGGACTTCTGGCCGATTATATCTATGTCCATATAGGGCAGAAGGCCGCATACCAGGCTTTCGGACGCTGAAGCGGTGCCTCCAGTCATTATTACATGCATCTTGTTGATATTCAGGTTGGCGCCGGCTGTGGAGACTGTCACCTTCTCTTCGTCATCATCCATTTGGAATTCTGTACGGAAAACCGATTTACTGTCACCCCAGGCATCAGTGAGGATGGAGTTGTAAATCTCTCTCTGGAAGATACTGCCGTTGTTGATTTCCTTTTCCGGCACAATCATCGAGGCGAGCACTTCCGCGGTGAACGCGTAACCGCCGCCGTTGTAGCGGAGGTCAAGGACCAATTCGGAAACCGCCTCCTGCTTGAAGTATCTGAACACTTCCACGAGTTTTTCGCAGCATTTGAGCGTGAATCCGGTAAAGTGCAGGTATCCTATGCGCCTGCCATCTTTCACGATAACCTTGTAACAATTTACTGGATCCAGGTACATGTCGCAGGCAGAGAGTTTGATGTCGCTGTTGTCTTCCATCGTAAGGACTACGTCACCTCCGCTGAGCAATGTGCTTTGTATCAGACTTTTGTAATTGTCCGGAGTAATGAGTTCGTCGTTTATCGCTACTATTTTGTCGCCGCGCTTCAGGCCAGCATTCTCTGCCGGGCTTCCGGGATAAGTATATGTGACGACAGCAACGACATGCTCTTTATTCTCGTCGGCATAGTAGAGCGTGAAATCTATTCCCAGAGACTTGGTGTCTCCCGTAATCTTTCCCTGGAATGCCTCAAAATCGTTGGTCACCTGCGTCCATTTGTCTATTTCCCGGCCGATTTCGTCCTTATAGCGCAGGGAATGAACCTTTTTGATGGGATCTTCCGTTACTCCCCAGTTTGAGAGTTGCGGTTTGATCTCCGCATTCCAAAGGTAGTACGTACTCATCATATTGTACGAAAAGATATTGACAAAGTAAGTCTGGCGTGCCTCGGCACCCATGCTTTTCCATGTTTCTTCCTGTTCTTTACCGCCGCCGCATCCGCACAGCAGAATAATGGCGGACGCGACTGTCAATTTTTTGATTAAATCCATATTCTACAAATATAGGTATTTTCTGCGCCGGCACATTGATTTTTGTTCGAAAAATTCTTATTTTTGTAACCCGTATTCAAGACAGTCTATTATGCAATACGGGTTCGACAACAGCAAGTATCTCAAGATTCAATCTGAGCACATCAAGCAGCGCATCGCCAAATTCGGCGACAAACTTTACATGGAATTCGGCGGAAAACTCTTCGACGACTTCCATGCCAGCAGGGTTCTGCCCGGATTCGAGCCCGACAGCAAACTCAAGATGCTGATGCAGATGAAGGACGATGCAGAGATAGTCATCGTCATCAGCGCCATCGACATCGAAAAGAACAAGGTCCGCAGTGACCTGGGCATCACCTACGACGTGGATGTCCTTCGCCTCCGCGACGAATTCCTCGCCAGGGGGCTTGCAGTCAACAGCGTGGTTATCACCCACTTCAACGGACAGTCCAGTGCGGAGGCTTATCGCAAACGTCTGGAGTCTATGGATATCAAAGTGTATTATCACCATACCATCGAGGGATATCCCCACAATGTCGCACTTATCGATTCCGAAGAAGGATTCGGCAAGAACGATTATGTTGAAACCACCAAACCGCTGGTCGTAGTTACTGCACCTGGCCCCGGCAGCGGGAAGATGGCTGTCTGCCTCAGCCAGCTCTACCAGGAGAACAAGCGTGGAGTCAAGGCAGGATATGCCAAATTCGAGACTTTCCCGATCTGGAATCTGCCTCTGACCCATCCGGTGAATCTTGCGTACGAGGCTGCCACAGCCGATCTTGAGGATCTGAACATGATCGACCCCTTCCATCTCGATGCATACGGTGAGACGGCGGTCAATTACAACCGTGACATCGAGATATTCCCTGTCATGAATGCCCTCTTCGACGATATCTACGGAGATACCCCGTATAAGTCGCCTACCGACATGGGAGTGAATATGGTCGGATTCTGCATCAGTGACGACGAAGTGTGCCGCGAGGCGTCCAGACAGGAAATCATCCGCAGGTACTATTCAGCACTGTGCAACTTCGCCGATGGCAAGGCCACCGAGGCTGAGGTAAATAAGATTGCATTGCTGATGAAGCGTGCGAAGATAAGCACTTCCGACCGTAAGGCTACCGTGGCCGCAAGGGAGAGGCTCGAAAAAGCCGGAGTAGCCACTGCTGCCATCGAACTGGGCGACGGCACCATACTCACAGCGGAAACCAGTCCCCTGCTTGGTCCCAGCGCAGCCCTTATCCTTAATGCCCTTAAGTATCTTGCGGGCATCGCCCACAATGTGAAACTTATTCCCCAGCAGATGATTGCTCCTATCCAGACAACAAAGGTGACTTATCTGCACGGGCACAATCCCCGGCTTCATACCGACGAGGTCCTGGTTGCAATTTCGATGATGAGTCTTATCGACGAGAACTGCAAACTTGCACTTGAGCAACTCCCTAATCTGGCCGGGGCCCAGGTGCATTCTACAGTAATGCTCAGCGAGGTGGACCGCAAGACCTTCAGCAAACTGGGCATAGGTCTTACCTGCGATCCGGTAAGGAAGATCAAGAAGACCGCTATCGCCGGGAAATAATATTCACCCTCCAGGTGGCACCGAGTTCGAAATTGTTGCGGTGCCTGTCACTGTCGCTGTAATATACTGCGTGCAGTCGTAAGTTATTTCGTCCGAAAGGGAACCACTCGAGGCCGCAGCCTGCATAGACATACTTGGTGCCAGGATCGATCACTACATCGTAGGCGCTTCCGTCTTCGCGGACATTGTGCTCGTCGTTCCACTCATATCCCGCTTTCGCACAGATGTTCCAGTTGCCGACAGCCCAGATGAACTTGGAAATCAATGTCATGTCACTGAAAAGGAAGTTCTTCTGAGTGAGAGCCGCCCTGTTCATGATGTCGATGTCCAGCATCGCATCGCCATATTCGAAGTGGTTGCCAAAAGAGATGTAGTTGATGAAGTTCCTGGCCTGGTCCTGTACCATGTTGACGGTCCAGATTGTCTTCCACCAGGATGCGAACTGCCCATTCCATGCAAGGTTGTAGGCATATACCGTGGGATCTCCCATAGACAGAGGCGAGTTGCAAATCTGCGCTACAAGTGAATGCTTGCTGGAGAAATGATAGGTGGCCGAGGTGCCGAAGGTGAAGCCCTGGTAGATGTTGTTGCAGAATTTACTGTAGTAGTAGACATCGATAGGTGCGGCATCGTATTCATATCCGCCGATCAGCACGGCGTACTTTCCAAAAAGGAAACTCCATTTTTCGTTCGCCCTCCAGTTGATGTACATTATGTCCGTGCCGTTGAACATATTCTTCTCGTCATACCCTTTCTTGCTGAAACTGTGGCGGATGCGGTAGTCGATGTCCTGGGTGATGTGTCCCAATACGTGCAGGTTGAAATACTCCCCGCGGATCTGGCTGTTATACTCCCCTTCCTCGGTTTCCTGATGGAAGGTGGTACGCATGTCCATGAACAGATTTTCGACTTTGTTCTGGGCGGATGCCTGTATGAAGGCCGCAACTGCTAGGAATGTAAAGAGAGCTCTTTTCATTGTTCTGGTTAAAAAGTGTCGCGAAATTAGGTTATAATTTTGATTTGTCAAAGCAAATTGCCAAATTTGAGGAAAATATATAACTGATGACCAACTTTCTGAGACCTCTTGCAAGCGGCAAATTCTGGAAAGAATTGCTGATCATGACTTTAGGTATGTCCTTTGGCGCTGCTGCCGTTTATTACTTCCTCATGCCAAGCAAACTTATCATCGGCAGCATTTCCGGCCTTTCTATTGTACTTTCCGAGGTGTTCGGGAATATGGGAATAGCCATCAAGACATCCACCATAATCCTTCTTATCAATGCTTTCCTGCTGGTCCTTGCATGGTTGCTCATCGGTGCCGAGTTTGGCATGAAAACGGTTTATACCGCCCTCATACTCGGCCCGCTTGTCGATCTTTGGGAAAAGATACTCCCCTATGAGAAACTGATTACAGATGGCACTTCCGTGATGAACGACCCCTGGCTGGACCTCATCTGCTTCGTGCTCATGCTCAGCATCTCGCAGGCAATACTCTTCCGCATAAACGCCTCTACCGGAGGCCTGGACATACTTGCAAAGATTGTCAACAAGTATCTTCACTTCGACATCGGTGCATCCGTCACCATCGCTGGCGCCCTGATCTGCTGTTCCGCTTTCGCCATCAATCCTTTCCGTATGGTTGTCATCGGCCTTATCGGCACCTGGATCAACGGTATAGCGGTGGATTATTTTACAGATACGCTTAACAAGCGCAAGCGCGTCTGCATTATCAGCAAGGACTATGAGAAGATACGCGGATATATCCTGAACACCCTCGAGCGCGGTTGCAGTCTCTATCACCTCCAAGGAGGTTATTCGCTTGAAGAAAAGATCGAGGTCGTCGCGCTGCTAACCCAGGACGAGTATGCCAAACTCTTCAACTTCTTGAAGGAAGAGCACCTTGATTATTTCGTTACTGCCGGCAACGTCAGTGAAATCTATGGTAGCTGGCACACCCGCAAGGGCGTAGAATCTTCCGAAAAGATAAACTAATCTGCTTTCTCCGGAATCGATTTGATATACAGGTCTCGCTGAGGGAACGGTATCTCTATGCCGTTCTCGTTCAATGCATTGTAGATGGATTCCTTGGCGCGGGATGCATAGGAGAACTTCTCCTCTACCGATACGAACTGCACCACGGACAGGTCGACGCTGTTGTCTCCGAAGTCCTGAAAGCGGATTTGCACGCCGAACTTCGGGTCCAGGATGTCTCTGCCGTACTTGTCTTTTTTCTGCAGGGGCAACAGTGCATCGATGATTATCTGGCGCACCTTGGCTACATCAACCCCATACTTCACACCTACAGGGAAAGACAGGAGTTCGTATGAGTGGTTCTTGGTCAGGTTCTTGAAATTCTTGTTGAAAAGCGTACTGTTCGGGAAGGCCATCACGGAGCCATCACCAGCCACGATCTGAGTTGTCTGGTAGTTGATGCTGTCGACCTTTCCGCGAACGCCGTCGCATTCCACATAGTCTCCCACACGCAGGCGGCCGGACATAAGTTGCACGCCATAGAAGAAGTTGTTCAGTATGTCCTTCATAGCGAAACCAAGGCCGGTGGCCAGACCTGCGCCAATCACCTTCACAGCGGTCGTAGGAATCTTGAGGAATATGAAGAGCGATATGACGTAAATGCCCCAGAGGATAATACCTATCACGTTGGCAGCCAAGGTAAAATTGACCTGGTTTTCGTTCAGGACCTTTACGCTGGACTTCTTGAGTATGCACCGGATCTTGTACTGACGGTACCAGGCCTTCATGAAGTAGTTCAGGAAACTGAAGACGAAGTATAGCCCGAGCACCATAACTATCTTATAGAAAGACAGGCTGATATATCCTTCAACATTCAAGAAAGGATAGCGGAAGTAATCATTGAATATGCCTGTGAGGTCGAATACTCCGGACGCCATATAGATGCTGAGGGGGATGGAAACAACGATTGCAACAGGAAGAAGGGCCTGCTTCACCAAAGCATGAGGCCATGTAACCGCAATCATGTCCTCGTCGGTACGGTGCGGCATGTCAGGATGGTCCTGGATATAGCGTAGTTTGGTATCACGAATATGTTTTTCGTTGTAAATATTGAGGATGTCGTACACGGCCGAGATTGTCTGCAGAAGGGTCAACTGGAAGAACCACCAGATTAGCAGCTGCACTCCGAGCAGGACATAACCATAGAATGCGATTACGGTGGTGACAACCATTACCAGCAAGGAAACCCAGCCGAACACAATGTCGCTTTGCGGCAGTGCCTTGCGGAAACGCTTCAGCGTCAGCCCCTGGAAAATGGTGAATATCAGAAGTATTGGAGGAAAGATGATGTTGATGAGGCTGTTAGGGATGAACGCGATGCGGAAGGAGATGATGATAAGGCACATCAGCAGCGTGGGCAGATAGAGCCCTATGCCCTTGCGCACACTGTCCTCGTCTACCCTGATAATGAGCGAAGTGAATATGGCAGCAAGCATCCATGCGAATTCCACAAGTATCTTCGAGGCCATACTGAAGAAATGCTGTGTAGAGAATGCACTTGCCAGCATGATGGACAGGGCGAAGATTATAACAGTAGAAATCAGCACCGAGGTGAAGCGGTTCTTCAGGAACCGGTCACGCCTGAACAGTTGTATGCGTTTAAGCAGGAAGTTTACAAGTACGAGGCTGACCAGAAGCGAAACCACGAGATAGAACAGCACAAAGATTGAAAATCCGACCACCATGGGGCCTCTCCATTGGCTGTGGACGGCCCGCTGGTTAAGACTGTATTTATCTTTTGCATCCATGCTGGCCTGGCGCCAGTAGCGTTTAAAAGATTTGAGCAAAGTGAGATATCCGGTCTGGCCGTCTTTGAAAATCTTGTTCTGAACGGTTTTGTAACGCTGCTGTGCATAATCGTAGGCAGACTTGAGCATTGCAGCAGTCTGCTGATAGTGGGTGCTATCGGTAACCAGCCTCTCTTTCTGGGCGATGCTGATGTCAAGCAAACGTTGTGCATAGAAGATGCAACTGTCCCTGTCCGACTGCCCCAGCGAGTCGAGTTGGAATGCGTTCTCTTTCTGCTCGAAACGACGTTCCAAACCGCTGTACCTGCTGACACGCACGCTCGCATCGAGTACTACCACGTTCCCAAGGCTGTCGAGATATTCAACCGTGCTCGAAGGCGGCAGGCTCTTCAATGTATGGATGAGCCGGGAGTAACGGTCGATATCAATGTCCAGACGTTTGACGATGTCGTCGAAGGGCAGGCGGCGGGAAGAGAATTCATCATACTGGCGAGACACTTCGTTCAGGGCATAGGTCATGTCGAAAGTGTAATCCTGCTTCTGCGAATAAAGCATCAGTGACAACTCGTTACTCTGCTGCATCATACGCACCAGCCGGGCGTGCTGGCGCTCTCCGCTTCCCTTCATGCGCTGGGCCAGGCGCTCCGAATTCTTGTATGTCCCGGACAGTTCGTAACGCAGTACGGACAATGTATGGGCAAGGTCTCTTTCGCTTAGAACGGCAAATGCCGGGACAATAACCAGCAGCGCCAGGACAGCTGCAAATATCTTCTTTTTCATTCTATAATTATAACATTTTTTTTACAAGCCCGAACAATTTGTAGGGCATGTATCTGAATTTCAAATCTATCCATGTGGGGGTGCTGAGCACCGACCGCTCGTGGCTGAAAGCAAGGAAACTTCTTTCGCTGTGATAGTTTCCCATTCCGGAATTGCCTACTCCCCCGAAAGGGATGCGGCTGTTGGCTACATGCATGATAACATCGTTGATACAGGCACCACCAGATGTGGTGCGGGAGATCATCTCCCAGGCATCTGCCTGTTTTCCAAAGTAGTAGAACGCAAGCGGCTTCTCCCTGGACGTGACGAAGTCGATGACTTCTTTCCTGTCACAGAACGTCAACATTGGGAAAACAGGCCCGAATATTTCAGTGGTCATTACAGGAGAATCTGGCTTGACCCCGTCCAGCAGGGTGGGCTCTATCCAGCGTGTAGCCTTGTCGGTCCTGCCTCCTGCCAGGATCCGGCCGTCTTTTAAGTACCCGGATACCCTCTCGAAGGCGGCATCACGGACAATATGTACATAATAATCGCTGTCCTTCGTCCCTTCCGGATACAGGAAATCTAGTTGCTTGCTGAACGCTTCTACAAACTTTTGCTTAATCTCTTCATGCACAAAGAGATAGTCTGGCGCGATGCAGGTCTGGCCGCTATTCAGGCACTTTCCCCACACTATTCGTCGGGCAGCAACTTCTATATCCGCATCCCTGTCGACTATGCAAGGACTTTTGCCACCGAGTTCAAGCACCATAGGAGTCAGATAATCCGCCTGCGCTGCTGAAAGGACCTTGGCTATTGCCGGACTTCCTGTGTAGAACACAAAGTCCCAACGTGTGCCGAAAAGTATGGTATTGACGTCCCTGTTCCCCTGCACAAGGGCTATATACTCCTCGGGGAAGCAATCTTCGATGAGTTTCTGAAGAGTGTCAGATACCGTTGGTACATAGGGCGAGGGCTTGAGCACGGCAGTGCATCCTGCCGCGATTGCACCTACCAGAGGGCTGAGGAGGAGTTGTACCGGGTAGTTCCAAGGCGCTACTATGAGGGTGTTTCCGAGTGGCTCGCGGACTATATAGGACTTTGAAGACATAACGGTTACGGGCGAGCATACTCTGCGCCTGCGGGCCCATCTGCCGAGATGTTTAATTGCATCGTCGATTTCACCGTAAACCAGACCGATTTCGGTCATATAAGCTTCTTCGGCACTCTTATGCAGGTCTTTCCATAGGGCTTCCTGCAGCGCAGGCTCCCATTTCTTCAGGCCGGAGCGCATCTTCCTCAGCATCTCCCTGCGGAACTTCAGGTCCAGCGTTGCGCCGCTCCTGTAAAAAGCCCTCTGCTTCTTTACAATCTCCTGTATGGTCATAATGATTCTGTAAATGTATATTTTCCTGATTCTACTTCCACGGCCTCAGCGCATCCCGGCAAATACACCGATGCGTGTGAACCGTCGGGAACCCGAACCTTCAGGACGAACTTCCCCTTCTTGATATCCCAACGCACCGAAGCCTTCCCAGTAGGAGTCTCCGTCTCGTAGGACGCCCAGGTAAGGTCTCCAACCGGAGTCGGCCGCACGATGATATGCTTGTAGCCTGGCTCGGAAGGATCAGTCTGAAGGCCGGCGATGCGGGTGTAGAGCCAGGTCAGGCCTCCTCCAAACATAGGGTGATTATGGGAATTTTTGCCGTCCCAGTACTCCCACATAGTCTTTGCCCCCTGCTCCAGCCACCATCCGTAGCTTGGCTGGTCCTTCTTGCACATAGCAGTATAGGCCATCTCCTGCAAACCGTTGTCGCAAAGCACGTCGAAGAAGAGCTGGGTGCCGAATATGCCGGTATTCAGATGCCCGCCGTTCTCTTCAATTTCCTTCTTAAGAGACTCTACGACATCTGCCTTGTATTCTTCAGGAACCCCTATGTACAGGGCAAAGATATTGGAGCCGTCGTTGTAACCATAGGACTTGGTTTCGGGATCGTAGAAAACTTTATGGAATGATGCGGCTACATCATCTGCCAGGGCATTGAACTGAGCTGCTTCTTCTGTCTTGCCAAGAGCAAGTGAGGCATTGGCAGTGTATTTTGCGCATTTCCATAGGAAGTAGGTGTGAACCAGCTTGTCATCGGGGAGTCCGTATGCGGGACACCATTCCCCGAGATTCATCCAGTAGATGGCTTTCTCTGCGTCTCGGGGCATCTGCATATTCATTATACCCTCCTCCGTGCGCCAGCTCTCCATAAAACGCAGCTGGCCCTTCATCGCCTCATAGTGCTCCTGAAGTACGGAGATGTCACCGTAGTGGACGTAGTGTTCCCATGGCATGATGCACATTGCAGCTCCCCAGCCGACACCGCCGCCGCACCCGGGATGCCATGGAGCGCCGTTGGGAACATAGCCCGTGACTGGATCCTGGCAGTCGGACATATCCCTCAGCCATTTGCGGTAGAAATAGTTCGCGTCGAAGTTGTGCATGACCGCTACGCAGGATACCTGGCCATCGCCGGTATAAGGACCCTTTTCGCGGTGGGGGCAGTCGCTGGCGACTCCCATATGCAAGTTGTCGGTCACTGCTCTCCAGAACAGGCGGTTGATCTGCTGCAACATTGGGTTGGAACTCGCGAAGTGGCCGGTGGTACGGATATTCGTATAAATGACTTCTGCCTTGAGGTTGGAAGCCTTGAGTTCTCCGGGCCATCCCTTGACGACGACTTTGTCGAAGGAATACCAGTTGAACGAAGGGGCGTAGCTCTCTTTGCCGATGCCCTTGCAGATGTACTTGTAATCTCCGTTCCAGCTGCGTTTTACCCAGTTCTTCTGCCCTTCTTCGGCCGGTATAGGGTGTTCCAGCACGATCTCTGTGCCGGCTTCGGCCTTGATGCCATAGAGATGGACGCGTCCGGTAACATAATCGCCGAAATCTACCTCCCAGTTGCCTTCTTCATTCTTTGTAATGCTCACGGGATCAAGAACTTCCATAATCCTGTCCTCGAGCCCTCTCTGGCGTTCGAGAGTTCCCATAGGCGGCTCCCTGCGCACTGCCTGGAGCCAGTCGTCGCTGCTCTCGAGGCGTGCATCATACACCTCGCCGGTGTAGATATCATTATAGAGAATTGGACTCCTGCGAACCTTCCAGCTTTCGTCCGAGCATACGGTGCCGGTGCTTCCGTCCGCATATTCGATCTCTACCTGGCAAATCATACGGGGATTGCCGAAAGGAGAAATCCAGTTCCGCCTGTAGGCTGTGTACCAACCGGTGCCGACAGTGACGTTCAGGCTGTTCTCTCCCTTGCGAAGCATTCCGGTGATATCATATGCGAGATACATTACCCGGTAATTTTTGAAGGTATGATCGTCCACCTTGATGCTGCCGTACTTGTATCCGGGTTCACGGGTGCCGTACATTGTCTCGTTGGGCACGTAATAGTCTTCGCCTACGCGTTTGCCGTTGATGGTCATTTCGAACAACCCCAGGCCGCAGACATAGACAGTTGCCTTGCGTACTTTGGACTTGATTGTGATGTCCTGCCGGAATTCAGGGGTGGGATGTTCTGCCTCAAGCACATAGCTGTCCCCTTCCCAAGGGGCGCCAATCCATACTGCCTGCCATTTTTCAATGTCGTTGATTTCAGCAGGAGCCTGCTCCCTGCAGGATGAAAGCAGCAATGCAGCACCCAACACGATAAAAAGTGTCCTCGTATTCATATCTTCAACAATTTGCAATAATATCTTGAATGACCAAACCGGCGAGAGTCAGGCCAAAAATACCGGTAATATGTGCAAGAGTCCCATTCACCTGTGCCTTCTTGAAAAGTCCCGGGTCCGCCTCGGGCGATGGAGCCTCGCCACGGTTGGCCAGCACCTCTTCGTCGTAGACGCATAGGAACTTTTTGGCGGGCATGGTGCGTTTCTGGCGCAGGCGCTTACGAAGCATAGAGCCAAGAGGACATCCGCGCACATTCCAGAACTCCGCGACGCGTATCTTCGTAGGATCCGTCTTCAAGGCAGAGCCCATTGAAGAGAAGAAAACGGCCTTTGAGGCAGCTGCATTGAGTATCAGAGTCTGCTTGTCCTTGAGAGAGTCGATACAGTCCAGGACGTAGTCGTATGAATCCAGGTCGAAGGCATAAGCGCTTTCTTCTGTATATACTTCATTGCGGGCCGTGATTTCTGCCTCAGGGTTGATTTCCAGAAGTCTCCGGCGCATGACTTCCGTCTTTACCTGCCCGACATTGCCTGCGGTAGCCATTATCTGGCGATTGACATTCGTGGCGCTGATAGTATCTGCATCGACTATGGTCAGATGTCTGATGCCCGAACGCACCAGCGATTCCGCACACCAACTGCCAACGCCTCCTATACCGAAGATTATCACCTTCTGTACGGACATTTTCTCCATTGTCTCAGGCCCCAGCAAAAGACTGGTCCTGGAAAACAATTCTCTCTCTATTTCGCTGTATGCCATCACTTTATCCTTTTTAGGCTGACATTCATAACTGCGCTCTCCCCTGCCTCAAGGTCCACAGTAAAGCCAACAAGCACGTTATCAGGGTTGGGATAGTCGATGTCTGTCCCAGGCTGTGCAGACCAGATGGCGGCCTTGCCATTGCAGCCCTCCAACCAGAGGAGGCGCTCATGTCCGTCAGCAAAGAGCCTTATGCAGGTGTCGTCCAGGATTTCTGCCTGTGCCGTAGTGCAAAGATTCCATCTCACTATGGCTGGATGGTCCCCGGCGCGGAGTTCGTCCTTGACCAGCAGTTCGGCGTCATCTTCTCCAAGAAGGATGACGGTCCGCCTGTAATCCTTCAGATCCTCCCAATAAAGCATCTTCAGGTTCATCTCTGCTCCCTTTTGAGCGTCTTCGCACCAGGTGCGCGTGAAATCTATATACTGGTATACATCCGGCCTGTGGCCATTCACGGTTATGATATTGTGCGAGAAGGGACCGATCCGGAATACGTCGTATCTGCTGCTGTTCTGCCAGCGGTTCCACAGGTCAACACCCTTCGATTCAAGGGACAGGTAGGGCTGCAGGCCGAGGTCGTCGGCCCATGTTACGCCGTCGGCGTCAAAGACGAAAGAGCCCACATCGCAATGCGAGTGGTTGGAGGAAATCAGCCCGGCCTTGATTCCGAGATAGGTGTCATCCTCACTCTCCCATCCGCTGCGGTAGATATATAGAGGTGTCAGTCCGCCGGTAGTGAAGAAACGGCCGTCCGGTACCCGAAGTTTTGCGAAATCTATCTTCCTTGCACTGATGAGGAAAAACGGCAGCAGGCGCTGCATGTCCATACGTGAGAAATGATTTTTTCGGAGTTTCTGCACTTCAGGATAGAGCAGGGACTCATCCCCCGTCTTTACAGCCAGCCAGGCCAGCATGTGCTCTGCAGCAGCTTCACGGCCGCTGTCGGCATAATCGAAACAGAGCCCGGAGGGCCGGTTCATCATCTGCATGAAGGTCCCGCTGCGGAAGAACCGGTCATGACCGTCCATCAATCCCATGTCGCTGCCGAAAGCGCTCTCGAGGGCTGCAATCAGCAGTATTTGGAAGGCGCTGCCGTAGCCCCAATAGCCGTATCCTTCGGCATATGCACCTTCTTTGGAATATCCCTCCGTCAAAGTCAGGTAGTTGCTATCGAAGCACTTGTCCAGGATCATGACGGCATCGTCCCTATATTCATCCCAAACGGCTATCGCGCCGAATACCAGTCCGGCATTGCAGACCTGGTTCCAGTTCTGGAATGCAGTATAGAACCAGGCGTCCTTGTCAATCTTTGATGCATCCAATCCGTGTCTGCTGATGGCCGAAGCGACTTTCCTCCTTTGTTCTGCAGTCATTTCGTCATACAGCCAGTCGTAACCGATCGCCATTCCCATGGTGATTTCCGCAACATCAAGGAAATGCCCGGGATTCCAGTCTTCGTATTCTGCCGTGTTGAGCATCTCCTCTATTGCACGGTCCGCATAGCGCCTGTCACCGTGCACTCTGTATGCATAGGACAGATAAAATATCCTCTGCAGGGGCACCTGCATACGTTCTATCCTGAATCCTGCCATCCTTCGTGGATGCGGCGGCTGATTCAGCGTTTCATCGCAGTATGCGAGTATTGCGCTGTCGGCTTCGGCCATGACCGGCTGTGTCTCGATGGCCAGCCGTATTTCCTCTTCTTCTCCTGCGTGGAGCAGCAGACGAGGATGGTCGCAGGGCTGCGGATATGCATGGGCCAAGGCTGAAATCAGTATCAGCGCCGCAGGTAGGAAACGGAATTTCATTTATCTGTGATGCGCATAAGTGCTTCAAGGAAATAATAGTCTGCGTAAGTCAGGGGCACATCGACTTCGCTGTTGCGCGGCATATTGCCGACACTGTGCTTGAGGATGAATCCGAAGTCTTCGCCTTTTTTGGACAGATACTCCGGAGATGCCAGCGCACGTATCTGTTTTTCAGCCATGGCAAGGCAACGGCGGGAGAATTTGCCTCCGGTAATTCCGCTCAACTGTACAAATGCGGATGCCATTATTGCTCCGGCGGAAGCATCCTTTAGTGCAGGTTCCGGGGCGTCAAAATCCCAAGCGGGGATACCGTCATCCGGCAGTTTTGCAAGAAGCATCTCTGCAACTCTCTCTGATTGCATCTTGAACTTCGCCGCCGCTTCGGAATAGCCCTTTTCCGCGCATTGAACGGCCATCATCGTATATCCGTATAATGCCCAGGCCTGGCCTCTCCCCCAGGAAGAGTCATCGGCATGGCCCTGATGAGTCTGTTTGCTCCTTACAGCACCGGTTTCAGGATCGTAGTCCACGACATGCCATGTTGTGTAATTATCCCGGAAGTGGTTTTCAATGGTCTTTTCTGCATGGCTGATTGCCATTTCCTGCTGAGCGGGGGTGCCGAACTTCATCAAGAGTTCCAGATTCATCATGTTGTCGATGATGACAGGCCATTTCCATTTCCCGAAATCCCAACTGCGTGTGGTTCCGGTAATCGGTGAGAAACGTGCCGCGAGTTTATCTGCCCCTTCTCGCAGCACCGCAGAGTCCGCTTCTGCAGCAGCCGGGAACAGAAGCAGATGATTACCGAAACTGCAGTTCAGCATAAAACCGATGTCGTGAGAGTTCTTTGCCCGTGAAAGGGTGTCCAGGAAGTGGGTGTATTTATCAGCCAGAGTGGCGACCAGGGGGTCTCCTGTATAAAGTGCGGTCAGACAGAGACTTCCGGGATAAAAGCCGCTGCACCACCATTTGATGTCTGATACGGCCAATCGGCCGTCCTCGATAGTGCGGGGCATTTCACCATCTTTAAGATTACTGTCCATCAGGACCAACTGGTAACGTGCCAGATCGAATACCCGGTCTGCTATTGCGTCCATGTTCTCTAGCGCGCAGGAGGTGAGCATCGAAGCGAAGATCAGGAAAATGGTCAATCGTTTCATAGGCTTGGGGTGATAAAAGTGTTCAGACTGTCTATAGGAGGCAATGAAGGATAATCAAGCTGATATGCTGCTTTCTGTGAGCGATATACGGAGATATTGCCGGATGCAAGCCAGGTACAGTAGCCTCCGGTGAGGCCGGAATCGTAAAGACCGCGGATTTCCCTTTCGATATAATTCGGCGTGTTGTCAAGTCCGTTCTTGTCCACCCAGCGCATCACATGATAGGCCTGTATCCAGGTACGGACAATTGCAGGGCTTGCCGTGACCGCCTGCCTGCCCTGCACCCTCTTCCCCCAGGCCTTCAGTATTTCATACGGATGGTTCCATGGCTTGGAAATGCCGTAGTAGTTGTCGGCGAAATGGTCCGGATAAGGCATGGCACAGATAACGTCGGCAATGGTGGAAATAGCAGGCCAGTACTGGCCGTAGGCTGTGGTGTAGCCAGGATTGGCAGATTCACCGAAAACATCGACGGAAACATAGACACCGAGTTGGTGGAGTTCGTCGCAGGCATAGCGCACAAAGTTCTGGATCGCCTGCACCTTGCTCTCACCATACCGGTTGCGGTAGTCCATCTGTTCGTCTATGCTTATCATCTTGTCCGGGAAGCGGACATAGTCGAAGTTGATCTCGTTCAGGCCGAACTTGCGCACGGACTCCTTGGCCAGTTCGACGTTGAACTGCCACACGTCGCGGCTGAACGCACTTGGCCAGTAACTCTTGTTATGAAGGAATGGCTGGCCCGTAGCCTTTTCGCAGATGGAAGACCCCGGGTGGTCCTTGGCGTAGTAACTGTCCTTGAAGCAGGTGATACGTCCTATGACATAATAGCCTCTGTCGTGTAGTTTGTCAATGGCTTCCTTGTAGAGTTTCTCCTTATTGGCGCCTGCCCATTTGTAATTCGTTGGAGAGTATTTCTCCATAGCCTCCGCCTTGTATCCGGGGCAATCGTTGTCCTTGATGTCTATCACGAAAGCATTGATCCTGGTGCTGTCGGCCAGAGCGATATACTCGTCGATATGCTTCAGGCCTGCAGGAGAAATGGTCAGGTAGAAGGCGTTCACCGGATTCGGCATGGGATTGTCGGCGAAAACGGGCTTTTCATAGGGGCGGAACTCGCATCCTGCAGCCTCCCCGCCCTTGAAGGAGTTCTTGACGGCACGGTGGGCGTCATCGAAGGTATCGAATCTCTCCCCTGCCTCATCCTCGCTGAGCACGGTGTATTTACCGAAGATCCAGCCTTCATGGCTGCCGCACTTTACAAGGTAGCGGTTAACACTGCCATCCGGTAATAGTCTGTCGTAGTCAAGTACATACAGTTTCTGGCGTTTTTTCGCCAAGGTGGCGATGTGTGAGGACAGAGTGTCGTCTATCAGCGAAGCGGATGTCTGCACGAAGAGTTCTTTCTCCATAACACAGGCTTTCCTCTCAATAGAGAGGGCGTTTTCCTCTACGAAAAACTTTTGCCTGCCGTACTTGACGGGCATATAGTGAACTCCTGCGGACCTGATAGCAGATTTCGGGGATACTTTTACCTGCGTGCCCCTTGCGATGGTGTCAGCAGCCACCGGCCCCTGTTTCTTGTCGATCTGCCAGACAGTCACACCCTTTTCCTGACCAGCCAGCCATGCAAAGTAATCTTCCCTTGAACCGCAGGAAGCGGCAATCAGGCCTGCTGCCAGAATGAATATCAATCTCCTGCCCATTACTGAAGATGTAATTCGTAACTTGCGATTTCGAATTCCCTGTTATCCCCCATGTGCTTGCCGAGGTCGTCTGAAATCTTGATGACCTTTTCCCATGGATCCTTTGAACTCATGCGGCAGCGGGAGAGTTTCATCACGATATTGGCAGCCTTGTACCCTTCGATGCCTGGATCGCAGGTAATGTTGGTGCCAATGCCTGCGCTTACTTTCACTTTGCCCTTGAAATAGTCTGCAACTTCCTTGTATTTGGGAAAATTCAGTGCGTTGCTGAATACTATTACCTTGCTGGCGGGATCGATGCCGAACTCCTTGAGTCGCGCGATGATGGCGTCTCCCACTTCCTTCTCATCGCCGGAATCCTGACGGAACCCGTCCAGCAGTTTAGCCTGTTTCATGGTAAGGGTGCGGAGGAATGAGCCAGTTGTAAAGGTGTCGATAAGGGCGGTGCCCAGTGCGCCGTCATATACTTTGATCCAGTCTTCCAGAGACAGGTAGTTGGCTCTTTTGTAGCCGAATACGCCACTGTGGAACATCACCCATTCGTGAGGGAAGGTTCCGATAGGAGTCATGCCATATTTCATGGCAAAATATACATTTGAAGTGCCCGCGCAGTACTTCGGGCATTTCTCCTTGAGTTCGCGGACAATCGCGTCATGAAGGACGGAAGAAAAACGTCTCCTGGTGCCGAATTCCGAGAACAGGAGTTTGTTTTCATTGGCTATTTCCAGTTTGGCATCAAGCAACGAAAGCGCTTTAGCTGTATCGACCTGTACTCCGCGGACACGGTTCCTCAGTTCTGCCACTATGGCAAGGATGGGAACCTCGTATAGGGTTACCTTATAAAGGAAGTCTGTTACTTCTATCTGGAGATGCCCTTCGCTGTCGAGGCTTGCCTCTATCTTGTCTGCCTCGAAATTGAATCCGCGAAGCCATTCCCAGTAGTTATGGTTGATGTATCGGATTTTGCTCGTAACGTAGGAAAATTCCTGGTCGGTGAGGCGCAGGCGTTCAAGGTTTTTAAGTTCTTCCTTCAACGCTGACAAAAAGGCGGAATCATATACTTCTGCAGCCCTGTCATTGAACTTGAATGTGCCCTCAGCGAGTGGATAAAGGTGAAAATATGCGTTGGATGTCGAAAACTTGTAAAGATCCGTGTCCAGAATGCTCAGAATCATATTTTTGTGGTTTGATTTTTGTAATACCTGTGTTCGCATTTTTATAGAATACAAATATAATGAAATTAATCAAAGATAAATCATTCGGAGGAGAGAGACCGTTATTCGCCCTGAAAGATGCAAGGCTGGAAAATGTTACTATTACAGAAGGAGAATCAGGAATCAAATGCTGCCGTAATCTTGAAGCCGACAATTGCCATTTCTACGGGAAATATCCATGGTGGCATGTGGACAAGTCACTCATTACCAACTGCTACTTTGCGGTTGGTTCCCGTTCGGCAATCTGGTACAGCAATGACATGACCATGCGCGACAGCGTCATCGACGGGCCGAAATTTTTCCGTGAGATGGACGGACTGACCCTCGAGAACGTGAAGATCAACGATGCGGACGAGACCTTCTGGAAAGTCAGGAACCTGAATGTGAAGAATGTCGTGCTCCGCGATGGGACATATCCATTCATGTTCTGCGAGAACATCCGCGTCGACAATCTCGATGCTGAATCCAAATATGTCTTCCAGTATGTCAGAAATGCGGAAATCCATAATGCACACATAGTTACGAAGGATGCTTTCTGGGAAACGGAGAATGTGACCGTATATGATAGCGTGCTTGACGGAGAATATCTTGGATGGCATTCCAGGAATCTCAAGCTTGTGCGCTGCCACATCAGCGGAGAACAGCCGTTGTGCTATGTAGACGGGCTTATCCTTGAAGATTGTACTTTCGATGCCGCATCCGACCGCTGTTTCGAAGACTCCACATTGGAAGCATGCATCTCCGGTGACATCACGGAAATCAAGAATCCACGCAGCGGGCACATCCGCGTCAGCGGCAGGATAGGCAGGATTACCATTGACGAAAACATACTCGCTCCCGCCGACTGTGTGATCGAACAAGATGTATAAAGTGCGCGGAACTCTATGAAATGACAACAATTATTGCTAATTTTGCGCGCAAATTGTAATAATAGTCATGAAAAGAACAGTTGTTGTTTCAATTATGTGTGCCGCTCTTGCTCTTGTGGCATGCAATAGTACTAAAAAGAGCGTACTCAGCACTGAACTGGACAAGTATCAGATAGTCAAGATTCCCGCTCCGGATCTTTCTGATATTACCGACAATGGCAAGGAGTGCCTTAATCTCTATAAATTCGCAGCCATGCAGGCTGACGAAATCTATAAGAAACAGGCTTTCTCCGATCCTGCAGCCCTTCTTGATATCACCGATCCCGCCACAAAGGCATATGCCGAAGTCAATTACGGTCCCTGGGACCGTCGCAGCGGACGTCCCTTCGTGGATGGATATGGCCCTATGCCCGCTGGCTCAAACTTCTATCCTGCCGACATGACCGCAGAGGAGTTCGATGCGATCGCCGACCCTGCCAAATACAGCCCTTATACCATGATCACCCGTACAGAGGATGGCAGCCTCAAGGTTGAATGGTTCCACAATTACTTCGCCCCGGAGATCGAGAAGATATGCAATTATCTTCGTGCAGCCGCCGATGTCACAATCAAACCCAGCGTACGTGCCTATCTGCTTGCCAAAATCGAGGCCCTTCAGTCCGATGACTACTATCGCAGCGACATCGCCTGGCTCGAGATGGAAGACAGCAAGATGGACCTCGTGCTCGGCCCCGACGAAACAAATGACGACGAGCTCTATGGCCTTAAGAAGTCTTACGAGGCCTTCGTCCTGCTCAAGAACGTCGAGCGCACCGAGGAGCTTATGAAGTTGACCACCCGCATGGCCGAGTTCCAGCAGATGCTGCCCTGCGACGAGGCTTACAAGTCCTTCGTGCCTGGCGGACACTCTGATATCTTCTCCTGCGACGCACTCTACTACGGAGGCAAAGCAAATGCCGGCGTCAAGGTCATCGCCATCAATCTTCCCTTCGATGAGCGTGTGCAGAAG
>CACWOZ010000025.1 GCA_902762655.1 uncultured Bacteroidia bacterium
TATTTCGGAGCTATTCCTTCGCGCGTAGCTGCCTTTATGAAAGAGTTGGAGAGGGAAGGATACAAGTTGGGTATTCCGTTGAAGACAAGGCATAAGGAGGTCGCTCCCAACCAATTCGAGTTCGCCCCCATCTACGGAGAGATGAATCTGGCCAACGACCAGAACCAACAGATAATGAATGTGATGCACAGGGTAGCCCGCAAGCATGGTTTTGTGGTTCTCCTGCACGAGAAGCCCTTCGCAGGGGTGAACGGCAGCGGCAAGCACAACAACTGGAGCCTGGGCACCGATACCGGGGTCAACCTGATCGCTCCCGGCAAGGACGCTCTCGGAAATCTTCAGTTCATCACCTTCTTCGTGAATACCCTCTATGCCGTGCAGAGGCACAACGGCCTGCTCAAAGCATCTATTGCATCGGCGACCAATGCCCACCGACTGGGTGCGAACGAGGCTCCGCCTGCCATAGTGTCCGCTTTCCTGGGTAGGACGATGAACGAGGTCCTGCATAAATTGCTCGAACTTCCTTCCGGCACTCCTATCGAGATTGCCGGCAAGACAGGCGCATCTGTCGGAGCAATAGGCATTCCGCAGATATTCGTAGACAACACCGACCGCAACCGTACATCGCCTTTCGCGTTCACAGGAAACCGTTTCGAGTTCCGTGCCGTGGGAGCCAGCGCCAACTGTGCCGGAGCGATGATCACCTTAAATACCGCAGTTGCCGAGCAGTTGCTCGACTTCAAACAGGCCATTGATGCCGAAACCGCCTCGGGAAAGCCTTTCGACATTGCCGTTATGGACACTCTCAAACCGCTGATAGCCAGCATTCTGAAAGTAGTCTGCTTCGACGGTAACGGCTACTCTGAAGAGTGGAAGAAAGAGGCCGCTCTCCGTGGGCTGGATACGGAGAATATAGTTCCGAAGATGATTCTCGAATATGAGAAGGAGGCTTCGGTAAAGATGTTTACCCGATGCGCAGTCTTCAATGAAAAGGAACTGCATGCCCGCAACGAGGTCAAGCTTGAGACATATGTAAAGAAGATACAGATTGAAGCCCGTGTAATGGGACGTATGGCATTGAACCACATTATTCCCGCCGCCATCGACTATCAGACAAGACTCCTGCAGAATGCCAGACTGCAGAGAGAATTGCTGGGAGAGGATGCGGCGAAGGTGGAACTGGGCTTTGCAAAGGAAATATCCGTCCTTATCGCCGATATACGCGAAAAGGTGAAGGGCATTACCGAAGCCCGCAAGAAAGCCAACAAGATAGAGGATACCTACAAGAAGGCCCTCGCCTACAGCGAGGTCGCCGAACTCCTGCCTGGTATCCGCAAGCCTATCGACGACCTTGAAGAAATCGTGGACAATGCCACATGGCCGCTGCCCAAATATAGGGAGCTGCTGTTTATCAGTTAATTCTGCCTACTTCGGTTCACAAGCGTGGGTTGCGGGATAATTCTTTGCGGAAGAAAGCTTGAATGCGACTTCTGCTCCGGGCTTGGTCACATCTGCTCCGAAGAAAGCCTTATAGGCTCCCTTGGCTGTCTCCCAGCGGGATTTCTCCGAATTAAAGGAAGCAAGTTGGCGGACAGGCACCATAAATGTCATGGTCTGGCTTTCGCCTGGCTGCAGCAGAGCTGTCTTGCCGAACTCGCGTAGTTCCACCGAAGGTTTATCCTTGAAAGATCCGAGAGGCGCGGATACATAGAAGCCGATAGCCTCTTTCCCGGCAACAGAACCAGTATTCGTGACAGTCACACTTGCAATCACATTCGCTCCTTTCACTTTTACGCCTGCCCTGGAATAAGCGAAGGTCGTATAACTGAGACCGAATCCGAAAGGATAGGAGACAGGTTTGGAATTGGTGCAGAAATACCTGTAACCAACATAGATACCCTCGGTATAATCGGTGTATGCGATGTTTTTCAGGGGCATGTCGCGGCGTTCTGGATGCACAACGCTCTCGTTGGCCCTGTCGCTTATGAACTGATAAGGGAAATTGTCTGCTCCGGCTGCGTCGAAGTAATCCAGGGGGAAAGTCATCGGCAGGCATCCTGAAGGATTGACCTTACCGGTAAGCACGTCGGCTATGGCATTCCCGCCTTCCTCGCCGGGAAGCCAGGTGCAGAGAATCGCATCCGGAAGATAATTCCAGGATGCTGTTTCGACGGAGCCACAGATGTTCAGGAGCACTACGACTTTCTTGCCTGCGGCGTGATATACCTCGCAGACCGTTTCAATCAGATTCTTCTCATTTTCCTGAATGAGGAAATCTTTTGTCAGTATCCGGTCGCGGGCTTCGCCGGAAATCCGGCCGAGCGTAATTACAGCGATATCGTTGTTCTCGGCGGTATTCTGTATGAGTTCGCGGGTTATTTCGAGTTCTGGCTTCTGTGCATCTCCCACATGCACGTTCACCTTGTGATTGCTTTTCAGGTCTTCAGAAATGAAGGAAGCGTAACCTCTATATAGTTTCTCCAATCCGGGATCCAATTCGAAACCGGCATTCCTCAAGCCTTCGGCAGCACTGACCACATAGGGAGAATTAACCCATGCGGCGCCGTTTCCGCCCTGTATCAAATCGTAGGAATAAACGCCGAACAGGGCTGTCCTGACGGGTTCTAAAGGCAAGGTTCCGTCATTTTTCAACAGGACCATGCCTTCGGTAGCAGTCTCGCGGGCAACTTTGGCATGGGCATCCAAGTCTGGCTTGAGGCTTGGTTTGTTGCCTTTGAATGCGGGGGTCTTTACTATGAGTTCCAGCAACTTGGTGCATGCCCTGTCCAGATCTTCCATCTTGAGTGTGCCGTTCGCGAGGCACTCATGGATGTGTGCTGTCTGCTTCGGGTCTCCTCCCATGAAGAGGTCGGTTCCGGCATTAAGTTGCCTGGGCGTATTACGCTTGCCTGTCCAGTCGGTGACCACAAGCCCCTTGAATCCAAAGTCGTTTCTGAGAATCAGGGTGAGAAGGTCGCGGCTTTCCTGGGTGTATATGCCGTTAAGATAGTTGTAGGATGCCATCACCGTCCAGGGCTGGGAATGCTGCACGCAGAGTTCGAAGGCCTTGGTGTAGATTTCCCTCAGGGTGCGGGTGTCGAGCCTGGAGTCTCCATCAAGACGGTTGGTTTCCTGGCTGTTGGCCGCAAAATGTTTGGCAGAAGTGCCTACACCCTTGGACTGTACGCCATCGATGTATGCCGAGGCTATCATACCGGTGAGAACCGGATCCTCGGAAAAATACTCGAAGTTCCTGCCGTTCAGGGGATTGCGCAGAATGTTCATGCCGGGAGCCAGGATGACATCGTTGCCCATATCGAGAGACTCTTCGCCTATCGCCTCACCGATGGTGCGGGCGACAGTCCGGTCCCAACTGGCAGCGGTCAGCAGGCCGGTAGGGAAGCATGTAGTCTCGTTCTTGCTCAAGCGTATGCCGACAGGCCCATCCATCATTACTATGGAAGGAATACCAAGCCGTGGGATAGGGTAGGTGACGCCTCCGGTTCCGGGAAGGTATTTGCCTTTGTAAGGAGGCTCATCCTTCTTGATCCCGACCACGAAGAGAGCCTTCTCTTCGGTTGTCATGGCTTTCACGACTTCCGGGATGTTGTTTTCGTTAAGTCTGGGTTGAGCGGATGCGCCCGCACCGGCGAGAGCCAGGCAGACGGTAGCGATGATCAATCTTTTCATGATATGGTTAGGAAGTTATATCTGGTTGAGGTATTTACTTCGCGAAAGAAGGCAGTCTCCGATTGCGGCTGCGCTGCGTCCGAGGCGTGAAAACCGTATCTTGGTGTCGGCGCTGACTTTGCTGAGCGAGAGTTTATTCACGGCAGTACGGATGGGGAGCAAGAGATAATCCCTCCCCACGATAAGACGGCCCCCTATCACCACAAGGCCAGGGTTGAAAATATTGATGAGCCCTGCTATTCCGCGCCCGAGAGTCTCCCCGATAGCTCCGATTCCTTCGATAGCCAGCACATCTTCATCTTCGACTGCGTCAAGGACGTTCTGGAGGCTGATTTCACCCTTCTCTTTGTATATGTTGGACAGGGAGGAACGTCTTCCTTCCTTAAGCCTGCTGACAATCCACTTGGTGAGCGCCGATCCGGAGGCGCCGGTTTCGAGGCAGCCTATCTTTCCGCAGCGGCAGATGATGTTGTTGTCGAGAAGGGGGAAGTGCCCGAATTCCCCTGAGAATCCGGACTTTCCGTAATAAAGATTGCCGTCCAGTATCATGCCCATGCCCAGACCCCAGCTAAGGTTGATGAAGAGCATGTTCCTGTCGGCCTGGCCGCTGGCGGACATGTATTCACCATATGTCATTGCGCGGGAGTCGTTCTCGATATAGACGGGGGTGCCGAGTTCGCGCTGGAATATATCTTTGAGGGGTATGTCGTCGCTGACAAAATAAGAAAGGCTGAATCCCTTTTCTGGATTGACCCTTCCGGAGAGGCTGATGCCTATTCCGAGGACCTTATCCCAGAAAAGGCCGGAATCCGTAACTACTTCCTTGATTTTCCGGCATATGGTCCGGAAAGAATCGGCGTTTGCCTCGAGCACGAAGAAGATATCCTGGATGAAGAACTTGAGATTCCCCGTGAAATCGGCAATGGCGATGTGGAAATGCTGTCTTGCGACATCTACGCCTACGAAGTAGCCTGCATCCGGATTGAGCCCGAAGGTGTTCGGCCTACGGCCTCCGCTGGTGCCCACCTTGCCTTTCTCGATGAGGAAACCGTCGCTTATCAGTTCGGAAACCAGCTTGGTGACGGTGGGGACACTGAGCGAAAGGTTTTTACTGAAGTCTGCGATGCTGCAGTCTCCGTTCCTTATGCAGGATTCGATTATTCCTTTCTGGGCGCTCGTCATAAGACTTGTAAATGAACCAATACAAAATTAACAAAATATTAGTACTTTTGTAAAGTTTTTTAAAAATATTTAAAAAATGCGAGATAAGAGATTGTCCCTAAGGGCCAAAATTTTTTTGAGCCTGTTTTCCATAGCGGTTGTGCTGCTCATTTCCAGCATCATCTCCGTCATGGAATTCAGAAGGATGAGTTCTTACATCTCTGACATGGTCGCCGACAATATCGAGAGCATCAATGCCGCCCAGAAATTGTATGACGACGCAAACAGCTACAATCTTGCCATCCTATCGGTTATCGGCGATGAAACATCCTCGATGCTTCCAGGCTTCGACGAGACGTCTTTTTCCTCACGTCTGGACAGTCTCCGTTCTTCGGCTCCAAATTCGATAGTGGCACACCTGGCGGATTCCGTACAGTATGCTTATGCGGCTTATATGCTGACATCCCTCGAACTCGAGGACGTGCTGGTATCGGATTTCATCGATACCAGGTCCTGGTATTTCGAGCGTTTGCAGCCCCGTTACAACAGGCTTCGCCACGACATAGACGCCCTCTCAAATTCCATTTATGACGAACTCGAAAACAATTCTGTGACCTTCCAGGGCGCTTTCTACAGGAGCATCATTCCTGGAATGGTTGCAGTTGCGGTCGGGCTGCTTTTGGTGGTGATGCTGATGTTCTTCCTGGAATCGAACTACATCAAACCGGTTTACCGCATACTCGGTTCGCTGGGCAATTACCGCAATTTCGGAAGAGATTATAACTACAATTTCGACGGTGATGACCAGCTCAATGACCTCAATACATCCGTTAGGGAACTGACGGAAGAGAACAAGAATCTCCGGAAACGGATTTCTGCCATGAAGAGGTCTTTCCGTAAAAAAGACAACGCCTGATGAATTGGAAAACCATCAGCAGGAATGTGGGCTACGCACTTCTCGTGAGTGCGTTGTTTATGCTCATAGCCTTGCTGATTGCCATTTTCGGCAAGGAAGATACTGCCATCGCTCCGCTCAGCATCAGTTTCCTCCTTACATTCATTTTCGGCGTATTTCCTTTCATATTCGTGCGGAAGAATGCCGTCATCACTATGCGCGAAGGCTATGTGATCATCGTGCTGTCCTGGCTGCTTTCCTTCATTTTCGGTATGCTGCCCTATGTGTTGTGGGGTGGCCCTTTTACCGTTATCAATGCGTGGTTCGAGAGTGTTTCCGGATATACCACTACCGGCGCCAGCATTCTCGAGCAGGTGGAGACTCTGCCCAGGTCGCTGCTCTTTTGGCGCAGCGCCACGCATTTCATCGGAGGTTTGGGAGTCGTGGTGTTCCTTCTACTTATCATCCCCTCATCCAGCCCCATGAGGCTGCGTCTGACGAACATGGAACTCTCTTCACTTTCGAAGGATTCCTATAATGTGCGTGCCAACCAGACGGTGTACATCTTTACCTCCGTCTACCTTGGCATGAACATCGTGGCCTTCTTCGCCTACTGGATTGCCGGGATGACGCCTTTCGACGCGATCAACCACGCCTTCAGCGTATGTGCCACGGGAGGTTTCAGCAGCAGGGACCTGTCCATCGCGTCCTTCCATTCGCTGCCCATCACCCTGGTGACCATGTTCTTCATGTATGTCGCTTCGCTACATTTCGGCATGCTCTACATAACGGTTGTCACCCGTTCGATAAAGCCCCTGAACAACGATGTTTTCAAATTTTACACGGGAACACTGATAGTCGGCTCCATACTGGTGGCCACCGCCCTCAAGCGCAGCGGAGTGATAGAATCCTGGTACTGGGCACTGATAGACGGCAGTTTCCAATTGCTCAGTTATGCTTCGACAACGGGATTCGCTATATCCGATAACAGCATATGGCCGCTTTTTCCTACGATACTCATTCTGGTACTTGGCGTTCAATGCGGCATGGCCGGGTCCACGACAGGAGGTGTTAAGTCCGACCGTATCCTGCTGGTTTTCAAGAGCATGTCCGTACATATCAAGCGCTCTGTCAACCCCTCGACCGTGAACGAGGTCCGCCTTAACGGCAAGCCTCTGAGCGACAAGGATGTAGAGCCACATGTGCTATACGTCGCCTTCTTCTTCCTGATTTTCGTTATTTCGACTCTTCTATGCCTTGCATCCGGATCCGATAATACTAACGCTATCATGGGCACGCTGAGTTGCCTCGACAATGTTGGCCCTGCGGCTGGCAGCATAGGTACCTTCGGCAACTACAACGCCGAGCCGGCCATGGCCAAGTTCTTCTATACGATAGACATGTTCATGGGGCGCGTGGAGATTTATCCCGTGCTAGCAGTCGCGTCATTCATCTTCAGCAGAAAGAACAGATAGATGGACCGCAGCGATTTTCTCTACAAAGAATTCTCTCGCCGCTTTGCGTATGAGCCCACTCCATGCCAGGATGCTCTCATGCATAAGATAGCATCCTTCCTTACCGGTGACGACGGCGACATCCTTGTCGTGAACGGATATGCCGGAACAGGCAAGACGACAGCTATTTCGGTAGTGATAGATGCGCTGGAGGAACTCAAACTCCACACTGTGCTGCTAGCTCCTACCGGCAGGGCGGCAAAGGTTCTCTCAGGTATGGCCCGCAGGCCCGCCTATACCATTCACAAACATATCTATCGCCAGAAGTCCGTGGGAGCGGACGGGTTCGGCCAGTTTTCCTTATCTCCCAACAAGGCGAGGAACACCCTGTTCGTCGTGGACGAGGTCTCGCTCATAGGCATCGACGAATCAGCCCATCAAGGCACCACTGCATTCGGCACAGGCAATCTGTTGGAAGACCTGATCGCGTTCGTCCGTGCGGGCAGCGATTGCCGGCTGATACTGATAGGCGATGCCGCACAGCTGCCTCCGGTAGGGCTGGATGCCAGCCCTGCTCTCAGTCCGGACTACATGGACGGTTTTGGGGGCGTGGATTATGCCGAACTCACTTCGGTGGTTCGTCAGGCGTCTGAATCCGGAATCCTGCGCAACGCTACCAGGATCAGGGAGATGATACGCATGGCAGAGGCGGGGGAGGATCCCGGGACTATCAAACTGAACGTTCAGGGTTGCAGCGACATAGTCCGTATAGGCGGAGGGGAATTGATCGATACCCTTACCTCGGCTTACGGCGATTACGGAGAGGATGGGACCATCATTCTCTGTCGTTCCAACAAGAGGGCGATCCGCTACAATCTGGGCGTACGTGCCCAGGTACAATACAAAGAAGAACGCCTGGTGCGCGGCGACCGGCTTATGATCGTGAAGAACTGCTACCAGTTCGTGCAGGATGTCGAGGGAATGGATTACATCGCAAACGGTGACATGGCCTCACTTGTGCGTATCCGTAATTACGAAGACCGCTACGGCCTGCATTTCGCCGATGCGGTGCTGTCTTTCCCGGATTACGGTGAGAGGGAAATAAAGGCCAAGGTCTGTCTTGATACCCTGGAAAGCGAATCCGCCTCGCTTACCTACGAACAGCAGAACCAACTATATCAGGGTGTATCGGCCGACTATGCGTCACTGACGACGAAGAAGGCCCGTTACGAGGCTGTGCGCGAGGATCCCTATTATAATGCCCTGCAACTTAAATACGCCGAAGCGATTACCTGCCACAAGTCGCAGGGAGGGCAGTGGGGCTGCGTATTCATAGATTGCCCGTTCTGGCAGGACGAGCAGACACTGGACGACCTCAAATGGCTTTATACGGCAATCACGCGCGCTGTCGAGAAAGTATATCTGGTAAATTTCAATGACAGGTTTTTTGTATGAAACTGCTTCTTTTACTACTGTCTTCGATAGTCAATCTGACTTATAACTCCGATTCCACCCGCTTCGCATTTACCCGCGATAATGACCTGTATGTCTGCGAAGCCGCATCGACGGACACCCTGCGCCTGACCAATGATGGTTCGGACGTCATCCTGAACGGCTATGCCTCCTGGGTGTACTATGAAGAGATTTTCGGGCGTTCTTCCCGCTACAGGGCATTCTGGTGGAGCCCGGACGGGCGCAAACTGGCGTTCTATCGCTTCGACCAGACGGAGGTCCCCATGTTCCCTATCTATTCGGCTGTGGGGCAGGACGGATATCTCTACAAGACACGCTATCCCAAGGTAGGGGAGCCAAACCCGAAGGTGCGCATAGGCATAATCGACCTTGGCAAGCCTCATGAAACCATCTGGGCAGACTTCGATACAGATGTGGACCAATATTTCGGAACCCCATTCTGGGGTGCCGACAGCAAGGAACTCTTCGTTCAGTGGGAGCCTCGGGTCCAGAATAATCTGAAACTGTACAGGGTGAGCGCAGCCGACGGAAGAAAGCGGCTGGTCTACGAAGAGAAATACAAGACCTGGCTTTCCTGGATAGAAGGAATGCTCTTCGCCAAGGATGGTCTCTACATGGCACGCGCATTCGAGACCGGGTGGCAGCAGATATACTTCCTTTCCTATGACGGAAAGATTCTGAAACGCCTGACCGACGGCCCCAACTGGAGGATATTTCTCCGCAAGTATGACGAAAAGAAAGGGGACGTCTATTTTATCGCGCAGAGGGATTCCAGGGTCCGGTCTTCCTTCTACAAACTTACGAAGAAGGGGAAGGTCGTGCGACTTTCGCCCGAGGGATACAATGTGGAAAGGGCGTGGTTCTCCCGGGACATGAAGAATGTGTACTGCAAACTGTCGAATGCCCGCACCATGCCTTTCGAGTGGTCTACCAGAGCCCCTGGCAGCATCAAGGAAGAAGAGAATCCCTCGCACATGGCACTGCCAAGGATAGTGAGTATCAAGGCGGCCGACGGGCAGGATATGTTCGCTTCCGTGCTGCTTCCCAAGGACTTTGATCAAAGCCGCAGATATCCTGTACACTTTGAGATTTACGGAGGACCGAATACTGCCTATGTGACCGACCGGTGGCGCACTCCGGACCAGTGGTGGAGTGATAACGGCATCATCCACATAGTAGCTGACGGGCGCGCAGCAGGGCATACCGGACGCGCAGGAACGGACCTTGTTTTCAAGGACCTCACGACAGTACCCGTGCAGGATTTCGTGACCTGGGCGGAGTGGGCCAGGAGCATGCCATATGTCGATGCGGAACATATAGGAGTTGAAGGCTTCTCGTTCGGAGGCACGATGACGGCCATGCTGCTGATGCGTCATCCTGATGTCTTTTGCTGTGGAATCGCCGGCGGCGGCGTGTACGATTGGAAACTATATGATTCGCATTACACCGAGCGTTTCATGTTGACTCCGGACCTGAATCCCGATGGCTTTGAAAAGGCTCGGGTGCTTTCATATGCCCAGGAGTTATCGGATGCCGTAAGCTTGAAGCTCACCCATGGAACAGGTGACGACAACGTGCATTTCCAGAACAGCCTCCAACTGATTGATGCACTGCAGCAGGCCGGACGCCAGTTCGAACTGATGATATACCCTGACGGCATGCATGGCTACCGCGGAAAACAGGGAGAACATTCCCGCGAAGCAGACCATGTTTTTTGGTTGAAACACCTTAAAAATCAATAATATTTACTATATTTGAAGATACAGAAAAACCACATTGTCATGGCAGATTATATTTCCAGAGCCAATGCCTGGCTCACCGGCGACTTCGATCCCGAAACCAAAGGCAAGATCATAGAACTCCGCAATTCCGACCCGGCCGCATTCGAGGATGCTTTCTACAAGAATCTCGAATTCGGCACCGGAGGCCTTCGCGGCATCATGGGAGTAGGAACCAACCGTATGAACAAATACACGGTTGGAATGGCCACCCAAGGCCTCGCGAACTACATCCTCGCCCATTGCGAAGGGGACGACCTGCGCTTCTGCATTTCCTATGACAGCCGTAACAACAGCAAGGAATTCGCCAAGATAACCGCCGAAGTGATGTCTGCCAACGGCATCCATGTGTTCATCTTCGACAATATCCGCCCTACTCCCGAACTGAGTTATGCAATACGCCTGAAGGGCGCAATAGCCGGCGTTATGATCACGGCTTCGCACAATCCTAAGGAATACAACGGATACAAGGTATTCTGGAGCGACGGAGGACAGATTACATCCCCAGTCGACAAAGACATCGTGGCGGAGGTGAATAAGATTACTGAGCCTTCGATGGTAAAGTTCGAGGCAGGGGAGCGCTGCGGCAGCATAGACATAATGGGGACAGATGTGGATGAACTCTATCTTCGTGATATCCTTTCACTTGCGATGTCGCCGGAGGCATGCGCCCGCCATTCCGACATCAAGTTCGTTTACACTCCTTTGCACGGATGCGGTGTGCGTCTTGTTCCCGAATGCCTCAAACGTCTGGGATTCAAACACATTATCCATGTGCCGGACCAGGATGTTAGCGACGGCAACTTCCCCACCGTAGTATCTCCCAATCCGGAAGAACCTGCCGCAATGAAGATGGCCCTGGAGGCCGCCGACCGCGAAGGGGCCGACATAGTCATGGCCACCGACCCTGATGCCGACCGCCTGGGCATCGCCGTTCGCGACAATGACGGCAAGATGGTGCAGTTCAACGGCAACATGACGGCCACGCTGCTCACCTATTATATCTTGTCTCGCCGGGCCGCACTTGGCACCCTGGGCAAGGGAAAGTATCTGGTGAAGACCATTGTTACCACCGAATCCATCAAGGAACTCGGAGATAAGTTCGGAGTGCCGTGCTACGATGTTCTGACCGGATTCAAGTATATTGCGGAAGTAGTCAAACGCCACGAGCCTGACGGAGAGTTCATCTGTGGAGGCGAGGAGAGTTATGGCTTCAATGTAGGCCAGTTTGTGCGCGACAAAGACGCTCAGACGGCCTGCATCATGGTGGCAGAATGCGCCGCTTGGGCAGCCGACCAGGGACTGAGCATGTACCAGCTGCTTCAGAAGGTGTATTCCGAAATCGGTTATCGCAAGGAGCACATGGTTTATATTGTCCGCAAGGGCATCAGCGGTGCCAAGGAGATATCTGATATGATGACTGCCTTCCGTCAGGATCCTCCCAAGGAACTCGCCGGTGTGCCGGTAAGCAAGGTCATCGATTATCTTGAGCCCGAGAAGACCGGGCAGCCCAGGAGCAATGTGCTGCAGTTCTTCAGCGAGGCTGGCGACGTGGTTTCCGTACGCCCTTCAGGAACCGAGCCAAAGATTAAGTTCTACTTCGGTGCGAAAGGGGCTGATGCCGATGCCAAAATAAAAGCCCTGACGGAACAGTTCGTCAAATAGGGAACGATTTGCAGAATGCGGCGAGTGGGCACTCGCTGCATTTTGGTTTCTGTGCGGTACAGGTATAGCGCCCGTGTAGCAATATCCAGTGGTGCGCTATCGGGCGGATGTCCAGGGGGATATGCCGTTCGAGGTCGAGTTCGACGGCCCGGGGAGTCGTGCCGCGGCTTAGGCCGAGACGTCTTGCAACGCGGAATACGTGGGTGTCTACTGCTATTACAGGTTCATTGTAAAGTATTGATGCAACGACGTTTGCGGTTTTGCGTCCCGCTCCGGGCAGTTTCATGAGATTGTCTACGTCCGAAGGAATCTTCCCGCCAAAATCAGCCATTACCTTCCGCGCCATCGCGGCCAGGTTCTTCGCCTTGTTGTTCGGATAGGAAACCGATTTAATGAATGGGTAGATATCTTCTTCCGTGGCCTTTGAAAGAGCTTCCACGGTGGGGTATGCGGCGAAGAGCGCAGGGGTGACCAGGTTTACGCGTTTGTCGGTGCACTGGGCTGAAAGGATTACGGAAACGAGCAGTTCGTAGTCGCTGCCGAAGTGGAGTTCCGACTCTGCGCCGGGCACATTATTCCGGAAGTAATCCAGGATAGCGGCGTATCTCTGGCTGAGTGTCATTTCTCGCTGCAACTTTCGTCCGAGCAGACGAATACGCGGCCCGGATAACGCTCGACTATGCTCTTGTCATGCGTGACCATTATGAGGGTCGTGCCATTCTCCTTGTTCAGTTTGTTCAGAAGCTGGAGAATCTCTTCCGTGGTTTCTTCATCCAGATTGCCAGTGGGCTCATCTGCCAGGATTACCTCTGGTTCGTTCAGTAGTGCACGTGCTATGGCAATGCGCTGCTGCTCTCCTCCAGAGAGCTGGTGAGGCATTTTATGTGCCTTGGTGGTCATACCGACTGCCTCCAGTACCTCATCGATGCGTACATCGGCCGCTTTGCGGTCCTTCCAGCCTGTGGCCTTGAGGATGAAATCCAGATTCTCCCATACGCTGCGGTCCATAAGCAGGCGGAAGTCCTGGAAAACGACTCCGAGCCTGCGGCGCAGTTTGGGGATATCCCTCTGCCTGATGCCGTTCAAACTGAAACCGCACGCCTCGCCCTCGCCCTTGCCGAGTTTGTTCTCGGCGGTAATGGTGCGGATGATGGAGGTTTTGCCGCTGCCTACTTTGCCGAGTATGTACACAAGGTCGCCAGCGGCGACTTCCATGTCGAGGTCATGGACGACCACATTGTCGCCAGCCACGATGTCCGCATTGCGGAAGGAGATGAGAGAGCCCATAAATAATGTGTCTGATACCTGCAAATATACATTTTATTTGAGTAAAAATTGATGAAAAATGATTATATTTGAAGATTAGAAAAATATCATTTTATGAAAAATAAATATTTGTTGGTTATAACCGCTGCCACGGCTCTTCTATTTTCTCTTGCACGCGCGGGCGCGCAAGACGCGGATGTTCGGTTCCGTGAGGCTGTAAAACTCTATGAGAGTGGGGTTTACGGAAAAGCAAGGACCATCTTTGAGTCGCTTGGCGACCCTATGTCCAAGGCTTACGTGGTGCTATGTGCGGTCAAGGCGGACGATGACGACCATGCACGCCTGTTCCGGGAATACAACGAATCCTATCCTGAATCTGTTCTGGATAACAGGATCCGATATGAATATGCCGGCAAACTTTTCGCGAAGGAGGATTATGCCGGTGCGGCAGATCTTCTCAAGCAGGTCAGCGAAACCCGCCTCGGCCAGGCCGACCAGTTGAATTACAACTTCCGCCGCGGCTACTGTGCATTCAATGCAGGTCAATATGACGAAGCGGTGACATATCTGCTTAAAGTCGAGAACGCCCCCAAAAGCAGCCTCACGTCTCCCTCCAGATATCAACTTGGATATATAGCCTATCAGGGCCGCCAGTTCGATGTTGCTGAAAAGTGGTTCCGCCTGATTGAACAGGACGAGCGGTTCGAGGCAATCGCGAAGTATTATATTCTGGAATGCCGCTTCATGAAGAAGGATTACGACTATATCGTGGAGAACGGTCCCGCCATGCTCGACCAGGCTCCAGAAGAGCGCAAGGCCCGTCTGGCTCGCATCGTGTCGGAATCATTCCTTGTTAAAGGCGACAAGAACAAGGCTCTCGCATACTATATGCTGGAAGGTGACAAGGCCGGGCAGTCCCGTTCGGATCTCTTCCATGCCGGTTCGGTAATGTATGCCGTCCAGGACTACCGGGGGGCGATCGAGAAACTCTCCAGGATAGAGAACAGGTCAGACTCTCTAGGGCAGGTGGCCAACTACCAGCTTGCATATTCCTACATCCGTACAAGCAACAAAGTTGCGGCTTCCGATGCTTTCCGGGATGCTTCCCAGGCAGGATTCAACCCTCAGATACAGGAAGATGCCTGGTTTAATTACGCCAAACTTGCCTTCGACCTGAATTCCGACATGTCGGTCTTCGGAGGATACCTGCAGCAATATCCTCAGACTTCGCGCCGCGAGCAAATCTACAACTATCTCGCTATCGCCGCACTCAACGCCAAGGACTACGCCGCTGCCATCGAGGCCTACTCCAGCATCGAGGAACTTAACGAGGAACAACTCGGCAACTATCTTAAGGCCAACTATCTGCGCGCCAGCCAGCTTGCTGCCGGTGGTGCCTGGACCGATGCCGTGCCGTATTTCCGCTCCGCTGCCTACAATCTTCCCAAGAACGACCGCTATGCCCAGTTGTCACGCTACTGGCTGGCGGAGTCTTTGTTCAACAGCGGGAATTATGCCGATGCGGCCGAAATTTACGAAGATCTCTACAACATCTCCGCCCTCTACGATCGCAGCGAGGGTAAGATGCTGAGTTATAATCTGGGTTACTCCAACTTCAACCAGGGCAAGTATGAATCCGCAGCCCGATGGCTGGATACCTACATCGGTTCAGGCGATCCTTCCGTGCGAAAAGATGCACTTGTGCGCCGCTCGGACTGCGATTTCGCCCGCCATAACTATAAGGCCGCCATCGCATCGTATCAGCGCGTGCTGGACAATTACTACGATGTCAACGACATCTACCCCTACTATCAGCAGGCCATTGCCTACGGTCTCTCGGGCAACAAGAAGGAAAAGGTAAAAGTGCTTTCCCGCGTGAGCGGGGCATCGGCCGATTCTCCCTTGTATTCCGAAGCCATGTACGAACTCGGCAGGGCCTATATGGAAGTCGATGACAACCAGCAGGCCATCAATACTTTCGGCTCGCTGCAGACAACCACTTCCGACAACACATTCGCCGCACGCGCCCTTATTGGCCGCGGGATGGCGTTCAGGAACATGAAGAATTACGAGCAGGCACTTTCCGAATACAAGCAGGTGGTGGAGCTCCTTCCAAAGAGCGAATACGCCGAAGAGGCCCTTATGGCCATCAACTCCATCTATCAGACCACGAATCAGCCGGAGAAGTTCCTGGAATATATGCAGTCCCGCAATCTTTCTGTTGGCAAGACTCCAAAAGAGCAGGAGAACATTTATTTCAATACCGCCGAGCAGATATACCTGTCCGGCGGATACGACCGTGCCGTGACATCTTTCCAGAAATACCTGCAGGATTATCCTGAGGGCGAGAAGAAGGGGGACGCATGGTTCTATCTGGCAGATTCCTACCGCGCTCTTTCCGAGAAGGAAAAGGCCTGCGCAGCATTCAAGATGGCGACATCCGAACTTAAGGAAGGTTCTTTCGCTGAGACTGCAGCATACAATTATGCAAAACTCTCCTTCGAACTCCAGCATTACACCGATGCCTACGAAGGTTTCTGCACCCTGCTGGACATCGCGAAGATGGATGAGAACAAGGCGGCTGCCCGTCTGGGCAAGATGCGTTCAGCCTATCAGGCGCACAACTTCGAAGATGCGATCGATGCTGCGAGAGAACTCATATCGAGCAACCCTTCCACTGCCGAGCAGCGCGAAGGCTGGTTCATCGAAGCCAAGTCGCTGCTTGCTACCAGCCATCGCGACGAGGCGTATCTCTTCTTCAAGAAACTAGCCGGGCAGCCATCCTCGCCGGAGGGAGCAGAGTCCTACTACATGCTTGTCCGCGACCTGTGCGATTCCGGAGAATTCGCAAAACTCGAAGATAAAGTATACGAATTCGCATCGAAGTGTGGCGACCAGACATACTGGCTTGCCAAATGCTACATCGTGCTCGGCGACGGTTTCCGCGAGCAGGGCAAGACCGCCCAGGCCAAGGCCACATGGGAGAGCATTCGCGACGGCTACACCGCCTATGGCGAAGGAGACGACATTGTTGAAACAGTTAACCAGAGACTTGCATCTTTATGAAACACAAGATAATAATCGCCGCAGTTGCATTGACCTGCGCCATCCCGGCGTTTACCCAGAATCTTAATCCGCAGGTTCAGGTGACGAACGACTATAAGGCGGAATTAGGAAAGGCCGGCAAACAAAGTGTTCCTCTCGAGATTCCGGATTCGCTTAACAGTTTCCGTACATCGGTGAGTTACAATGTTTTCGCAACACCTTACAAGGGTTCGTATGAATTTGTCCCTTACGAAATCAGCGTAACGCCACAGAAGCCAGCCCCGGATTACAACAAGTTCTATTTAAAGGCTGGGGCCGGTTATCCCCTGCGTCCCGAACTGAAGGCGGTATGGACTCCGGTCCGTTCTCTTTCAGGCAATACCCTCACCGTATTCCAGGACCTGCACGGCTACGCCGGCAACTACGGCACCCTGGATAGCCGCGACGATTACAGCGGCTATGACATTTCCGAGACATTCGGCCTGGAAGGACGTTGGTTCGGAAACTCTTTCTCCCTTGCTTACGGGCTTGATTATCAGGGGCTTTTTAATAACGATTTCACCGGTAAGTCGAATTTTAACGACTTTACCCTGCGTACAGCCGTCCGTTCCGACGCCGATTCCAGGATATTATACGACTTCGACCTTGCCGTAAGCCAGGCGTTCGACAGTTTTGTGAGCCAGACCGCAGTCAAGGCTTGCGGAGGATTCCTTCCCAACTGGATGTTGCCCTTCGACCTCCGCATCGACTTCAATCTTGAGACCGATATTTACGCGAACGATATCTATGACAATGCCTTTGTTGCCCAGATAGCCGCCAAGGCCCTTTTTGACTGGGACCCTGTAAGGCTGTCCGCCGGAGTGAGCGTCAGCCCCGCCAGCGATCTCCAGTGGCTCTATCCCGATGTCCGGTTGACGGCCGACCTTTTCGACAATGTCCTTCAGGCATATGCAACGGTAAAAGGCGGGCAGTTCGTCCGCGGCTATGCCGACCTCAAACTCGAAAACCACTGGTTTAATCCTTCATATACCGCAGCTGTCAAACCGACGCTCGAAAGACTAAATGCAATGCTTGGCCTTCGCGGAAGTGCTCTCAAGTATCTGCAGTACGATGTCAGGGGAGGATGGGCCTCCTATTCGGATGCGCCCCTGCATTCCTTTACGGCCAGCATATTCGCCCCGCCGGTGCTCGACTGCGGAATTGCCTATGCCGACTATAACACGGTTTATGCCGATGCCGACATCCATTGGAAATCGCCTCGCTTTGCGCTCGATCTTTCGGCCGGGTTCAAGCATACGAATATTGAACTCAATGACGATTATCTGGACCTGCCCGCCTTTACCGGCGCTGTGTCGGCTGTCTACAACTGGAACTCCAGGATTTTCGCCGGCCTGACCTGCAAAGGCCGCACCGAGCAGGCGGCCCTTACCTGGTCCGTGCCCGGCTTCGCGGATCTTGGCCTGATTGGCGAGTACAGTTTCAATAATCGTTTCGGTGTCTGGGCCAATGTAGGGAACCTTCTTTGCCATGATATCGCACTTTCTCCGCTGCACGTTCAGAAAGGTATTTATTTCACGGGAGGCATACGTCTGAATTTGAGATAATTTACGTAAATTTGTACCCTTTTTATAAGCAATATAAGATTAAACAGAGATATGATTGAACAGGAAGAGATGAAGGTGGCTGAAGAACAGTATTCAGCGAATAGTATTCAGGTACTGGAAGGGCTCGAGGCAGTACGCAAGCGCCCATCCATGTATATCGGTGACATATCCGAGAGGGGATTGCACCATCTTGTCTATGAAGTTGTGGACAACAGTATCGACGAGGCCATGGCAGGCTTCTGCGACACTATCGACGTGCAGATACTTGAGGATAACTCCATCCGCGTAGAAGATAACGGACGAGGCATCCCTACAGGCATGCATGAGAAGGAGCATCGTTCCGCCCTCGAGGTGGTTCTGACCGTGCTCCATGCAGGCGGAAAGTTCAGCAAGAACAACTATAAGGTTTCCGGCGGTCTGCACGGCGTGGGCGTATCCTGCGTGAACGCCCTGTCCGACCTCCTTATAGCCGAAGTACACCGCGAAGGCAAAATCTTCGTTCAGAAGTATTCCAAAGGCAAGCCTATCACTCCCGTGGAGGTGACAGGTGAGTGCCCCGAGAGTGAGCACGGAACCATCATCACCTTCCATCCGGACGCTACTATTTTCACCCAGACTACGGTCTACAAGTATGACACCCTGGCTGCCCGCCTGCGCGAACTTGCATTCCTCAACAGGGGAATCCGCATCCGCCTGACCGACAAGCGCAACCTCGTGGATGAATTCGTCCAGGATGAAAGCGGCGAGAGCAAGGCCACCGGCAAGCAGGTGTTCAAGTCTGAACTCTTCTATTCCGAAGAAGGACTCAAGGAGTTCATCGACTACCTCGACGCAGGCGCCCAGAAACTCATCCCCGAACCGGTATGCGTTTCTTCCGACAAGATCATCCCCATCGACATAGCCCTCCAGTACAACACCGGCTATTCCGAGAAGATATATTCCTATGTGAACAATATCAACACAATAGAGGGCGGTACCCATCTCCAGGGTTTCAAGATGGGCCTCAGCCGTGCGCTCAAGAACTACGCCGACAAGAATAAACTCCTCGAGAAGGCAAAGGTCGAACTTGCTCCCGAGGACTTCCGCGAGGGACTTACCGCAGTTATTTCCGTCAAGGTAGCCGAGCCTCAGTTCGAAGGTCAGACCAAGACCAAACTCGGAAACACCGAGGTTACGTCAGCGGTGTCGCAGGCTACCGCCGGTGCGATGGACATCTATCTCGAAGAGAATCCTAAACTTGCCAAGACCATCATCGACAAGATCGTACTTGCCGCAACGGCCCGTGCCGCTGCCCGCAAGGCCCGCGAAATGGTTCAGCGCAAGACCGTAATGACTGGCGCAGGCCTCCCCGGCAAACTTGCCGACTGCTCGGAGAACGATCCCGAAAAGTGCGAACTCTTCCTCGTCGAGGGAGATTCCGCAGGCGGTACCGCCAAGCAGGGCCGCGACCGCCGCTACCAGGCCATCCTGCCTCTGCGAGGCAAGATACTGAATGTGGAAAAGGCCGCCGAAGGCCGCGCTTTCGACAGCCAGGAAATCCAGAACATATACACGGCGCTTGGCGTGCGCGTCGCGCAGGAAGACGAGACAGGCGAGAAACATATGGACCTCAGCCGTCTGCGTTATCACAAGGTGGTAATCATGACTGATGCCGATGTCGACGGCAGCCACATCGCCTGCCTTATCCTTACCTTCTTCTTCCGCTACATGTTCGACCTGATCAAGAACGGATATGTATATCTTGCTACTCCTCCGCTCTACCTCGTCAAGAAGGGCAAGGAAGAGATCTACTGCTGGACCGAAGAACAGCGCGAAGAGGCCGCACTCAGATTGGGTAAGGGCTCCGACAAAGGCTATACCGTGCAGCGCTACAAAGGTCTTGGTGAAATGAGCGACCAGCAACTCTGGGAAACCACCATGGACCCAGCCAACCGCAGGCTCCGTCAGATTACTATAGAGAACGCCGCCCAGGCAGAGCGCACCTTCAGCATGCTGATGGGCGACGATGTTCCGCCTCGCAGGCAGTTCATTGAAGAGAACGCACACTACGCAAATATTGACGCTTAATTATTATACCATGTTAGACATTTTCGATCGCATCGAACGCGATTCCGGCGGCCCTATCGGCCAGTATTTCGAACAAGGATTCGGCTATTACATGTATCCCCGCCTCGAAGGGGAACTTGGCCCCCATATGACCTTCAACGGCATTCCGGTGCTTAATTGGAGCCTAAACAACTACCTCGGTCTGGCAAACCATCCCGAGGTGCGCAAGGCTGATGCACAGGGTGCAGCCGACTGGGGCCTTGCCTATCCTATGGGCGCCCGCATGATGTCCGGCCATACCCGCTATCATGAGAAACTCGAGAAGGTTTTCGCCGACTTCGAGAAGAAGGAGGATGCTTTCCTCTTCAACTTCGGCTATCAGGGAATAGTCTCTACTATCGACGCCCTTCTCGCCCGCCACGACGTTGTCGTGTACGATGCTGAGTGCCATGCCTGCCTGCTTGACGGAATCCGTCTGCACATCGGCAGCAAATACAAATACCGTCACAACAACATTGCCGACTGCGACAAGGTGCTCACCCGCGCCTGTGCAGAAGCGGAAGAGAACGGCGGCGGCGTGCTGCTGATTACCGAAGGCGTGTACGGTATGACCGGCGCACTGGGCAAACTCGACGAGATCGTAGCCCTCAAAAAGAAGCACAAGTTCCGTATCCTGATTGACGACGCCCACGGCTTCGGCCTCCTCGGCGAGCACGGACGCGGCACCAGCGAACATTTCGGCGTGATGGACGGCATCGACCTCTACATAGGCGCATTCGCGAAGAGCATGGCCAGCATTGGTGGCTTCGTGGCAGGCCCTCACAGCATCATCAACTACCTGCGTGCCAATATGCGCTCCCAGATGTATGCAAAGAGCCTCCCTATGCCTCTTGTTATCGGCAACCTCAAGCGAATGGAGATTATCGATTCACCCGAAGGAGATGAACTCCGCAAGAAATGCTGGGCCATCACCCACGCCATCCAGGATGGTTTCAAGAAGGAAGGATTCGATATCGGCGAGGCTGAAGCCTGTGTTACTCCCGTGCACATAAAGGGCGGTATCGCCCAGGCTACCAAGATGGCCAAGGACCTGCGCGAGAACTACAAGATCTTCTGCTCCATGGTCATCTATCCGGTTATCCCCAAGGGCATGATTATCTTCCGCATCGTCTGCACCGCTGCCCATACCATGGAAGACGTGGAATATACACTCAAGGCCTTCAAGGAAATCAAAGCGAAACTCGACGCCGGCCTCTATGACGGTGATGACATCGCCGCAATGACCGTCAAATAATTGTCATTCCGAACGAAGTGAAGGAATCTGAATATTTCAAAAACAAAGTGATCGTCGTCACAGGAGCCAGTTCGGGCATCGGACTGGCTTCGGCGCGTCATTTCGGAAAATGCGGGGCGAAGGTGGTTATGGCCGCCCGCAGGCTGGATGCACTCCAGGAACTGGCTCCCTCTGTCGCCCCGGAGGAGAATGTGCTTTGTGTGAAGTGCGACGTATCTTCGGAGTCTGACTGCAAGGCCCTCATGGATGCGGCAGTAGCCCGCTTCGGCGGCATCGACATCCTGGTGAATAATGCCGGACTCTCTATGCGTGCCATGTTCAAAGACCTGGACCTCAAGGTGATACACTCCCTCATGGACGTCAACTTCTGGGGTACAGTCAACTGCACCAAGTACGCCCTGCCTTATCTCCTTGAGAGGAAGGGGCAGGTGGCCGGTGTCATCAGCATAGCAGGCTACTCCGCCCTTCCCGCCCGTACCGGATACTCGTCTTCGAAATACGCCATCCGAGGATTCCTGGACACTATCCGCATCGAGCATCTCAAGGACGGCCTGAATGTGTTGGTCTTTGCTCCCGGCTACACTTCATCCAATGTAAGGAATGCTGCGCTTACCGCAGACGGTTCCGCACAGGGGGAGACCCCTCTGGACGAGGGTAAACTGATGAGTGCGGAAGAGTGTGCGGCACATCTTGCCCGGGCCCTGCGCAAACGCAGGTCCGAATGCATACTTACCGGTCTTGGCAAGGCTACTGTGCTGGCTCACAGGCTCTTCCCCAGACTTACCGACAAACTTACTTATAAATTCATCGCAAGAGAAGCCAACAGCCCCTTCAAATGAAAAAGTTCCTCCCTTTGCTGATCGTCTTCCTGGTCATCCTGATGGTGCTGCCCCGCAGCGCCAAGTTGAGTTACGACTACCGGAAGGGCGCGCCGTGGAAGTATGAAACCCTGATCGCCCCCATCGATTTTCCCGTGCTCAAGACGGAAGACGAAATCCTGGAGGAACGTAGGCTAGCCTCTGACAACATCATTCCTTATTACAAGTATCAGGAAGATGTTGTCAATCGCAGTGTCCGTGTTGCCGAAAGTGTAGACCTCGGCGATTTTGCTTTCATGCGAACCAGCATCGTAGCATCGCTCAAGTCGGTTTACGACAGGGGTGTGGTAGGTGACGACGGTGTCCCTGGCAGTTCGGAGATTGTTTATGTCCAGAGGGACAAACGCGCTGTTGCGCGACCTGCGGCAGAGATTTCCAGACTTGCCGACGCCCGCAGCACATTTATTGCCGGCGTCTCTTCTGAATGGCCGGAAGTGAACGTGGACTCTCTGCTGCATGCAGTTTCTGCCACCGACCTGGTCGTACCCAATCTGGTTTACGACCGTATCGCCAGCGAACAGTTGAGCCCCGACGCGAACATCCCCGTGTCTCCCACATCAGGCTATGTCAGTGCAGGGCAGTTGATTGTCTCGCAGGGAGAGATCGTTACCGCCGAAATCGCACAGATGATCGCATCCTACGAGAAAGAGTACAATGCGAACATGGGCACATCCGCCGGAGGCTTCCTTTTCTGGACGGGCAATGTAGTGATCGCCCTGCTGCTGGTGGTGTTCCTTTTCTTTGCCATCCGCCTGGTGAATCCCACCATCTTCAAGGACAACGGCAAGTATCTCTATCTCACACTGATCTTCACTGTGTTCACGGTGATTTCCATAGTACTTCCGCGCACGCATCCGGAATACCTCTACGTGGTTCCGTTCGTGCTCTGCGCCCTTCTGCTCGAGGCCTTCTTCGACAACAGGCTGGTCGTGATGACCTATGGAATCTCCATACTCCCTCTTCTGCTATATGCAGAGGGGGGCCGCGCCGTTTTCCTGGTCTTCCTGGCCGGCGGGGTTATCTCGATTATAACATTCAAGACCTTCAACAAAGGCTGGAGACAGTTCCTGAACGCTATCATCACCTTCGCCGTGATGTTCCTTGTGTTCCTTGGGCTGCGCCTGACGGACCTTGCCGGAGGAAACATCATCCGCACGGCATTACTGCTCTTTATTTCGGCCATACTCTGCGTTGCAGGATACCCTCTCTCATATCTTTTCGAGAAGATATTCAATCTGGTCTCGGTATATCGCCTGAGCGAACTCTGCGACACATCCAACCCTCTGCTCCACGAGCTTGAGCAGAAGGCTCCGGGAACCTTCCAGCACTCCCTGCAGGTTATGAACATGGCAGATGCAGTTGCCCTGTACCACGACATCGGCAAGATGAACAACCCCATGTGCTTCGTTGAGAACGAATCCATGCTGCTTGCGGACGGCGTGCGCCGCTATCATGAAGGCCTTACTCCCCAACAGAGTGCACAGGATATAATCAAGCATATCATCGATGGCGGAGAACTAGCCCAAAAGCATCGCCTCCCGTCCGTAATAAGGGACTTCATACTTTCGCACCACGGCACAACCGTAGTAAGTTACTTCTATGACCGTTTCCTCAAGGAGGGTGGGGCTCCCGAAGAAATAGGACTATTCCGCTATCCTGGCAGGAAGCCCGTCACACGCGAACAGACCATACTTATGCTTTGCGACAGCATAGAGGCTGCATCCCGTTCGCTCAAGGATTATACTCCCGAGGCCTTTGACGCCTTTGTAGAAGGAATCGTTGCCGGAAAGATGGAAGAAGGCCAGTTCGAAGAGGCTGAGATCAGCGTCAAGGAACTCGGCATCGTGAAAGCCTCCCTCAAGACATATCTCGCCCAGATGTATCACGGGCGCATCGCATACCCTAAAAGGAATAAATTTATCAATTTTATAAAATGAAAGTAGAAAAGAAACAACTCGATGCCTTGAACATCGAACTGACTCTCGGGATCGAGAGCGCAGACTATGCAGAAATCGAACGCAAGAAACTGGCAGCTCGCCGCAAAACAGCCGACTTCAAGGGCTTCCGCAAAGGAATGGTGCCCGAGAGCCTCGTGCGTCGCGTCTATGGCGACCAGATACTTGCAGAGTCCGTAAACGAGGTGATCTCGAAGGGACTCCAGGACTTTATCGATGAGAACAAACTCAATGTGCTCGGAGAACCTCTCGGCAGCGAGAATCAGCCTGAGGTGGAATGGAAGAGCGGCAACGACTTCACATTCATCTTCGACATCGCTACCTATCCTGAGTTCGAGGTGTCTGCCGGCAAGGAAGATGTTGTCAACAAGTACACCATCACCGCATCTGCAAAGGACAAGGCTTCGATGACCGAGAACCTCAAGAAGTACTATGAGGAGAAGAAGGAAGAAAAGAGTGACGAAGATATCGAGAAGGAACTCACTGGGCGTCTCGAGAGCGAATATGCCCAGCAGTCCGAATGGAGGCTCACCAAGGATATCCGCGACTACTTCGTGGAGAAGACCAAGTTCGACCTTCCCGAGGCCTTCATGAAGAGGTGGCTCTTCGAGGCCAACGGAGGCAAGGTCAGCAAGGAAGATATCGAGAAGGATTTCGAGGGCTTCCTCGCCGATTTCCGCTGGCAGCTCATCCGCAGCGCCTTCATGCGCAAGTACGGATTCAAGGTTGAGCAACAGGATGTGCAGGATGCAGCCCGCGGCTTTGTACAGTATCAGTATGCGATGTACGGCCTTCCCAATGTCCCCGAGGACATGCTCAAAGAAGCCGTCCAGAACATGATGCAGGACCGCAAGCAGATCGACCGCCTCGTGGAGCAGGTAGAAGACAACAAGGTGCTCGGCAAACTCAAGGAAGAGATCACCGTCAAGGCCAAGAAGATCACTTCCGAGAAATACCGCGAACTTAAGTAATATGTCTGATTTCGAGAAATTTGCGAAGTCCGAATTCGGTGTGGGGCCTATGACCCTGCACCGTTATTCTTCGGCAACCGGTTCCTACATCAATCCCACCATCATCGAGGAGCGCAAGTTGAACGTGGCCTCCATGGACGTGTTCAGCCGACTGATGATGGACCGCATCATCTTCCTCGGCGTTCCCATCGACGATGATGTCGCCAACATCGTGCAGGCGCAGTTGCTTTTCCTGGCGTCTTCCACCGACAGCAACGCCGACATTACCCTCTATCTGAACACCCCGGGAGGAAGCGTGTCAGCAGGGCTCGGCATTTACGATACCATGCAGATAGTCGAACCGGACATCGCAACGGTATGCACGGGAATGGCGGCCTCCATGGGCAGTGTCCTGCTCTGCGCAGGCACAAAAGGTAAACGTTCCGCCCTTCCTCACAGCCGCGTACTGATCCATCAGCCCCTCGGCGGAGCGCAGGGACAGGCATCCGACATCCTCATTGCTGCCAAGGAAATAGAGAAGATGCGCGATGAACTTTGCCGCATCATTGCCGAGCACAGCGGCCAGCCATTCGAGAAGGTCTTCGCCGACGCCGACCGCGACTACTGGATGAACGCGCAGGAAGCCCTTGCTTACGGAATGGTTGACAAGATTCTCAGCAAAAAGAAGAAGTGATGGCGGAACAGCAGAAAGTGCAGATACCTAAACCGAAAGAAATCAAGGCCTTCCTCGACCAATACGTAATTGGTCAGGACAGGGCTAAGAAACTCCTTTCAGTGGCGGTTTACAATCATTATAAGAGAATACTCCACAATGTAGTAAATCCTGCGAACGACGGGGTTGAATTGGAGAAATCAAACATACTCCTCGTGGGTCCTACGGGCACAGGAAAGACATTACTGGCCCGCACCATTGCCAAGATGCTGATGGTGCCCTTCGCCATCGTGGATGCGACGGTGCTGACCGAGGCAGGATATGTGGGAGAAGATGTCGAGAGCCTTCTCGTACGACTGCTTCAGGATGCAGACTACGACCAGGCACAGGCGGAGATGGGTATTGTCTTCATCGACGAGATCGACAAGATCGCGCGTAAGAGCGACAACCCTTCCATTACCCGCGACGTTTCCGGAGAGGGCGTACAGCAGGGGCTCCTTAAGTTGCTGGAGGGAAGCGTTGTAAACGTACCCCCGGCAGGAGGCCGCAAGCACCCCGAGCAGGAGTTCATCCACTTCAACACGGAGAACGTGCTGTTTATCTGCGGCGGTGCCTTCGAGGGTATCGACCGTGTGATTGCCCAGCGCCTGAACACCCGTGTTATCGGTTTCGGCTCCGACGAAAAACAGGCAGTCGACAAGGACAACCTCCTTCAGTATGTGGAGGCGCAGGATATGCGCAAATACGGGCTCATCCCCGAGATTATAGGCCGTCTGCCCGTCATCATGAGTCTGGACAATCTCGACCGTAAGGCCCTTAAGCGTATCCTTACCGAACCACGCAATGCCATCCTGAGGCAGTACGAGAAGATGTTCGAGATAGATGGCATCAAGCTGGAGATAGAACCCTCCGTCCTCGACATAATAGTAGATACGGCTATCAAGGAGAAACTCGGTGCGCGCGGACTCCGGTCCATCTGCGAACGCATCATGAACGATGCGATGTACGAGGCACCATCCTCACGGAGGAAGACCTTCAAACTCACCGCTGCCTATGCGAAAGAAAAACTCGGAGCCTGAGCCCCGAGTTTTTTATTTCAGTTTGATTCTGAGATGCTCGATCATGTCGCGGGACATTGAATCGAGGTCGTAGTGGGGTGTCCATCCCCATTCCGCACGGGCGCAGGAGTCGTCCATATTGTCCGGCCAGGAATCAGCGATAGCCTGGCGCACAGGATCGACCTCGTAGCGCATGCGGGCGTCGGGGATGATCTTCTTGATTGCAGCGAAGACATCTTCCGGCGCGAAACTCATCGAAGCGATGTTGAAGGAGTTGCGATGGATGAGTTTGGAAGGATCCGCCTCCATGATGTCTACCGCGGCCTTGAGGGCATCCGGCATATACATCATATCCATGAGGGTGCCTTGTGCGATGGGGCATACGAATTCTTCGCCCTTGACTGCGGCATAGTAGATTTCGACTGCATAGTCGGTAGTGCCGCCTCCGGGAAGGGTGGTGTAGGAGATCAGTCCGGGGAAGCGTACCGAACGGGTATCCACTCCATATTTATGGAAATAATAGTCGCTGAGCAGTTCTGTCGCCACCTTTGTTACGCCATACATGGAGGTGGGTCGCTGGATGGTATCCTGGGGTGTGTCCTTATGAGGAGTGCTTGGCCCGAAGGAACCGATGGAACTGGGGGTAAAGACAGCGCATCCGTGCTCGCGGGCGACTTCCAGTATGTTGATAAGCCCGTTCATCTGGATGTCCCATGCCTTGAGAGGGAATTTCTCCGCGGTTGCCGAAAGAAGGGCCGCAAGATTATATATGGTATCGATATCGTATCTGCCTACAGCATCGGCAATCTGCACAGCATCCACCACATTTACAACGGCCGAGGGACCGCTCTCCAGGAGTTCGCCTTTCGGCTCAAAGCCGGGGATATAACCTGCCACAATATTTCCTTCGGGATGCAAGTGCCTGAGTTTCATGGTCAACTCAGAACCAATCTGACCGGTAGAACCGATTACAAGAACATTTTTCATTAAAGTGTCACTAATTCCGATACAAATTTACTATTTTTGTTGTAAAGTTGAACCGAAACTATAATCAATATTATGTACGGAAAATTTCAAAAGTATCTTCAAGATGAGTTAAAAGCCATCGAAGAAGCCGGTCTTTACAAACACGAACGCAATATCTGCTCTCCCCAGGGCGCCGAGATCACCCTTGAGGACGGCAGCAAGGCACTTAACTTCTGTGCCAACAACTACCTTGGCCTTTCAGACAATCCGCGTCTGATCGCCGCCGCCAAGAAGGCAATGGATGAGCGTGGCTATGGCATGTCATCCGTGCGTTTCATCTGTGGGGCGCAGGACATCCACCGCCAGTTGGAGAAAGCTATCGCCAAGTATTTCCATACCGATGATACCATTCTCTATGCTGCCTGCTTTGATGCCAACGGGGGAGTGTTCGAGCCTCTGCTGACTGCCGAAGATGCCATCATCTCCGATGCACTCAACCATGCATCCATCATCGACGGCGTGCGCCTATGCAAGGCTGTGCGCTATCGTTATGCCAATGCAGACATGGCCGACCTTGAGCGCTGCCTGCAGGAAGCCCAGGCACAGAGGTTCCGCATCATCGTCACCGACGGTGTGTTCAGTATGGACGGTAATGTCGCTCCCATGGACAAGATCTGCGAGCTCGCCGAGAAATATGACGCCCTCGTGATGGTGGACGAAAGCCATTCTGCGGGAGTCGTAGGCCCTACCGGCCACGGTGTTGCCGAGGAATTCGGTCTTTACGGCCGCATCGACATCCACACCGGCACCCTCGGAAAGAGTTTTGGAGGCGCTGTCGGTGGATTCACCACCGGCCGTCAGGAGATTATCGATATGTTGCGCCAGCGCTCCCGTCCGTACCTGTTCTCCAACTCGCTTCCTCCTATGATCTGCGGAGCCTGCATCGAACTCTTCAAGATGTTGGAAGAGAGCAACGCTCTCCACGACAAGCAGCAGGAGAACGTAAAATACTTCCGCGAGAAGATGCTTGCCGCCGGATTCGACTGCAAGCCCACCCAGAGTGCAATCCTCGCCGTAATGCTTTACGACGCTCCGCTGAGCCAGAAATTCGCTGCCCGTATGGCCGAAGAGGGAATCTTCGTCACCGGATTCTACTATCCTGTTGTGCCTAAAGGCCAGGCCCGCATCCGCGTGCAGATTTCCGCCGCCCACGAGAAGCAGCACCTTGACAAGGCGATAGCCGCCTTCATCAAAGTCGGGAAGGAACTCGGGGTGTTGAAATAGAATGGAATTACAACATCGAGTGTTATGGGTGCCTTTAATCAGGCACCCTTTATTTTGTGTTGGGTGTCAACACCGGTCCAAAGTTTGGACCGATATAGTCATGCCGGCCGCCAATACAAATAAAACTCGAAGCATTGCTCCGAGTTTTATTAATCAGTTTTGGACATTCTATCCGAGGAATCCAAGCAGGATACCGGCGGCGACTGCCGAGCCGATCACACCGGCTACGTTAGGCGCCATGGCGTGCATCAGCAGGTGGTTGGAAGGATCCGCTTCCAGGCCGACGGTTTCGGAAACGCGTGCGCTGTCGGGCACTGCGGACACGCCTGCGTTGCCGATCAGAGGATTGATCTTGTGGCCTTCTTTACAGAAGAGATTCATAATCTTCACGAAGAGCACACCACTGAAGGTCGCGATTACGAATGACAGCAGACCGAGTCCGAAAATCATGACAGATCGGGCGTTCAGGAAAACGTCTGCCTGGGTGGATGCTCCGACGGTGAGGCCGATCAGGGTGGTGACCACGTCGATCAGCGGCCCGCGTGCGGTCTCTGCCAGGCGGCGGGTGACGCCAGACTCCTTGAGCAGGTTGCCGAAGAAGAGCATACCCAGCAGAGGCAGTCCGGAGGGCACGATGAATGCGGTGCAGATGAATCCCACAATAGGAAAGATAATCTTCTCTTTCTGGCTGACCACACGAGGCTTGGCCATGCGGATCAGGCGCTCCTTCTTGCTGGTCATCAGCAGCATGATAGGCTTCTGGATCACAGGCACCAGGGCCATGTAGGAATATGCCGATACTGCTATCGCACCCATTAGTTCGGGCGCAAGTTTGCCGCTCAGGAAGATGGCGGTAGGTCCGTCTGCTCCGCCGATGATGCCGATTGCACCTGCTTCATTAGGTGTGAAGCCGAGCAGCAGTGCAAGCAGATACGCTCCGAATATGCCCATCTGCGCCGCGGCGCCGATCAATACCAGGCGAGGTTGGGAAATCAGCGCACTGAAGTCTGTCATAGCGCCTATTCCAAGGAAAATAAGGGGGGGATACCACCCTTGTCGAACGCCCTGATACAGTATGTTGAGCACCGAGCCTTCTTCGTATACGCCTATGCGCAGGCCTTCGCCTGTAGCCGGGTCGAAGAACAGGGGGATGTTGCCTATGATCATACCGAATCCTATCGGCACCAGAAGCAGGGGTTCCCAGTGCTTCCTGATACCAAGGAAGATGAATATCAGTCCTATGCAGATCATCGCAAGATGCTGCCAGGTACAGTTGGCAAATCCGGTAAACTGCCAGAATTGCTGGAGACTGTCGATAACTGTACTGCCCATGCTTTATGCGATGCTGGCTATATCCGCTCCTTCAAGCACGGAGTCTGTCTTCTTCACGTAGATGGCGGTAACGGTTCCGTCGGACTCGGCGAGGATGTCATTCTCCATCTTCATAGCCTCTATGACAGCGATCTTCTGGCCGCGCTTCACTGCATCGCCTACATTTACACAGACGTCAATGATGACGCCCGGAAGGGGAGACACTATCTTCTTTCCGGCACCGGAAGCGGCGGCAGGAACTGCTGAGCCTTGGGCTGGACGGGAGCTCTCCTCGGCAGCCGCTGCCACCCTCGGCACGCTAAGAGGGAGGGGCCCAGCAACGCTGGGAGGGGTCTCGCGGAGCGAGACGGCTGAAGAGGAGAGACTCCCGTCCAGCCCGGATTCGAGTTCTACATTATAATCAACGCCGTTAACGGTGACGGACGCATTCTTGCCTTCTACTGAATTGACGGTAACATCGAAATCCTTACCGTTGATCTTGAATTTATACTGGCTCATTTCTTTGGAGTTTTTCTGAAATTAAGTGATGGCGTTCCCCAGGCACTTTCGCGGGGAACATAGGTTATTATACCGGGCTCCACATCGTGGACTGCGTTCGAAAGATGAAGATGCAGGGCCATTGCGATGGCGGCATTCACTTCGCCGCCGAGTTCGGCTTCAAGGGCCATGGCAATCGCTGCGGCCGTATCGGCATCGGGCTCACCCTTGGCAGCCTTCTTCCGGGCAGCCTTCGGGGCTTTCGGGGCGGACGGATGGGAGAGTTTCCCGATCAGGCTGTACACGAAATACAGTATCACCAGTGCGGTGAACACGGTGGTGACGGCAATCAGCGCAAGGGTGAAACCATGAGGGTCGGTTTCCGCCATGCGTTTGGCGCCCTCTGTCATGTTTAGGATTACAGTCATTACAGAGGCAGATTATCGTGTTTCTTGGCAGGAAGCTCCTGACGCTTGCCCTGCAGACTCTCGAGCGCGCGTATTACGCGGAAGCGCGTATTGCGCGGCTCGATGACATCTTCGATATAACCCTTCTGGGCGGCCTGATAAGGATTGTTGAACAGTTCCTCGTATTCGGCCTTCTTCTCGGCGCGGACCTCAGCCTGCTTTGCAGGGTCGGTCTCCGCCTTGATCTCTTTCCCGTATAGCACGTTCACTGCTCCGTCGGCACCCATCACCGCAATCTGTGCAGTAGGCCATGCATAGTTGATATCGCCGCGTAACTGCTTGCAACTCATTACAATGTGCGCTCCGCCGTAGGCCTTGCGGAGGGTGACCGTCACCTTGGGGACGGTTGCCTCGCCATAGGCATAGAGCAACTTCGCTCCGTTGGTGATGACTGCGCCGTACTCCTGCTGGGTGCCGGGAAGGAAACCGGGCACGTCCACGAGGGTGACCAGAGGAATGTTGAAGGCATCGCAGAACCGCACGAAGCGGGCTGCCTTGCGGGATGCGTTGATATCGAGCACGCCGGCAAGCACCTTGGGCTGGTTGGCCACGACGCCTACGCCACGGCCGCCGAAATGTGCGAATCCGACTATGATATTCTTTGCGAAATCCTTGTGTACCTCGAAGAAGTCGCCGTCGTCCACGATGGTGCGGATGACCTCATACATATCGTAGGCCTTGTTGGGATTGTCGGGGATAATCTCGTTCAGCAGGTCCGACATCCTGTTAACAGGGTCTGCCGTGGGCCTGAAGGGGGCCGTCTCCATATTGTTCTGGGGAATGTAGCTAAGCAGGCGCTTGATTGTGTCGATGCCGTCCTGTTCGTCTTCCGCAGCGAAATCCGCCACACCGCTCTTGCTGGCATGGACGCTCGCTCCGCCCAGACCTTCCTGGTCTATATCCTCTCCTGTCACACTCTTGACCACCGCGGGACCGGTGAGGAACATATAGGATGTATTCTTCACCATGAGAGTGAAGTCGGTGAGGGCGGGTGAGTAGACGGCGCCGCCTGCGCAGGGACCGAAAATCCCCGAAATCTGGGGAACCACACCACTGGCGAGGATGTTGCGCTCGAAGATTTCGCCATAGCCTGCGAGGGAGTCGATACCCTCCTGGATACGTGCTCCGCCGGAATCGTTAAGGCCGATGACCGGTGCACCGCAGCGCATGGCCATGTCAAGGACCTTGCAGATCTTCTCGCTCATGGTCTTGCTCAGGGAACCTCCGCTTACGGTGAAGTCCTGGGCGTATACGAATACGTGACGGCCGTCGATGGTGCCTTGCCCGGTCACCACTCCGTCGCCGTCAGGATGAGATTTTTCCATTCCGAAGTTTGTGCAGCGGTGCTGGACGAACATGTCGAATTCCTCGAAACTGCCTTCATCCAGAAGCAATGCAAGGCGCTCACGTGCCGTGAGTTTGCCTTTCTCGTGCTGTGCGTCGATGCGTTTCTGCCCGCCGCCGAGGCGCGCTTTGGCACGGCGTTCGACAAGGGCTGCAATCTTTTCTTGCTGTATGCTCATAGTTAAGTGTGTGTCCTGATTTTAACTTGCAAATATAGCCATTTAATTTTATATTTGTGGTATGGATCTGAAGAAGATAGTCGTTCAGGATTTCCGCAACATCGAGTTGCAGGAACTTGAATTCTGTCCCAATATAAACTGTATTTCAGGCAACAACGGCGAAGGAAAGACGAACCTCATGGATGCCATATGGTATCTGTCCATGGCCAAAAGCGCCTTTTCCACCTCCGACCGCTACAATTTCCGCCACGGCTGCAGCAGTTTCGCGCTCTCCGGCCTGTACTCCATGCCTTCCGGTCCGGACACCCGCATCAGCATACAGGTGGACGGCTCCGGCAAGAAACTGCGTAGGGACGACAAGCCGTACCAGCGCCTTTCCGACCATATCGGACTGCTACCGGTGGTGATGGTCTCTCCCACCGATGTCGCAATGGTGAGCGAGACGGG
>CACWOZ010000026.1 GCA_902762655.1 uncultured Bacteroidia bacterium
GAAGTTACGCGGTCAATTTGCCTAGTTCCTTAGCCATGATTCACTCGAGCACCTTAGGATTCTCTCCTCACCCACCTGTGTCGGTTTACGGTACGGGTCGTGATGCGCTTAGCGGTTACATGATTTTCTCGCAAGTTTGATTACCAGCTCTGTCCGGGCTGCCGAAGCTTTCCGGTACTGTCGGGTTTCAGTCGCCCTACGCCCTTCAACGCGCTATTCCGTCAGCGCGCGGCTGTGTCACTCCTCGGTCTCATGCTCCCCTGCATCACGAGTGCCGGAATGTTAACCGGCTAGCCATCACGTGCGCCTCTCGGCTTCCGCTTAGGTCCCGACTTACCCTGATCCGTTTAACGTTGTTCAGGAAACCTTGGGTTTTCGGTGTGATAATTTCCATTATCATTGTCGTTACTTATGCCTACATTTTCTTTTCCAGACGCTCCAGCAAACCTCACGGTTCACCTTCAACGCTGGCTGGAATGCTCCCCTACCACGCATGATTCCTCACGCGTCCTTAGCTTCGGCGGCAGTCTTGATGCCCGCTCATCATCCATGCAACTCCGCTCGACCAGTGAGCTGTTACGCACTCTTTGAATGAATAGCTGCTTCCAAGCTAACATCCTGGCTGTCTCTGCGGTGTCACTTCGTTCTGTCTCAACTTAAACTGCTCTTGGGGGCCTTAGCTGAAGGTCTGGGCTCTTACCCTTTTGCCCACGGATATTAGCACCCGCAGACTCACTCCCGTCCTTTGCTCTGCGCGCATTCGGAGTTTGTCAGAAATCGATAGGCGATGAAGCCCTCTTTTCCTATCAGTAGCTCTACCTCACGCAGATATAGACGAGGCTGTCCCTAAAGACATTTCGGGGAGTACGAGCTATCTCCCAGTTTGATTGGCCTTTCACTCCTACCCACGCCTCATCCAAGCCCTTTTCAACGCCCTTTTCAACGGAAACTGGTTCGGGCCTCCAGTGCCTGTTACGGCACCTTCACCCTGGACATGGGTAGATCACTAGGTTTCGCGTCTGTTCCTGCCGACTGAACGCCCTGTTCAGACTCGCTCTCGCTACGGCTTACGTCCCTGAAGGACTTAACCTCGCCGGCAAGATACAACTCGTAGGCTCATTATGCAAAAGGCACGCCGTCGCGGATCGCTCCGCTCCGACCGCTTGTAAACGAACGGTTTCAGGTTCTATTTCACTCCCCTGTTCGGGGTCCTTCCCACCTTTCCCTCACGGTACTGGTTCACTATCGGTCTATTTAGCCTTGCGGCGTGGTCGCCGCAGATTCAGACAGGATTCCACGTGTCCCGCCCTACTCAGGTGGCATTCCCGGAACATCCTCGTTACCCGTACGGGGCTTTCACCCTCTACGGCCCATATTTCCATCTGGTTCTGGTTCCTTGATGTTCGCTTTGAACGCTCCTACAACCCCGGACTGTCCGTAAACATTCCGGTTTAGGCTCTTCCCGTTTCGATCGCCACTACTCCGGGAATCGATATTTCTTTCTTTTCCTGCAGGTACTAAGATGTTTCAGTTCCCTGCGTTACCTCCATCCTCGCGGATGGTGACTGGCCTTCAGCCAGCCGGGTTCCCCCATTCGGACATGCGCGGATCAATTCCTGTTTGCGGATCCCCGCGCCTTTTCGCAGCTTACCACGTCCTTCATCGTCTTTGGAAGCCTAGGCATCCTCCGTTCGCTCTTGTTCTCTTTCTCGTGAATACTTAGTTTGAAATTGTAGTCCCTTAATCGCAACTCGAAAAAACTCGAATTATAATTATCAGACTTAATCTCTTTTTCTTTCTTTACCTCTTTGTGTCTCTCAATATTATCAAAGATCTGTGCCGTTCAGAATACCTTTTTCCGAAACGGGCTGCAAAGATACGCACTTTTTCGAAACCTCCAAACTTTTTTTTGTTTTTTTTTGTATTTTCGCAACCACTATGAGCAAAAAGATTAAACCCGGAGCCCCTCAGGTCACGCCTTATTCCGTGGCTATGGGCTTAATTATGACAGTGTTGTTCTCGGCGGCAGCCGCATATCTCGGCCTCAAGGTGGGCCAGGTGTTCGAAGCGGCCATCCCCATCGCAATCCTGGCGGTGGGCATCTCCGGAGCCCTCGGGCGCAAGGAATCCCTCGGCGAGAACGTTATAATCCAGAGCATAGGCGCGTGCAGCGGCGTCATCGTCGCAGGAGCCATCTTCACACTCCCCGCCATATATATATTAGGTTTGGACGTATCCTTCTGGCACATGTTCCTCAGCAGTCTGCTGGGAGGAGTGCTCGGCATACTCTTCCTCATCCCCTTCCGCAAGTACTTCGTAAAGGAGATGGACGGGCAGTATCCCTTCCCCGAGGCGACTGCCACCACGCAGGTGCTGGTAAATGGTGAAGGCGGCGGCAAAGGCGCCAAGACTCTCGCGGTCGCGGGCCTTCTCGGCGGACTCTACGACTTCGCCATCGCCACTTTCGGAGCATGGGGAGAGACCATCTCCACAACCTTCATCGGCATAGGGCACACCATCGCGGACAAGGCGAAGGTGGTGCTCAAGCTCAACACCGGCGCCGCCGTGCTCGGCCTCGGCTACATCATCGGATTCAAATACAGCCTCATCATCTGCCTCGGCAGCCTGCTGGTGTGGCTCATCATAATCCCGGCATTCAACTTGCTCTTCGGGGGCCAGGTGCTCGACTTCATGGGCAGCGGCATCGCGCAGACCGTAGGGCAGATGAGCGCGGATGAGATATTCCGCACGTACGCGCGTCATATAGGTATAGGCGGCATCGCAACTGCCGGCATCATCGGCATCATCCGGAATGCGGGCGTCATCAAGAGCGCCATCGGCCTGGCGGGCAAGGAGTTCGGCAAAAAGAGCGGATCCGCAGAGGCCGTTGAAGAGAACGACCGGGATATCAAGATGAAGACCGTGGTCACGGGGATTGTGCTGGCGCTGCTCGCGGTGTTCGCATTCTTCGCCTTCGGCGGAGTGGTAGATAACGTCTGGCAGGCGCTCGTAGGCCTGCTGATAGTGGCTGTCATCTCCTTCCTCTTCACCACCGTGGCGGCCAACGCAATCGCCATCGTGGGCAGCAACCCGGTCAGCGGAATGACCATCATGACGCTGATAATCACCGCACTCGTGCTGGTGGCCGTGGGCCTGAAGGGCAATGCAGGAATGGTGGCGGCGATGGTGATAGGCGGAGTGGTCTGCACCGCCCTCAGTATGGCGGGCGGATTCATCACCGACCTCAAGATAGGATACAATCTCGGCACGACTCCCGCCAAGCAGGAGAGCTGGAAGTTCCTCGGCACCCTCGTGGCAGCCGCCACCGTCGGAGGAGTGATGCTGGTGCTCAACAAGACCTACGGCTTCGTGGGAGAAGGGGCGCTCGTAGCACCCCAGGCCAACGCGATGGCCGCGGTGATACAGCCGATGATGAACGGTGGAAGCGCCCCATGGCTGCTCTACGGCATAGGCGCGGCCATCGCCATCCTGCTGACAGTCTGCAAAGTGCCAGCCCTGGCCTTCTGCCTGGGCATGTTCATCCCGCTTGACCTCAACCTGCCACTGCTCGTAGGCGGCGCCATCAGCTGGTACGTCAGTACCCGCTCCACCGACAAGGCTCTGAATGAGGCGCGTCAGGAGAAGGGTACGCTGATCGCGAGCGGCTTCATCGCCGGCGGCGCACTGATGGGTGTGGTTTCCGCGATTCTGAAGTTCGCGGGGGTAGATTGGTTCATGAGCGGCTGGAACTCCGTTGCCGCCGGGCATCTCGCATCCGGTGCGGAGATAATCGCGGTCGTGCCGTTCCTTCTGCTGATTATTTACATGATTCGCGCTTCGCTGCGAAAAGACTGAGGATATTCAGGATAACCTGCGAGGCTTTTTGCATACTCTCGAGGGGCACCCATTCCATCTTGCCGTGGAAGTTCAGGCCGCCGGCGAAGATGTTGGGGCAGGGCAGGCCGCGGAATGACAGGTTGGCGCCGTCGGTGCCGCCGCGGATGGGCTGCACGCGGGGTTCGAGACCGGCGTCGGCGATGGCTTTGCGGGCTATCTCCACGATCTGATAGTGGGGCTCCACCTGCTCGCGCATGTTGTAGTACTGGTCCTTCAGAACCAGCGTGGCAGTACCCGCGCCATATTTGGCGTTGATGAAATCCGCGCACTGCTGCATCTGCACCTTCTTCTTCTCGAAAAGTTCGCGGGAATGGTCGCGGATGATGTAGGCGAAATCCGCTTCCTCAACGCTCCCCTTGAATGAAATCAGATGGAAGAAGCCTTCGTAGCCCTCGGTGTATTCGGGGCGCTGCTCCACCGGCAGCAGGGAATTGAACTCCTGCCCTATGAGTATGGCGTTGCGCATCTTGCCCTTGGCGGTGCCGGGATGCACGTTGCTACCCTGGATATGGATCTTGGCAGATGCTGCATTGAAGTTCTCGAATTCCAGTTCGCCGGCCTCACCGCCATCCATGGTATAGGCATAGGCAGCATCGAACTTCTGAACGTCGAACTTGACCACTCCGCGGCCGATTTCCTCATCGGGAGTGAATCCTATGCGGATGGGGCCATGCTTGAATTCAGGATGGGACACGATATACTGCACCGCATCCATTATCTCGGCCACGCCGGCCTTGTCATCGGCGCCGAGAAGGGTGGTGCCGTCGGTCGTGATGATGGTCTCGCCCTTATGGCGGAGCAGTTCCGGGAACTCGGAAGGTTTCAGAAAGAGCCCCGGAATACCTTTCAACGGGATGTCGGAACCGTCGTAGTTCTTGATTATCTGAGGTTTGACATTCTCACCGGAAGCGTCGGGGGCGGTGTCGACGTGGGCAATGAAGCCCACCGCAGGCACATCCGCATCCACGTTGGAGGGGATGCGTCCCATGACGTATCCGTACTCGTCGAGTCCGGCCTCGACTCCTAGGTCATTCAGCTCCTTGCAAAGGAGTTTCAGGAGGTTCAACTGCTTGGGTGTCGAGGGTTGGCTCTCCGACTCCTCGTTGCTCTGGGTGTCGATCGCCACGTACCTCAGGAATCTGTCCAGGATCTGTTTCATCTGTATCTGTTTTAGATTTGTTCTTAAGTGCCTTCCGTGCTTCGCGCGCCTTTTGCTTCTCATACTTCCTGCGGTAGCGCTCCACATACTTTTCAAGTTTGCGTGCATCTTCCTCGTCCTGACGGAGTTGTTTCTGCGCCACTTTCTCGTCGTGTTTCTGCTTCCGCTCGAGTTTCTTCTGTTCCTTTACGGCCGCTTTGGCCGCATCAATAGAATCGGCCGCAGCCCAACGAGCCTCACGGGCGGCGATACGTGCCTGGTAGGCGGCTTCCTTGGCGGCGGCTTTCTCCTTCTGTTTCAACTTGCGCAATTCATACTCCGACAGCTCGCGCGCCGGTATGCTGTCGTTCTGCGACAGGGAGTCGGTGGATTCGCTGAGGGCTGTGGTATCGCGCAGGGCCAGAGAGTCCCGGCGGGCAATAGAATCTTGCAGTACGAGAGAGTCTTGCAGTGCAAGAGGGTCGCGGAGGACGAGGGAGTCGCGCAAGGCCGTCGAATCGGGGATGTCCGACTCTGCAGCATTCTCCAGTACGGTGTTGCGAGAGGCCTTCGGCTTGTTTTTCGCAGCCTCGATAGCGGCGTAAACCTTGCTCATGTAGCCCGGAAAATAGATATCCGTCTGCCGGAATGTGGTCTTAGGTCTCTTCTCGTACTCCTCCCGCTGCGAGAGACGCACCTTCAGGTCGGTGATATCTTCCTTACCCTTTGGCTGGAGGTCAGGCTTCCAGTCGAAGCCCTTCATTTTGCGGTCGCTTTCCAGCAACTGCGGCAGAGGGTAGGCGTCGTTCTTCGGCGAGTCGAAGTAATGGATGGTCTGCAGTTCGCCGTCCTTGAACCAGGCAGAGAGCATCTTGCAGTCCACTTTATTGACGGTTGCAAACTCCTCCTTCTCCTTGAGGAAGAAGATTGCGTTCGCACCGCCCATGGCATCGAAACGCCTGAGCGCGGATGTCGTGTCGAAGTAGGCCATGACCTCCGTAGCGCGGATCTGGTCGAACAGCGTCGGGGTTTCCTGCGTTATGATATAGGCATTCGACATCAGGCTCGCCCGGTCGAGTCCGGCGGAGTTCACCAGCACGCCTATGCTGTCGGCGGAATACTGGCGGTTGCCGTCGTTCCAGACGACAGGCTTGACGTAGAAGCGCGCGATGCTGTCCAGTTCGTTGAAGCGCATGGAGTCGCACGCGACCTGGATGTCGGTGCGGAAGATCTTCACATTCCCTACTCCCACCGCGAATCCTATGCGGCTGGTATCGGGAGGGGGGATGTTCGCCAGAGAGTCGGCGATGTGGATGGAGTCTGCGCGCGCCTTTGCCAGAGAATCGGCGAAGGCCTTCTGCGCCAGCGCAGCGGAGTCTAGTTGGGTCAGGAGGGTGTCGGGGGATTCCTTCGCTTCGCTCGGAATGACAGCGGGGGCGGCAGGAAGGTCGGGGGCGGTGGGAACGTCCGACGGAGCATTTTCAGCGGAGGAGGGCGATTTCCCCTGACGCGCCAGCAGCGGATTGCTCTCCGCATTCTCTTCCGCCGCCTTCTTGGCGGCTTCCTCTGCGGCTATCAGGGCCTTTCTCCTGTACTCCGACACGGGGTCGCTGTGTATCTCCTCGAGCCTTTCTTCCGAGGCCTTTATCACATGTTCGGGGATATCGCACTTACGCTGGGTGTAGTAAACGAGTTTGTCCGCACCGATGTAGATGGTATCCACCTTTGTGCGCTGGACGGAATCCGCCCCCATCACCTTATCCTCGGTGCGGAGGGCGACGGCGGCCTCGCGGCGCAGGGTTACCTGCTTGACTGAATCTTCGTAGAAGAGCTCGTTCGCCAGCGCAAAGGCGTTGCGCGTTGTGTCCTGCACCTGCACCCGTCCCTGCATAAGTATGTTGTTGGGGGTACGGTAGTAGTAAAGAGAGTCGCACCAGGATTCCTGCTCCTTGCTCATCGCATGCACCATACCGGTAAAAAAGAAGGTCTCCTCCAGACGCTCGTACCATCCCCTGTCGGCCGAGAGCATATTGTCATCCTTCCAGAAATCTATCTTCTCCGGGAATACGGCGCGGCTCTGCCTCGACTCATAGTCGATCAGGTTGCTCTTGATGAAGATGGAGTCGGTAAACATGTTGACGTTGTTCCGGAACTGGAAGAAGCCCTCCTTGGCATCGTAGGAGCCGTCCGAACTCTCGATTATCTGCCCGTCCTTATCCTTCATGGCCGCCCCGCGCGAGAAGAATGCGAGGGAGTCCTTGGTGTTGTAGTCCAGGAAGTGGGTGCGGAGGGTGTTGTGGTCCTTATCCTCCAGCTGCACCAGCGTACCGCGAGCCTGGATCAGGTCGTCGTCAATGATATAGTCCATCTTGTCGGAGGTGAGGATGGTGCCCTCCTGCACCACCCGCACGTTACCCCAGGCATTGATCACTCTGGAATCCACGTTCCAGAGGGCCGTGTCGCAGATAAAGTAGGTATTATTGTGGAAGAAGGTGGCGTCGATGGTCTTGCGGAAATTCATCCCGCCCTTCTCGATGAGTTCGAGGGATTTAGCCTTTATGAGACGCACCAGACTGTCCTTCTGCTCAGTTTTATTCTGGGCAGACAGGCCGGTGCACAACAGCAGTGCGATGGCGAGGGATACTATTTTCTGACCTTTGCCTTCCATCCTTCGCGGGAGAAGTCGCAGTCCCCGAACAAGGGATCGATTACTATATAGGTCTCTGCTATCTTGCCGTCGATAAACTTGTCGATGGCCTCCTGCCGCTTGATGTTGCGCACATCTTCGAGCAGTTCGGTGTAGTCGTTCTCGAAGGATGCCGGATGCGCGGGCACGATCTTGTCCAGACGGACTATCTTATAAACGAGATTGCCGTCGCGGCCCTCGTTGTCGCGGGAGGCGATGGGCACGGAAATCTCCCCGGGCTGCAGGTCCTTGACGGCTGCATAGTCCTCCGGCTTGATCTGGTCGATCTCGAAATAGGCGCTGCCTGTGTGGGGATCAGCCATCTGACCGCCGTTCGTGCGGGTGGCAGGGTCCTCCGAACGGTAGAACGCCACGGTCTCGAAGGTCATTTCTTTCTTATCGATGATGGTCTTGAGGGAATCCAGCAACTTGAAGGCCTTTTCCTGGTCGTCCTCGGTGTATTTAGGCTTGAGGAGGATGTGGCGGGCATTGAACATATCCCCCTTCTTCTCGATGACCTCGATGATATGGAATCCGTCCGGAGTTTCTACTATCTGGGATATTTTGCCCGGCTTGAGCGACATGGCGGCATCGGAGAAAGCGGGCCAGAAAATGTCGCGGGAGGCCATACCCAGTTCACCGCCCTTGCGGGAACTGCCGGGGTCTTCGGAGTAGAGGCGGGCCAGAGTGGCGAACTTCTCCCCGTTCATGATGCGCTCGCGCAATGCCAGCAGCCTCTCCTTGCACTCCATCTTGGCGCGCTCCCTATCGGGATAGATGCAGATCTGGCTCATCTTGTACTTGATGGGCACCACCGGGAGCTGGTCGACATCAACCGTATCGAGGTACTGCTTGACGTCGTAGGGAGTGAGTTCGGGGATTTTCTTGGCTATCTCCTGCTGCTCCTGCTGGATGAGGGAATTGTCCTGGAGCTGCTCCTTCCAGTCCTTGCGGAGTTGGTAAAGGCTCTTGCCGAAGTAGGCCTCCGCTTCTTCGTCGCCGCCGAGGGCGGTGCGCACGCGGGCCATCTGCTCATTGAGATTGGCCTCTACCATATCGGCGTTCACTGTAAGGGAGTCCAGACGGGCCTGCATGAGGAAGAGTTTGCTCTGCATCATGTTCTCCAGCAGGTTGCAGCGGGTGAGGCGGTCGGAAGACTGCCCCTGCGCACGCATCATCTGTATTTCGTTCTCGATGTCCGATACCGTGATAAGTTCGTTGCCGACGATGGCGACGCTCTTGTCGATGGCCTTGTATCTCTGGGCTCCGGCCGGAATCATGCAGATGACGGCCGCGAGGATTGCTATAGCGTATTTAATTCTCATTCCTGTAGATAATGAATTCTTTCTTGTCCTGCGCGTTCTTAAGCAAGTCTTGTTCCAAATTGTTAAGGAGTTCGCGTTTTCTTTCACTGAGGATGTTATCCCGTATGGAATTCCTGCAGAATTCCAGGGGAGCCTGTCCCTTGTACTGCACTGCAAACACATAGGCCGCGCGGGTTTCTCCACGGTCTTCGTAGTTGAAGATAATATATTTGTCCTTTAGCTTGGAAAGCATTGTGGGCCAATCGGTTCCAAACTCCCTGGCGAGCACGGCGGCATCCATCCAGGTGTCGGAACTGTCAAAGAAGCGGGGTGCTGACACGTAGGCCAGGCTGTCCAGGTCCTTGAGGGCCTGCCCGCCTTCGGAGGGGAGTTTCTCCATGATCTCCTCATAGTTGGGCGAGTCGGTCATGATGTCGACGAAGCGCACCTTGAGTATGGGACGGGCGAGTTCGAGGGAAGCTGCATGGGCTTCGTAGTATTCTTCCAATTGGGCGGAGGTGATCAGGGTGTCCAGACGGTCGTTGATATAGTGCTGCTCGTAGCGATAACGCAGCAATGAACGTCTGTAGGCCTCCAGTTCCTTATCCACGTTCTTCTCCTCCTTGCTCAGGCGGGATTCCGCGGTTTTCTGGAAGAGATGCTCGGTCGCCCAGGAATTAATGTACTGCAGGACGATGGCGGCGGAATCCTCTGGAGATGTGCCGTCGGGGATGTAATTATCAAGTTCCGAGTGGTAAAGGCGCTCACTGCCGACCCTGGCCACGACCTGGTCGTCGTGGACGATGGAACTGATGATATTGCATCCGCAGAGAGCGATGCAGATAATCGAAAGTAGCAAGCAACTTCTTATCATAACCTACAAAGATAATAAAATATTTATTGGCCATGACGAAAAAGCGCCGGATTGCTCCGACGCTTTCTATCCATTCCAAAGGACACTTATTCTGCCTTGGGCTCAGCCTTCTTGGCAGCGGGCTTCTTTGCAGCAGGCTTCTTTGCGGGAGCCTTCTTCTCTGCCTCGGGAGCCGCTTCTGCAGCCTCGGCCTTCTTTGCAGGAGCTTTCTTTGCAGGGGCCTTCTTTGCGGCAGGCTTCTTCTCTGCCTCAGGCTCAGCCTTGGCGCCCTTGGCCACAGCTTCGCTCAACTTGGTATAAAGGGCGTCGGTACGCTCCAGTATCTCCTTGCGGAGATTGTTGAAATAGCTCTTCTTGGAACCCTCAACCTTGACGGTCACCTTGTCGCGGAGCTCGTTGTAGAGGTCCACTGCATCTTCCATGAGGCCGGCGATGACCTTGTCGTCAGACTTGGGATTCACTGCAGCGCATACGGTGCAGTCTTCGATAAAGGCACTGAGAACGTAGTCAATGTCCTTCTTGATGTCTCTGAGATTCATACTGGTTTGAATTAATTCGGTGCAAAGATAGCAATTTTATTTTACTTAATATCTCCAAAATACGCAGGGCTGTCCTTTGTATAGATTGCCGGGAGTTCTCCTTCGTCCATATGGCCCAGAATGCGGCGGATGTGAAGGATGCCCCGGCCATAGTAGTCGGGTTCGCCGGGCACCAGGGAATTGATGCGCACGAGTTGCGAGGCGTGGATGATCTTATGGTCGCCTATGCAGAGGGCCACGTGCCCGACGGATGTGTCGCCGAAGAAAACCAGATCACCTTTCTGCATCTGTTCGAAGGGGATTTCTATCCCGCATTTGACCTGCTGCGAGGCGTCCCTTGGCAGGAGGATGCCGTTCATGAAGAAGCAGAATCCGGTCAGGCCGCTGCAATCGAAATGCCCCGGGGACATTCCGCCCCAGAGATAGGGACAGCCCAGGAAGCTTCTCGCCAGCGCGACGATATCCTCCGCCTTCTTGCCGTCGGCCTCTGCCGCCTCATCTTCTGCCCATTCACGGAAGTCCCGGACGCAGGATCTGCCCACGAAACCTTCCTTCCCGTCCGGAAGCAGCACCTTAGCGATGTTGGCATCTCCCGAAGACTGGGCCCGGACAATGTTTCCCATCTGAACGGTGGTAATTACGTTGTCGGCCCCATAACCGAGGATATCTTTTTCAACGGAGGTGGGCCGGAGCACTATGTATTTGTCGGAACCCAGGTATTTTCGTGCCTCTTTCAGCGTCAGGGGTTTCAAGGTAGCGCCGTACATCTTGCTCGCTTTCTGCTCCTCCGGGCTGAGTTCACGGGTCGGGGCCAGTGCGAGTTCGTTCACCCATCCCTCATAAGGCTCGGGGGTCTTGATGCGCACCCAATAGCCCTTGTGCTCCAGCACCTGCACCAGCGTTCCCATCCGCGTCTGGCTCACGCATTCGCTGCCGTAGCGCGGCTCCTCCCGCATAAAAGCATCGCTCACGTTCACTATCGCCCATTGGGTATTCTCGGGGATTCGGGAACTTCCCCGAGCATGGGTGCCGCAGGATAGGCAGACGAGAAGGTAGAAGACGGTTACGGTTATCGCGGCCGTGCCATGTAACTTATTGATAATCATATTTTTACTCATTTAAGCCTATGCAAAAACAAACAGGCTGGTTTAAACAACTTGCAGATAATCAACCACTTACGTGGCACGCAATAAAAAGCCCGGATCATCTGCCAAGACAAAGTTAGAGAAAAATCAGCAATTTGCTATCTTTGTAACCGTATGAAAAGAATTGTGGCGATATTTCTGGCCCTGGTGGTCTCCTGCGCGGCGGGACTGCACGTACTGAACGGTGCGGGCGAATTGGCCGGTACAGGCGGAATGACCTGCGCGGCTGGGACTGCCGTTCACGGAAGTTTTTTGAGCGGGCCTGCGCGTGGCGGTAGCGGAGTGAACGGCCGTCCCGCCGCAGCACCGGAAGGCAGCAACGCGGCGACTCAGGGCAGAGCAACGGCGGTGCAGGGCAGCGTGAAGGCCCTCGATGCGAAGGGCGGGGCGCTGGAACATGCCGTCTGGGGCATCCTGGCGGTCAATTTCAAGGGAGATACCATCGCCAATCTGAACAAGGGGAAGTGTATGGTGCCAGCGAGCAACATGAAACTTGTCACCACGGCGGCGGCTTACCTTAAACTCGGGCGCAACTACAGGTTCACCACCACCATCGCCACCGACGGCATAATCAAGGACAGTACCCTCTGCGGCAATCTCTACATAATCGGCGGAGGCGACCCGCTGATAGGCAACCTGTTCAGCTATCTGCCGAATGAAGACATCCCCTTCGGGAAATGGGGCAAGGTGCTGGAAGAGAAGGGCATACGCCGGATAGACGGGGATATCGTCGGCAACGGAGACTACTTTAACGGCGAGCGAAGGCATACGGACTGGAGTACGGAAGATGAGAGGAGCAAGGACGGGGTGGTGCCGTCGGGCCTGACCTGGCGGGGGAAGATGGGGGACAGTATCCCGGACGGGCCGCTTGCCGCCGCGACGCATTTCCGCCGCTGGCTGATTGCCAACGGTGTTGTTGTGACCGGCGATGCGGGGTCAACCGTTTACTCCGCTACCGCCACGCACGGAATCACCCCAGAAAACAAGTTTTCCGGGGGCCCCGATAGGCTCTCTCAAAAAACTTCCGTAAACGGCAACCCCGCATTGCCGGACTCCCTGACCATCCTGGGCACGGCGCAATCCGCAACGCTGAACCACATCGCGGGCATAGCAAATCATCAGTCCGATAATTTCTGTGCGGAAACCTTGCTAAAAGCCATCGGCAAAGCAGACAACGGCAGCGACGACTACGACAGTGCCACCGACGCCCTCCACCGGGCGCTCGCGCCAATCGGGCTCGCAGGACCCAGCGCCGGGATGCGCTTCGCGGACGGCAGCGGCCTGTCCCGCAAGAATTATCTTTCCCCCGAATTCCTGGTCAGTCTGCTGCGCGGAATGGCCCGCACATCTCTCTACAAAGATTACCTCAACTCCCTTCCGCGCCCGGGGCAGAAGAACGGCACCCTCGCCACCCGCCTCCCGAAAGCGCCCGCATCCGTCAAGAACCGCATCTATATGAAAAGCGGGAGCATGAACGGCGTGCGCTGTTTCAGCGGATACATCATCCCTTCGGATGGGGACACTAAAAATACCATCGCCTTCAGCGTAATGGTGAACAATTATGTCGGCAGGCAGGCGGAACTGGCCCCTGTCCTGGACAGACTCATACTCGAACTGGCAAAAGAAAACTGATATGAAAAGAATTATCCTCGCACTGGCAGTCGCCATCGCCATCCTCCCCTCGGCAAACGCCCAGAAACCCCTGACTTTCAATAAGGTAGAAATCAAGGGCACGGCAGACGAAATGACAACGGCCCTCAGCAGGAAAGGTTTTAAATACGAAGAGACCAACGACGGTGTGCCGCTGGTGATAGGCAAGTTCGCCGGATACTCCGACGTCGAGGTGAACATCATCCCCGGCGAAGACGGGCAGGTCTGCGCCATCCGCGCCGAAATCCCTCCGCGCCTCTCCTGGGTTAAGCTCGAGAACGACTACTCCTCCATCAAGGGCATGCTCGTAAAACAGTTTGGCAAGCCCTCCGAGGTGGTAGAAGAGTTCAAGGACGGGCCTTTCGAAGAGAGTTCCGAGAAGCTGGTGAGCCTGATCAAGAACCGCTGCACCTACCGTTCGGTATTCGAGTCCGAAGAGGGAAAAGTAACCCTGATGCTCAAGCACCAGGGTCCCATCTGCTTTGTCTGCGTACTCTACGAGAACGCCTTATAGGGATTCTATCCAGGATTTCATCTCCGGAACACAGCCCAGAGCACTCTGGAACAGCGCCCACTGGTTGCGGGTGCGGTCCATGTTGTGCTCGGGATACCTGATCTTGTAGTAGGTGTCGCCGTTGATGTAATCCGCGAAGAAGCGTACGCACTGCATGTAGGGGAAGAGACAGGCCGCGAAGGGCAGCATCTCCCTCTCCAGCGGGGTCAGGAAGACCTTGGCGGACTCGATGTAACCCTTGCTGAAGGCCTTGAAGATCTCCATGTTGAAGCCGACCTTGGAGGTGTCGGGATCATCTTCCGCCACGAAGTTGGCCGCGGTGCGCAGGAAGTCGCCGAAGTCCGAAAAGACGAAACTCGGCATGACGGTATCGAGGTCGATGACACAGAGCACGTTTCCTTCCTTGTCGAACATCATGTTGTTGACCTTGGTGTCGCAGTGGCAGATGCGTTTGGGAAGTTTCCCCTCGCGGAACAGGCGCTCCGCCTTTGTCATCTCCTCTTCATACTTATAAATTTCCTCTACCAGCGCCTTCACCTCGGGGTCCGCCATGCGCCCGGCCTTGTCCGACGCAACCGCCTCGCGGAGCTGGCGCGCACGGAGTTCCATGTTGTGGAAGTCTGGGATGGTCTCGCCAAGGGTGTCCGGAATGTCGGCCAACTGGGCCTCGAAGTTACCGAAGGCCTTGCCGGCGTAGTAGGAGTATTCGGGGGTGACGGCTTCGAAAGTGAGGGCGTCCGGAATGAAAACGGAGATGCGCCAGAAGGTCTCGCCGTCCGTCCAATATGTTTTGCCTGAGCCTTTTACGGGGATGAACCTGAGCACTTTTCGGTCGATTTCGGCCTCGCCGGCCTTTTCGAGTTTGGTGCGGATGTGGCGGGTGACCGCCTCGATATTGTGCTGGAGAAGTTCGACGTCCTGGAAAATGGCGTTGTTTATGCGCTGGAGTACATAATTCTCTTTGCCGTCGGTATTCACCTTGAAGGTGTCGTTGATGAGGCCGTTGCCCAGAGGTTTGACTTCTACGATATTGCCTTCGATTTCGAATTTTCCCGCGATTGCGGCAAGTTCCTGCTGTGTTTTCATCTGATAGTGTTATTTGTTCTGCGAAGATAGTTATTTTTCGTATATTTGTGCAAACTGAACACTTATGAAAAAGATTCTGTTTGTAATTCTGACCGTCCTCATGTGCATTCCGTCCTTCGCGGAGCCGGGATCGAGGAAAGAAGAGCGCAAGGCTCAGAAAGATTCCATCAGAGCTGCCGAAATGGTCGGTGCACACCATAAGGGCGTGAAAATCAAACTCGACGGCACCATCCTCACCAAAGAGCAGCAGTCCCTGCTCCTGTCCAACATCGATCTGGAAGACTACAACGACGAATGGGCCTCCTACAAGAAGCAGAGGCATCTCGGAAACGGACTCTGCATAGGAGGATCGGTGATGGTCGGCGCAGGCGCAGCGGCAGAGGTTGTCGCCCTGGGCTATATCGTGGTCGGCGCCCTGGTAGCGGCGCTGACACTCGGGCAGGCCGATATGAATGAAATCATGAAGCCGGCCGGATATATTGCTGCCGGAGGGCTTGCAGCCGCTGGTGTGGGTGCCGGTGCGCTTGCCGCAGGCATCCCCATCCGGGTCAAGGCAGACAAGAAGATGAAAGCCGTTTGCGATGGCTATAACAATGCCACCGAGCGTGTGGAAAAGGAACTGATCTTCGGGTCTACCGGCTCCGGCGTCGGGCTGGCGCTGCGGTTTTGAGAGGGTTTGTTATGAGAAAGTTATTGATTATCAGCGCATTGGCTGCTGCAGCAATAGCGGCGGTATGCGTGGCGGAAGTGGCCGCGGGCGCGCAGGTGAACTACCAGGACTACCCGAATCCGGAATTCGCCCGCATGATCGACGAGAATCCTGCCATAGCCTGCCTCAACGCCTGCCCCTACGACCTGGTCGCGGAGCCGGGGCCGGACACCAAGGCTCCCCGTGGGTACAAGCCATTCTATATCAGTCACTACGGACGTCACGGAAGCCGTTCCGGATGGGATCAGGAAAAATACGACAAGATAATCAACACACTCACCGCTGCAAAAGAGGCAGGGATTCTGAGTGCCAGCGGAGATTCGCTGCTGCATGAGACCGAACTGGTGAAGAAGGCCACAAACAAGATGGACGGGCGCCTTACCGTCCGCGGCCAGAGGGAGCATCGTGCTATCGCGGAGAGGATGTACAAGCGATATCGCCGTGTGTTCCGCTGCGGCAGCAGGAACATCCGCGTGCTCAGCAGCACCGTGCCCCGCTGCCTGGTCAGCATGGCGGCATTCACCAACCGCCTGAGCGCGCTCGATCCCCGGCTGGACATCGTCATGGACTGCGGAGAGGAAATCCAGAAAGAGGTATCCAATGAAGCCAGCAAGGAGACCCGCGCCGGCCGCAGGCATTATTCCGACTCGCTGCGCAATCTCATCGGCAAAGAATGCCCCGAACTGATGTGCCGCCTGTTCACCGACACTGTCGCGGCACGCAATCTTATCCCCGACCCGGGGGCCCTCGCAAGCTGGGTATTCGCCCTCGGCCGCATCTCCCGTTCCTTCGATTTCGACTTCGACGCGCACCGCTATCTCCCCTTCGAAACCGTGTACAAATGGGCGGAGTACAACAATATCTATATGTACCTCGGCCAGTGCAATTCCATCCCCTTTGGAGATGACCGAATGAAGAACACCGAGCCCCTGGTGCAGAACATTGTGCGCCTTGCAGATGACGCCATTGCCTCCGGCGATGTGGCCGCGGACCTGCGCTTCGGGCACGACTATCCGCTGATGGCGCTTTGCAGCTATCTGGGGATAGAAGGCATTGGCGCGCGCTACGACGTTTCGGGCGCCCAGAAGCACTTCATCTCTACCCTGTATTCACCTTTTGCAGGAAACCTGCAGATAGTGTTCTACCGTGCACGCAAAGGCCTGTTCGGGCTCGGGGGCAGATTGGATAAGCCTGTGCTGGTCAAGTTCCTGCTTAACGAAAAAGAGGTTTCTATCATAGGATTAGAGCCCGTGCAGGGGCCCTACTATAACTGGGAAGAGGTGCGTGCAAAAATTTCCTGCTGATTTTTTTGCATTTTACCAAAAGTATTGTACCTTTGCAGTCCGTTTTCGGACGGACACCTATTGAGATGTGGTGTAATGGTAGCACTACAGATTCTGGCTCTGTCAGTGAGGGTTCGAATCCTTCCATCTCAACAAAATCAGCGCAAGCTGATTTTTTAATGCCCTGGCGGGGTAGCTCAGCTGGTTAGAGCGTCGGATTCATAATCCGGAGGTCGTGGGATCGTGACCCACTCCCGCTACAAAAAAGCAAACATACCGCCGGTGGTGAGTACGAAATCACCCGCGAACAACAACCTTCTCTATATATCCGAAACTACCCTGCGAGGTGGTTTTTTTGTTTTATATCAAGTAGTTAGAATCGATCTTCCAAGATTCCCTGAGCACTTGATAGGGAACAAATGGAAACCGATCGCCCACCTCACAGAACAAGGCTTTCTATCCAAATTCAGCCCAAATTTGTGACCATATATGCGACCAGTGTATTCAGCAAACAAAACTGGTCACAAATTATGAGTAGAAGTACAGCAAATGTTTCATTCTATTGCCGTGAGAGCAAGAAAAACAGGGATGGATTAGCACCTATTGAACTGGTCATTATCCTGAATACACGGAGGTGTTTTATCCAACTGCCAAGGAAAGAATACCCCTCTCAATTCAAAGCACAGTTAAGGGGGAAGAAAAGAACAGACTTGATAGACTACCTGGATGGTATCAGAGTCAGGTTAAATGAAATAGCCACTTCTTTTTTGATGGAAGGCCAGCCATTGACCGCTGACGCGCTCAAGGCATATTTCAAAACTGGTGGCTATGTGGTTTATACCATTGAGGACCTCTTCAATGACTATATGCACATCCTATCAAAGCGGGTGGGGAAAGACCTGACTCAAAAGACCTTCCGCAAATATGAGATAGCCAGGGACAAGTTCTATCAAATCATCTCCCCAAAGGAACCTGTAAGCGCTATAACCAAGGCTGTCATTATGGACTATCAAGCCTCAATGAACCGCTATCTGGACTATGTGACTACCAATGGTTACTGCCAGAGGGTAAAGACTATCGTTCAGTTTGGGATAGACAACGGGAAAATCAAGATCAATCCCTTCAGCGGAATCCATTTGAGGAAGGGAGAAAAGAGCGTACAGTTTCTATCAGAGGAAGAGGTGGAGAAGATCCGCACAACAGACTTCCATAATGAGAGCCTGAACCGGGTAAGAGACTTGTTTGTGTTCCAGGCTGCATCAGGACTCTCCTACACAGATATGGCCAAACTTGTTCCTACAGACTTCCAGGTAACAGAAGATGGTCAGTACTACATTCACGACAAGCGCAACAAGACCGGGGTGTTCTATACCGCTGTCATCTTGGAGCAAGGGGTGGAGATTCTCAAGAAATATCACTTCAAACTCCCTATCCTTGGGAATCATAAGATGAATGTCTATCTAAAGGCCATCAGAGACCTATGTGGGATAGATAAGCCTATCTTTTCGCACGTGGCAAGACACACCTATGCCACCAGATGCCTTAACAGAGGGATACGTTTGGAGGTGGTAGCTAAACTACTGGGACACAGCACAACCAGAATAACACAGCACTATGCAAAACTCCTTAAAGACAATATCTTGAATGAAGTAAAGGATGCTTTTGAGAAGTCACATTGAAAAAAACGTTATCTTTGACAGTTAGATAAATCGTAATTCAATGGTCTCAGACTTTATCAAGAATATACTTGTCGTTGGTGCTGGCAGTTTCGTAGGTGGAGCGGCAAGATACCTGGTATCGCTGGCTATGAAGGGAGTCAGCAAGGAATTCCCGTGGGCGACGCTGGCGGTAAACCTTGTAGGCTGCTTCCTCATTGGCCTTCTGTGGGGTCTATTTAGCAAAAATGGCGCTGAGGGTAGCAACTGGGCGTTATTCCTTACCGTTGGTCTCTGTGGCGGTTTTACGACCTTCTCTACGTTCTCAAAGGAGGCGTTGGTAATGCTGCAAAGTGGCAATGTATGGGGATTCGCTGGGTATGTGACCATCAGTGTGATTGCAGGTATTGCCCTCGTTGCATTGGGGTATTTCCTGGTACGTTAAATTCTTGTTTATCGAAATGATTACGCCCCGACATTCCAGTAGCGGATTGTCGGGGTGTTGATTTGTGAAGCGCATCCTGCTCCATGGCGATG
>CACWOZ010000027.1 GCA_902762655.1 uncultured Bacteroidia bacterium
CAGGAAATCGTAAAGGCCAATTTCACCAATCCGGAGTTCGGAGTGGAAGATGTGGCTGCCTCCCTTGGAATCAGCCGGGTTCATCTGAACCGCAAACTAAAGGCTGAAAAAAGTCCATCCCCATCGGATATGATTAAAACGATGAGGATGGAACTTGCTTCTTCAATGTTGAAGGCGGGAGACAAGAGCATCAGCGAAGTGGCTGCCGCAAGTGGCTTCTCATCCGCATCTTACTTCTCCAGTGCCTTCAAGGAGTACTTTGGCGTCGCGCCTGCTACGTACTTGAAGTAACTATTTATAAATCTGTTTGAACGCTTTACCGCGCCAGTCGTCGGGAATCCTGGCCCCGAGGATGTCGAGAATTATGGCTGGCGTGTCGTACTGCATCATGGGTGCGGAGATCTCGTATCCGGCTTTGATCTTCTTGCCGTAGACGATAAAGGGAGTTTCAAGTTCAAGCATGGTAAACTTGCCGTGTCCTTTGCCCTTGCCACCATGGTCAGCGGACATGATAATGACGGTATCGTCGTAAATGCCAGCATCTTTCAGCGCCTGGATAATCATTCCCACGCCCTTGTCGAGCTCCTTCTGGCAGTCCATGTATTCAGGGCCGTACCAGCCTTTGGAATGGCCGGTGTGGTCCAGTACTCCGTAGTAAAAGGTAAAGAAGAAAGGCTTCTTCTCCTTTATATAATCTGTCGCAAGTTTGGTATACTCTTCCACAGGGATATTGTTGCTCCCATAGGTGCCGATGTATTTCCAATAGTTCACTGCATTCGTGTCGCAGACTGCACCGATGCCGTTCCAGTCGAAAACTATTCCGGTCTCGGCATTGGGGAACTGCTCGCGCAGCACGGTAAAAACGGTGGGAGGTATGCCGTGGCCGTTGTCGGAAGTGGAGGGGATGGTTCCCTTGGTTGAGTTCCATTTATCGAAACCGTGCATCTCGGTGGGTAGCCCGTTGAACATGGATGCCCAGTTGATAGCGGAAGCGGAAGGCATCACCGAGCGCTTGGCGAGTGTCCATGCGCCGTGCTCCATAAGGTAGCGGATGTTTGGAAGGTCCTCGGCGGGTGCTTGCCTGACGCCCTCGGCTGCCCATCCGTCAATGCCTATCATAACTACATGTTTCGCTCTTTTCTTTGCATCTGCAGGATTCAGTATGGAAACAAAGCAGGTGAGAGCGAGGAGAATAAGTATCTTTTTCATTGGCTGTGTTATTTGTTGTGATGACAAATTTAGAAAAAATACTTTGTATATTTGTAGATTGTATGAGAAGAATATCAGGAATAGTCTGGGTCTTGTTTTTACTCGCTTCTTGCAAATCTGAGGTTGCAGGCGAGCTGTCCGCCTTGTATTCGGCAGTCCCCTCGAGATCCATCGCAGTGATGCATTTCGACTCCTGCGAGGACGCCCTGCCCATCCTCCTGGACTCCACATCCGTTTTCCGCAGTCTGGACTACGGACGACTTTCAAGAGCGGAAATGGTGCTCTCATACGACTACAGCGCAGGTCTCATCCCCCTGCTTGTGCTGGATGCCGGCCGTGCATCCGCCGACACTTCTGCCATGGTCCGGAAATTGCTGGATCAGGCGGCAGAGAACAAACTGTTCTGCTTTTATTCCGGGGAGAGGCTTCCCAAGCGGAGCGCGCTGCTGCTGAGCCCGTCGAAGGCGCTGATCGCAGAGGCCGGAGAGCATATCATTTCCGGTGTCTCCATCATGGACGCCGAGGGCTTCCGGGAGTCACTGGCCCTCGCTGACGGGAGCAAGGGCAGCATATTCCTGCGCAATGGCAGCGCCGCGAGGCTTATCCCCAGAAATATGCTGAAGAGCTACTTTACGCGCAAGGAACTTGTGCGTTTCTTCGGCGGTGTTTCGGAGTGGACCGTGTTGAATTTCGGCAGTTATTCCCGCGAAGGGATAGACGTAGCCTTCCGGGAGCCGGGGAGTGCCAGATATCTGAGCAGTTTGTTCGCCGGTATGGAGGCGGGGGACTGCAACTCGGCATCCGCAGTGCCCGACAGTGCCGAATTTGTGCTGGGGCTCTGCCTGGACGATCCCCGGGCCTACCTTCATGTGTGGGAGGAGTGCCTGGACGTGCGCGCGGAACTCTCCCGCTACAAAGGCCGTCTTGCATCGCTTCGGAAGAGCGCCGGAAAGAATCCGTCTGTATGGTGGACGGAGAAGTCTCCAAAGGAGATTGTCCGCGTCATCTGGGACGGGCAGGAGGTACTGCTGGTCAGACCGGCAAAGAAGGCCAGGGCCTCGGGCCTGGCAGAGAACCCTTACCCAGGATTCATCCCTGCTTTGCTGGGAGATGCCTTCCGCATTTCGGATGACAGCATGTGCGCCAGCGCCGGAGGATGGATGGCCCTGGGGTCCGCAGAGGCGGTATCAGCCTGGCTGGAGGCTCCCAGGGGCGCCTTCCTGTCCGGGATGCCCAGAAAAGCGAAATATTATTTGATAAATCCCGAGTTCAGCATTGTAGCTGGCTCGAAAAATACTGTTTTGAATGTCAACTGAGTTAGAGTACAAATCTGTAAACAAGCTCTTCGAGAAAAGCTTCAAAGAGCATTGGGACCGCCCCGCCCTGTCTAACTATCAGGGCCGTACCCTTACATACCGCGAGGTGGCCGAGAGGATTGCGATGCTCCATATATGCTTCGAGCAATGCGGCCTGCAGAAAGGCGACAAAGTCGCTCTCTGCTCTCGCAATCAGGCGAACTGGGGCGTATGCTTCCTCGCCGCCCTCACCTACGGAGCCGTTCCTGTGCCCATCCTGCACGAGTTCAAGTCCGGTAACGTCCACTATCTCGTGAACCATTCCGAATCCAAGGTCCTCTTTGTGGGAGAGACGGAGTGGGAAGGCCTCACCGAGTCTGAGATGCCCGGCCTTGAGGTTGTGGTGCTGATGAATAATTTCACCTACCTCTATTCCAGGAGCGAATCTCTTACCGCGGTCCGCGAGAATATCACCAAGACCTTCAACGAGAAGTATCCCGGCGGCTTCAAGCCCGAGGATCTGGATTTTTATGAGGACAGCCCGGAGGAGTTGGCCCTGATTAATTACACATCAGGCACTTCCGGTTTCTCGAAAGGTGTGATGCTGCCCTACCGGTCGCTTTATACCAACATCAATCTTGCCTATCTTGCCGAACCGCAGATGACATGCGCATCCGAGGTGGTGGCAATGCTGCCCTCCGCACATATGTATGGGCTGATGTTCGAGTTGATATACGAGATGGTCATCGGCGCCCATGTGCACTTTCTTACCCGCGTGCCTAGCCCCAAGATCATCATGAAGGCCTTCCAGGAGATACATCCGGACATCATCATCGCAGTGCCCCTCATCATGGAGAAGGTCTACAAGACCCAGCTCAAGCCGGTTGCGGACCGCACCAAACCGATGATGTACGTGCCCCTGCTCGCACAGGCGATCCAAAAGAAGATACGCGACGGCCTTATCACGGCGTTCGGCGGGCGATTCGAGGAGGTCATCCTGGGCGGCGCCGCCTTCAACCCTGAAGTCGAGGCCTTCCTCCGCAAGATCCATTTCCCCTTCACGGTGGGATATGGCATGACTGAGTGCGGCCCCATCATTACCTACGAAAAATGGTTCCGCACCCGTAAGGGTTCCTGCGGCAAAGCCATACCAGGCTGCGAGATACGCATCGATTCCGCCAATCCTCATAAGATTCCGGGCGAAGTCCAGATCAAGGGCGGGAACGTGTTCCTTGGCTACTTCAAGAACAAGGAAGAAACCAGGAAGTGTTTCACCAACGACGGATGGTTCAAGACCGGAGACATGGGCATTCTGGATATGGACGGTTATCTTTACCTGCGCGGCCGTTCCAAGTGCATGATCCTCGGCTCCAATGGCCAGAACGTATATCCGGAAGAACTCGAGGCCGTAATCAACAACGCCTCCTATGTGGTAGAGTCCCTGGTGATTGAGGATGGCGGCGGACTGACCGCGCTGATCTATCCCGATTATCAGCAGGGCGCAAATGATGGTCTGGACCATGAACAACTCGATGAGCGTCTCACTTCAAGCCTTCCCGAGTTCAACAAACTTCTTCCAGCATACGCCCAGCTGCGCAAGATCGAACTCATGCCGGAAGACTTCGAGCGCACCCCCAAAAAGAGCATCAAACGTTATTTGTATCAGAGGAATAAGTAATGAACAAGTTCGATGACAAGTATATCAAGATGGCAAAGATATGGGCCACCAACTCCTACTGCAAGCGCCGCCAGGTCGGTGCCCTGCTGGTGAAGGATAAGATGATCATCTCCGATGGATACAATGGTACTCCTTCAGGTTTTGAAAACGAATGCGAGGATGGCAATGTTACAAAACCTTATGTCCTCCATGCTGAAGCGAACGCCATTACCAAAGTGGCGAAGTCTGGCAATTCATCCGAAGGTGCGACCCTCTATGTTACGGCATCCCCTTGCATCGAATGCTCCAAACTCATCATACAGGCCGGTATCCGGCGGGTGGTTTACAGCGACGATTATCGTCTTGACGATGGAATCCAGTTGCTGCGCCGCGCTGGTATCGAAGTGGAAAAAGTAGAGGTGGAATGAGAAAGTATTCTTCAGTGCTCGTAGCCGTGCTGGGTGTCCTCGTAGGCATCCTTTCGGTGCTAACGTATCAGAAAGCCACCGAGAACAAGCGGCTGATCCGCACCGAGTTCCGCGACTGGCGCAAACTTAATCTCGTGCTGCAGTCGCTGGATGAAAACTACGTTGATACGATAGACCGCAAGGCTGTTACCGATGCGGCCATCACCGCAGCTCTCGGCGCCCTCGACCCGCATTCCGTCTATATGCCTCCGGCAATTCTCGAAGAGTCCGAGACAGAACTCGCCGGTAACTTCGACGGAATCGGCATACAGTTCAATGTCCCCAACGACACTGCCATCGTGCTGGAAGTCATCCCCGGAGGCCCTTCCGAAAAAATCGGACTTCAACCGGGTGACCGCATCCTGAAAGTAGACGAGAAGCCTATCGCAGGAGTGAAATTCCCACAGGACAGCATGGTTCGCAAGATGCGCGGTCCGTCCGGTACGAAGGTCAAACTGACCGTACTGCGCGACGGAGAGACCGTCCCTTTCGAGATCACCCGTGGAAAAATCCCCATGAACAGCCTGGACGCAGCCTTCATGGTGAACGATACAACCGGGTATCTGCGGCTCAGCAAGTTCGCGCGCACGACGTATCTCGAGGTGGCCCAGGCTGCCGATAAACTCCTGAAACAGGGGATGAAACGTCTGATTTTCGACCTGCGCGACAACGGTGGCGGATTTTTCGACCAAGCATTCCTCCTGGCAGATCTTTTCCTCCCCAAGGGCGCAGGCATCGTGTATCTTGAAGGCCGCGCCCACCCGCGCCAGGACTATAACGCAAGCGGCAAAGGCACTCTGCAGGAGGTAGAGCTGGATGTCCTCATCAACGAGAACTCCGCATCCTCCAGCGAGATTTTCGCCGGAGCGATTCAGGATAACGACCGCGGACTGATCTATGGCCGCCGTTCCTTCGGCAAAGGCCTGGTGCAGGAGCCCCTATACTTCAGCGATGGCAGTGGACTTCGCATCACCGTGGCACGTTACCACACGCCCTCCGGGCGCTGTATCCAGAAGCCTTACACCAGCAGCGAGGACTATGCCTACGACCTTTATTACCGCTACCGCGACGGCGAGATGCTGAATGCCGACAGCGTGAAAGTGGATAAAAATGTCGAATACAAGACAGTAGGCGGCCGTACAGTATACGGCGGAGGCGGAATCGTGCCGGATGTCTTCGTGCCTATCGACACCACCCGCGCCTCCATGTTTTATCAGTCCTGCAACAAGAAAGCCACAGCCATGCGATTTGCGTCATGGTACTTCGACAATCACAAGGCAGAATTGCAGAAGATAGATGATTACGCCAGACTCGGCCGTTATCTGGATGCCGCCGGCCTCGAGCAGAAATTCCTTTCCTTTGCCGCCTCCAGGGATGGACTGAAGCCTTCCTCTCCGGCAGAATGGGCCCAGGAGAAGAACTATATGATGACATCGGTACGTGCTCTTGTCGGCCGCTACTCCAAACTCGGCGACGAAGCCTTCTACCATATCTATCTGGATATAGATAATGTATTTAATGCTGTAATATGAAACTAGACGGAAGACGCGAAAGCAGTAACGTAGAAGACCGCAGACGCCTCAGCGGCGGAGCGGCAACCGGACTCGGACTCGGCGGAGTCCTTATCGTCGGACTCATCACCCTACTCATGGGTGGCAATCTGGGCGACGTGATGCAGAATGTCGCAGGCGCCGGCGGGATAGGCGCAACGGAAACGGTCCAGACCCGCGAATTCACCCCCGAAGAAGAAGCCCTCGCCAAATTCTCCAGGCAGATACTCGCCAGCACCGAGGACGTGTGGAGCGCCTATTTCAAAGCGGCAAAGCTCGGCGCTTACCGCAATCCGACCCTGGTACTCTACACCGACGCCACCGCCACAGGCTGCGGCACCGGCCAGGCTGCGATGGGCCCCTTCTACTGCTCCTCCGACCAGAAACTGTACATAGACCTAAGTTTCTTCTCATCCATGAAGAAGAAATTAGGCGCAGACGGCGACTTCGCATATGCCTATGTCATCGCGCATGAGGTCGGCCACCACGTCCAGAATCTCCTCGGCACCCTCGGCCAGGCACATCAGCAGATGGCCCGTATGAACAAGGCGGATGCCAACCGCATGAGCGTACGCATTGAACTCCAGGCCGACTTTTATGCAGGCGTATGGGCACACTATGAGAAGCAGATGTTCGGCTCCATCGAAAGAGGAGACCTTGAAGAGGCCATCAACTGTGCCTCCGTCATCGGCGACGACTACCTTCAGAAGAAAGCCCAGGGTTACGCCGTCGAAGAATCATTCACCCACGGCACCGCCGCCCAGCGCATGCGCTGGCTTAAGAAGGGAATGGACACCGGTGACATCTCCCAGGGCGACACCTTCTCCTTGAAAGACAGTCAGTTGTAGAACCTTCTCCGCTGCCGTCAGGCCTCCTATCTGCGCAGGCTGTATTCCTGGTCCTACAGAAAATGAAACGCCACATTCCCCTCATCCTATCCATTCTCCTTCTCGCCTCCTGCACCCCCACTCCGCAGGAAAGCGCTTACTGGCAGATGCGTGGCTTGGTGCTCTCTACCAAGGAACTGGCGGAAGTGGACTGGCCCGCCCTGGCGGCCGCGAACGGTATCAACACCATAGGCACCCACATCACGCCTTCGGAGGTGCTGACATTCCTCGACAGCGAAAAAGGTCGCAAGTTCACGAAGGATTGCCGGCGCTACGGTATTATAGTCGAACATCAGCTGCACGCGATGGCGGAACTCCTCCCCCGAGAACTCTTTGAAGAAGATCCCACCATGTTCCGCATGGACTCACTGGGCCGCCGCACTCCGGACGCCAATCTCTGCGTCCATTCCGAAAAGGCCCTCGCGACTGTGGCAGAAAATGCCGCCCTGCTCGCCAAAAGGCTGAAACCCGACAATCATCGCTACTACTTCTGGCTGGATGACAACGCCCCCGTCTGTGCCTGTCCCCTGTGCAAGGACTATCTCCCCAGCGAACAGGCCCTCATCGTAGAAAACCGCATGCTGCGCGAGATACGCAAGTCGGATCCGGCCGCGAAACTGGCGCATCTGGCCTACTCCTCTTTTCTCGCACCCCCGCGCAAAGTACGGCCCGACGAAGGTATCTTCCTGGAATTCGCGCCCATCTACCGCTCCTGGGACGAGCCTCTTTTTCATGAGGATGCGCTCTGCCCGAGGGGATATCCGGTCAGAAACGGTGACAATCTGCGGGCACTCGAGGCCAATCTGGAAGTATTCTCCGCCAAAGATGCGGTAGTGCTGGAATACTGGCTGGACGCCTCGCTTTTCAGCAGATGGAAACGCCCTTCGGTGGAACTGCCCTGGCATCCGGATGTCTGCCGTTCGGACCTCGCCACATATGCATCCTACGGCCTGCGCAATGTCACATCCTTCGCTGTCTACATGGATGCAGAGTATTTCAACCGCTTCCCGTCCACAGCCCCCGTGGAAGAGTATGGCCACCTGCTGAACGGCCAGTGGCACATGCAGGGCCTGCATGAATGGTGGAAGGGCCTGGTCGACTCCACCTCCATCTCCGTTTTCCGGGACTCTGCGCAGATCCATTTCATCTTCGATGTCCGCGACTCTACTCCCGTGTTCGACGACAATCCCGACGAGATGTCCGTTGGCCCCTGCGACCGGGCCGAGATATTCATGAGCATCGACCCGCAGATGAAGCAGTACTACTGTTTCGAGATAGATCCCCAAGGCAAGACCTTGGACTATGGCTGTTCCTACTACCGCATGTTCGACTATCCATGGAGCGGTGAGCAGAATGTGGATGCAAGACCCGTCGAGGGAGGATATCACGTCGAAGCTTCGTTCCGTCTCGAATATCTGCAGCGCCTCGGGCTTCTTGGGAAAGACGGCAGCCTGCTCATAGGCTTCTACCGCGGCGATGCCGTCGAGCCCGGAGTAATCACCTGGTATTCCGCCGTGAATCCCGGCACACCAGAACCGGACTTCCACGTTCCGGGGAGTTTGTTCCGCCTGTAATCGACTGATATTCAGTTTCTCTTTTTTCATTTTGTACATTTATATGATATGAAACACGCATTGTTTCATATCATAGTACATTTGTGACGAAACAATAAACTGATAATCATTATGAAGACCATTCAGAAAGCCCTACTGGCGCTAATTCCAGCCGTGCTTTTCGTTTCCTGCGGGGAAACCGATCCTGAAGATCCCGATAATGGCGGAAACGGTGGAGCGAACGGAAAAGACAAGACAGATATCCACATGATCGACGTTCTGCCGCTCTACGAACTGGCAGCCGACAAGGACACTGCTCTGATACGTTTCACCGTTACGCTTGAAGACAGCGACGCGGATTGGAGCATCTCTTCATCTGCTGACTGGTGCAAGGCCGAGCCTGCATCCGGAAAAGGCTTGGGAGAAGTGAATATCATTGTCACCGACAATCCGACGGCTTCCGAACGAAAGGCGGATGTCGTGATATCTGCAGGCAAGAATACCCACATTGTCAAAGTGTCCCAGTGCCTATATGCAGGAGCTATGCCCGACGAGAGTTGGTTCAGCAAGCCTTACTACGATCGCACCGACAGGGAAAAGGCAGGTCTCCGCGGCCCGGTAAAGAGCTGGTACAACAGCACATACACAACTTATGACAAGTACTATTACGACGAGGCAGGCCATCTGGTTAAGGAAGAGAGTTATGATACCTCCGACAATTCCATGGAAGTCGACTGGGTGCACAGTTACGACGCTCAGGGCCGCCGAATCAAGTCCGAGCAGAGTTTCGGTTCCGAAGTCGAAGGCGGCAGGGTCTTTACCTACGAATACAACAATCCCGGCAAACTTGTGGCCACCGATGCATACAACTGGATTGAATACGAAGATGGCTGGATTAGTGGGAAGAATTTCCCCATGTCTATCTGGAAGGATCTCTCCGCGATCCACTATGTCGAAGATTCTCCTTTCTACTACGAGCGCTACGACCTCGTTTTCGAGTTTCAGCCAGACGGTAACATGGTCCTGACAGAAACATACAACCGCGAGAGGGACGGCAGCAAGCCCGAGGTAGACGTATATCATTTTACCTACGAAAACGGCCTTCCTGTTTCATGTGTGGAGAGCGAAGTTTCAGTCACTTACGACGCTAAGGGACTGCCTGCAACGCTCAGTACTGAGAGCGGAGCCAAGACCTGGACCTTCCTGAAGCACCCCCGCGTCCTCCTTGCTGCCAGCATGAAGGAGCCTGAGGCCCAGGGTATGGTGGCTTGTTTCTGGGCAAACTATACCTACAACAGCAACGGCGACGAAATCCGTTTCGAGCGAGCATATTTCTCGGCCGACCAGGTATACAACGACTATTACGGCAAGTATTTCTACGACAGCCACGGCAACTGGATACAACGCGAAGAAATCACCGAGCCGGCATTCCAGCACGGCCAGCACTTCACCGGCAACGTGAGCCGCGAGATAGAGTACTATTAGTTCATCCTCTTACCGAAGAGGTAGTATTTCATGTCTCCGAACCATAGGACTCCTTCTCCACGAAGCGCAGTATAGCTCGTGTAGAAGGAGTTTCCTGTATCCCTTGGCGAGAAGACCCCACCTTCCTCGAACCACACAGGCTGGTGCGCGCCCTCCACGAATCGCCCGTCGAGTTTGTGCAGAGGACCGCGGTTCTGATACGAGGTCAGTCCGAAGAAATCAAAACTTTCGTGTACCATCAGGAAATATCTGCCGCTGCGGGCCTCGGGTCCTGCGTAATCGTAGATAGGGCAAGGGGAGCGGGGATGAAGTATGGCAGGCCCTCCGTCGCGCATGAGGAGGATTTCAGGCTTTGTCCAGGTCCTTCCGCTATCGATGCTCACAGACCATACCGGATGCCCGATAGAACTGCGCATCACCGCGAAGAGCCGGCCGTCAGGCAGGCCAACGATGCAGGCCTCCTCTATCGACTTCCCATCCCTTGGGAGATACTCAATATCGCTGTCCACTCCCGCGGCGTCAAAGGCATCGGCCCCTGTATTGAAGAAAGATATGCAGATATCGCTCACGGTGGGATCCTCATCAATGTTCTCGTACTGCCAGAATTCCACCCTGCTGATGCCGCTGCGGTCGTAGCGGGAGCATCCGGCCAGATACTTCCCGTCCTCACCCAGGCGCAGGGGCCTCTGCCACATGCACCACACGGGCGGTACGTCAAGGTCTTCCGGATCCACCTCGAATCTTACTGGGAAGGGCACGGTTTCCGGCTCGGACCAGGTCCTGCCCCCGTCGGCACTCTGTGAATAAACCACATGCTCATCGTTTGCAGCCTCATAGGAACCCTGGGTCCAGAAAGCGTGCAGAAGCCCGCGCGCAGTATCTTCCAGCACGTGGAAATGGTCGTTGAAACTATCCCCGACCGCCTCAGGATTGCGCCCGGAGTCTGTCATGGGCTGTTTCGGGGTGTACACCGTAAAGTCGTGCGGGACCACGTCCTTGTTAATGGACGGATCCAGGTAGTGCCAGTAGAAATGTTCAGGCCAGCGCTCTCGGTAGTTCCCTGTGTCACTGAAATGCTTCTGGATCGCCTCATCGGCAGTAGCGTAGCGATGGCAGGACTCGGGCGCTTTGGTATATAGCGTCCACTGGCTCTGGCTGGCCGCATCCTGCCCGGGAAATCCTACCCATATCACCGATCCGCTCTCCGGCGGATAGTTGGGATTGAAGGTGAATATGGTGGTAAGGGCGGTGTGTTTGTTGTTGATGGGTGGTGTCGTCAGCAACCTGGAAAGGTCCCTGCGATGGAATTTTCTGATGGGCCTGCGCGAGAATTCCGTCTTGTCGCCAAGGATGGCATTCCCGAAAAAGAGTTCCTGCGCAATCCTGTGCCGCCGGAGATTGTGCACGTCCCGGAGGGTTGAAGGGTCCGCATATGCCAGGCGGAAGTTGAAAGCTCCGTCCCTGAGAGGCCTGTACCATCCGCGCTTCCGGGCGTATTTCTTTATATCCTTGCTGCCAAGGAAGTTGAGGGTGTCCTTCAGATTGATCCTCCCTATCGTGTAATAGTTGGGGATGGTGGCGATGTGGTTGTCCGGCACGCGCTGCGCAACCCAGTGCCTGCCCTTCACCACGGCGCAGACCCAGCCTTCCTTCTGGTCCGCTATCAAATACGACCACCCGGAATCTCCGTAGCCATAAGTCTCTACCAGACTGCCGATTATGTGCACTGCCTCACGCGCGCTGCGGGCCTTCTGGATTGCGGTCGTGCGGATCTCGTATACCAGCGCACCCTCCGCGCTGTCTTCGCGCGAAAGGCACTGGTCGGAGCTGATTGCCACCCCGTACTGGTTGACGAAGCTGTCGCCCGCCTTCTGGCCCGGAAATTCGAACCAGAGGTAAGCGCAGCGGCTGTCGTTTGCCGGCACATTATAGATGTTGAGCATCTGTTCGCCGGACTGGTCTTCGTTATGCCCGAGATATACATAACCGTCGGTCGTGGCATTCCGTCCGGCGATAATGCCGAAACAGAGGATGATGGCGAGAAGTTTCATTGTCTGAAGTACTTAAAGCTTTATCAGTCC
>CACWOZ010000028.1 GCA_902762655.1 uncultured Bacteroidia bacterium
ATCATCGGCGGATCCAAGGTTTCTTCCAAACTCGCAGTTCTTGAGAACCTTCTTCCCAAGGTAGACAACCTGATCATCGGTGGCGGAATGGGTTACACCTTCATCAAGGCCATGGGCGGAACTATCGGCAACTCCCTGCATGAAGACGACCTCATCCCTCAGGCTCTCGACATCATCGCCCGTGCCAAGGAGCTCGGAGTGAATCTCTCCGTTTCTGTCGAGACCGTAATAGCAGACGGCTTCAGCAACGAAGCCAACCATAAGACCGTCCCTTCCATGTCAATCCCCGAAGGATGGGAAGGCATGGATGCCGGCAAGGCTTCGCTCGAAAACTGGAAGAAGATCATCCTCGACTCCAAGACCATTCTCTGGAACGGCCCTGTCGGTGTCTTTGAGATGGATACCTTCGCAAAGGGAACCCTTCAGATTGCCGAATACCTCGCCGAGGCTACCGCTAATGGCGCTTACACGCTCGTGGGTGGCGGCGACTCCGTGGCTGCCGTTACCAAGATGGGCTATGCCGACAAGGTTAGTTACGTCTCCACCGGTGGCGGCGCAATGCTCGAGGCCATCGAAGGCAAAGACCTCCCCGGCATCGCAGCGGTTCGCGACTAAAAGTGGTGGCGCTGGCGCTTGGCCGTCGAAGCGCAAGTGCCTGGCTTCAATGCCCGGAGTGGCGAAAAAGTTCTGACACAAATCGGCCATACAGCGCAGTTTTTGTAAAAAAGTTGTCCATTTCGGGCAACTTTTTTACATTTTTGGCCCTCAGAGGCCGATTTCTGTTTGCATTTTTCTGGGGGGAACGAGAGGGTGTACAAGGTCTCTTCACAAACTGAGCCGGACGTAGATGCTGAGGGGTAGGGCCTTGCCGAATCGGTCGTTCAGCGCCAGTTCGCCGGACGTCAGGCCGCCCGTTTCCTGCATCGCCTGTCCGGCAATCTGGCCCTCCGCGACGGGCAAAGGGCTGGGCCGTGTCTCGCAGGGAGTCCCCGGTCCCTGCATTGCCCGTTCGATAATCTCCCGCTGGCCTGAGAGGCCGAAGTCGCGCCCGAAGGCCTGGCGGACCAGGGTTTCTCCCAGTGCGGCGGAGTAGCCGTTGGAGTAGAGGTTGAGCACCATGAAGGAGTTCTGCGGCTTCAGGATATGCGAGACGCTACGCAGCAGGCCGAAGAGGCTGTCATCCAGTTTCCATTTCTCTCCGTTGGGTCCGTGCCCGTAGGCGGGGGGATCCAGGATGATGCCGTCGTAGAGGTTGCCGCGGCGCTCTTCTCGCTGCACGAATTTCATAGCATCCTCCACTATCCAGCGTATGCCGTTCAAACCGCTGGCTTCCATATTGCTGCGCGCCCAGGTGACTACCTGCTTGATGCTGTCGAGATGGGTGACATCCGCCCCGGCCGCCTTGGCCGCGAGGGAGGCGCCTCCGGTGTAGGCAAAGAGGTTCAGGACCTTGGGGCGCGTGTCTGTCGCAGCCCCTCCTGCATCTCCGTCCGGGCGCATCAGCTTCCGTTTAGCCTCGGCCACACGCTGTACCTGGCTGTAGATGAACTCCCAGTTCGGGGCCTGCTCGGGGAAGATGCCCACGTGCTTGAAGGCGGTGAGTCCCAGGCGCAGGCGGAACTGAGGACCGGCAGACCCAGCGCTCGCGGCATCTGCGCCATAACGGATATACCACTGCTCGTCCGCCTTCTTGTGGCGCTCCCAGGTGCCGCGGTCCTCGATTGCGCCGGAACCGGCACTCTTCGCACCCTTTCCGGCATCGCGGCCGCCGTTCTGGGCGCTGGCCAGTTTGAAGGAAAAATGCGCGAGGCGGCGCCATTCGGCCTCTGTTATACTTCTGTCCCACAACGCCTTGGGCTCGGGACGCACCGTTATTATCTGGCCGAAACGTTCCAGCTTCTCGCCGCAGCCGCTATCGAGCAGCTCGTAATCTTTCCAATCCTTTGAGGGGAACTCTACCATAGTCCTGCAAAGATACTAAAACATATAATATTTAAGTTTAGGCAAAGCATAAGATTTTTCTTATGGCTTTGTTAAAACACACAATCGTCAAAAGAAAAACGGCTTGCCGCAGATTGTTTGCCACAAAAACTTGGATTATCCGCTGCCGGCCTGCATCTTCGCCGATTATGGAAAAGGGTTATTATCACGTATATTCTTTTGGGGAGGATACTCCGAAACTGCTGACTGCTGAAAGGGAGTTCATCGTGGCGATGAATATCCTGGCGTACTGCAGCACTATTTTCAATTGCCGTATCCTCGTCTTCATCTTTATGAATTCGCATTTTCACCTTGTGCTGTATGGCACGGAGGAAGAGTGCCTCGCCTTCGGAAACAAGCTGATGAAAATGATTCTGCACAGAATCAACAGGAACAGGGAACAGGCATACGATTTCCGGGATATTGCCATTTCGGCAGATCTGATTGAAGACAAGGAAGCTTTGATGAGTATAATCACGTACGATGTGCGGAATTCGATAGAGGCAGGATTCAGATTGGATCCCAGATTCTACAGATGGAGTTCGGCGGCTTTGTATTTTGCACCGGAAGCAGCAGATGGCAAACGCCTGGATCAGATGTCCGTCAGAATGAGGACGTCGGTTCTGGGGATCAACTACGATCTGCCGGGCGGATGGACTGTGGACAGTGACGGTATAATCCTCCCGAAACACTATGTCGACTATAAGGAGGTGGAATCGATTTTTGTGAGCATCAAGGCATATATCGCCTTTATGTATATGAAGAAAGACCGCATTCTGGAACTGAACAAGCAATGCTCGAAGGTGAATTTCCAGGCATTGTCGGATATGGAACTGGCCGGGGTGGCAGATGCTATGGCAAAACGGATGACCGGAAGGAATGTCGCAAATATGGACGTGGTGAGCCGGATATCGCTTGCGCAGAAACTGAAAACATCGCGTGGAACCGGGGTAAACCAACTGGCGCGTGTGCTTGAGTTGAATCCGGAAATGCTTCGCACGCTGCTGGCGTAACGTCCCCTGAAAAAAAGCAAACAGAAATCGGCCACTGAGGGCCAAAAGTGTAAAAAAGTTGTCCATTTCGGGCAACTTTTTTACAAAAACAGCGCTGGAAGGCCGATTTGTGTTTAAACGTTTTAAAACGTTTAGTGCAGTAAGGGATCGGCATAGTTGCCGGGCTCGTGCCGGTCGGAAACGGCACAGGTGGGGGAATTGCGCAGAAGAGGGGGCTGTGGCGCCTTGTCAGGGGGCTGTCGAGCCTTGCCGGGGGGCTATCGGGCGCGGTCAATCAGGTCCTGGAAGAGGGGGAGGAAGGTGGTGTCGCCGGCTTTGACGAATATCTCGGGGTGGAACTGGACGCAGAGGATGCCATCGCGATGCGGAGCGTTCCACTCCCAGGCTTCGACTACACCGTCAGGGGCGGTGGCGACCACGTGTACGCCGGTGCCGGGTTCTTTGACGGCCTGGTGGTGGAAGGAGTTGACCATTACTGAATCGCATCCCAGAAGTTGGTGCAGGCGCGAATCCTGGTCAATGTAGATCCAGTGGGTGCCGACGGATCCGGCTTCGCTTTGGCGATGGTGGATGGCGGAATGGCCTTGTCGGACAGCGGCGGCAGTGCCGTTCACTTCGCTACCGCCACGCTCGAGCCCGTTCAAAAAACTACCGTGAGCGGCACTGCCGCCGCTGTCAAGAACACGGCCGCCGTCCCCGGGCAAAGCGCCGATCTGACCTGGCAGATCCTGATAGAGTGAACCTCCCAAAAGCACATTCAACAGCTGGGATCCGCGGCAGATGCCAAGCACCGGCATCCCCCGCTGCAATGCTTCCGATGCCAGCAGGAAATCGCTGGTATCCCTGGGAGCATTCACTTCCACCGTCGAATTCAGCACATACTCTCCGTAACGGGACGGATCCACATCCTCTCCACCGCTGAAAATGACGGCATCCACGAGCGACAGGACCTCAGCGGCTTCGGACGCGCTGCGAACTGGCGGGAGCACTACAGGCACGCCCCCTGCAGCGCGGACTGCGGCCACATAGGTGTCGTTCAGCGACACTACGCGGGCGTCATCCCAACTCGACGAAATGCCTACTACCGGTTTCCGTCCGGCCGTGCATCCAGCCAGAATAAGGATTACCCCCAGTGCCATACATACACTTTCACAGAAGCTTTTTGATCGGGCTCCAAGTGTGGGGGTAGCAGAGCGAGGGTGCATAACAGGCATCATCAATTTGCCGTTGCAGATCCGACCATATCGGAGAAACGGGATTCGACCGTGGAACTGAGTTCTTTGTCGCCGGCCGCTTTAAGCACGTCGGCGAGGAAGTAGATGTAGTTGCCGCAAAGTTCGAACTCGTCCTGCGCGAAGGCATAGAACTCCAGATAGAAGGCGGCCGAAGAGAGTACCTCGTCGGCATATCTCACAGCAAGCTCACGTCCCTTCTCGGGCTGCCCCAGCTTGTAGTACAATTCCACCGTCTTCACCACCATATAGTCATTGCCGCTGAATCCCAGCGGGATGGAGCAGATGGGGAAGTTTACCATCGCCTCTTCGCTCTGGTCGAGCATCTCCAGCGCACGCTCCTTCTGCCCGTTCGCAAGGAAGGCGGTGGCGCAGTTGACGTGCAGGTTGCGTATGCCCATCACAGCGAGGAAGGTGTAGCAATTCTGGTAGTCCACAAACCAGCCCGGAGCCTTGAGGGCATCGAAGGAATAGACCTGCGTCATATAATGATACAGTTCGTCCGGATCCACGATTCCAAAGTTGCTCGTGGAAGGCCGGTTCTTATAAGGAACGAGTTTGGCCGAAAAACCGTCGCACAGGAGGTAGTCCTTGATGCCGATGTTCAGGTCGCCGCCATAACTGAGCATGTTCAACGGCCTGTCCCACTGATAGTTGGAGAGGAAGTCAAGGACGAAGAGTTCCGGTTTGGTAAGGAATTCCTTGCTTGCCGGGATCTCCAGGATAAGGGTGTCCAGCATCCTGTCCGCCATCGCCTCGGAGACGATTCCGCTCGCGAGGGCGTTGGCCTTATTCACCGGCACGGAGATTTTGCGGGAGGCGATGTAGTCGTATTTGCGCCCGGAACTCATCTGCACCTTCACCTGGGGATGACGGAAGAGTTTCATGACATCCGCTATGCTCATCACCTTGCCGCGCTGGTCGTAGATGGGGATGTATTCGTTGGTGCCGTAGAGGTACTGCGCCTGTCCTACGCTGAGCGCGAGCGGCTTGCTCTCGTTGCAGGCCCATTTCATCTGGTCTATGTGCCAGTCTGTGCCGAGCAGCGAGGTGTTGGCGATGCGCACGTCCGTGCGGACATTCTCCACTTCCTGGGAGTACCAGAGGGGGAAGGTGTCGTTGTCGCCGTGGGTGATGAGTACGCCCTGCGGACCTACGGATTTGAGGTAGTTCGCCCCGAGTTCAGGGGCGGTGCGGCGGTTGCTGCGGTCGTGGTCATCCCAGTTCTCGGCGGCCATCAGGGCCGGCACGCAGAGGCCCAGGACGGCCAGGCAGGACGCGAGGACGGTGCTGTACTTGCCCTTGAAGGCATCTTCCAGCAGATCATAGAGTCCGAGCACACCGAGCCCTATCCACACCGTAAAGAAGTAGAAGGATCCCGCGAATGCGTAGTCTCGCTCGCGGACCTGGAACGGAGGCATGTTGAGGTAGATGACCACCGCGATGCCGGTCATGAAGAACATCAGGAAGTTCAGCCAGCATCCGCGCTTGTCGCGCCCGAACTGGAAGAAGAGGCCGACGAGGCCAAGGAGGAAGGGAAGGAAGTAATAGTGGTTCTTACCCTTGTTCTCCGCGAGCACGGCGGGGGCATTGCTCTGGTCGCCAAGACGCCAGTCGTCGATGAACTTCACGCCGCTCTCCCAGTTGCCGTGGAAGATATTGCCCGGCGAGGGGCTGTGCACGTCATTCTGCCTGCCCACGAAATTCCACATGAAGTAACGCCAGTACATCCATCCCAACTGGAAGTCGAAGAAATATGCAAGGTTGGCGCCCATGGAAGGCTTGGGGTTCTGTGCCCCCTTCACGCGTGTGCCCTTGCCGCCTGTGTATGCCTTGTAGAAGTCCTTGGTGTTGCTGTCGATATTGCTCCACATACGGGGGAAGAGCATCTTTCCGGCGGGATCGTATTTCGCCTCTCCGGGGCCTTCCACCTTCTTGTACTTGCCGTCCAGCGGTGCCCAGTACTTGGTTTCCGCCACCTCGAAGGGCGCGTCATAATACTGCCCGTAGATGAGCGGGGTGCTGCCGTACTGTTCTCGCGAGAGGTAGCGGACCAGGGTGAATGCGTTGTCCGGCTGATACTCGTTGGTGGGGGTCTTGGCGCTGGAGCGGATGATGTCTATGCTGAAGATGGAGAATCCTATTATGATGGTGGTGAGGCAGAGGAGGGCGGTGTTCCAGAAAATCTTTTCGCTGCCGATGGTGCGGAATACGCCCCAGAAGCATAGCGCCAGCACTGCCACGATGAAGAAGGCCGCGCCACTGTTGTAGGGGAGGCCCAGGACGTTCACGAAGAACAGGTCGGCGTAGGCGGCGAGTTTGGGCAGCCAGGGGATGATGCCGAAGAGGATTACCGCGAGGATGACTACGCCTACGAGGAAGATCTTGCAGAGTTCCTTGAAACTTAAGGGACCGTCTTCGCGCCTGCGGTAGTAGAACATGAACACCAGGGCGGGTATGGCCAGTAGATTGAGCAGATGTATTCCTATGCTGAGGCCCATCAGGAAGGCGATGAGCACTATCCAGCGTGCGGCGTGCGGCTCATCCGCCTTGTCGTACCATTTGGTCATCACCCAGAAGACGATGGCGGTCACCAGCGAACTCATAGCGTAGACTTCACCCTCGACTGCGGAGAACCAGAAAGTGTCCGAGAAGCAGTAGGCGAGGGATCCGACGAGGCCGGAGGCTATTACGGCTATTGCTTTCCCTGCGGGCAATGACCGTCCGTTAGCCTCGCTATTTCCGGCCGCGGAGAGCATCGGGCTGCGGGTCACCATCCGTTTGGCGAACCAGACGATGGTGAGGTAGAGGAATAGGATGGTGAGAGCCGAGCAGAGTGCGCTCATCGCATTCACCAGCACTGCGGCGTGCATATTGTCGCCGAAGAGGGTGAAGATACGGGCTATAAGCTGGAAGGTAGGGTTTCCCGGAGGATGCCCCACTTCGAGTTTATAGGAAGATGCAATGAACTCGCCGCAGTCCCAGAAAGATGCGGTGGGTTCTATGGTGGATAGATATGTGAACGCGGATACCACGAACGCTGCCGCCGCGGCAATCCTGTTCCACAGATTGAATTTCTTTTCTGTCATAACCTACAAAGATAGAAAATTCTGCTGAATATGGCATACCGGCACCGGGCGACAGTCCCAAACGGGGCTCACGGTGAGAGGTCGCGGTGTGAGGCCCCGGTAAGGCACCCGGTGAGAGGTCCCGGTGTGGTTCCCGGAAAAATGCAAACAGAAATCGGCCACAGAAGGCCAAAAGTGTAAAAAAGTCGTGTGTTTTTGACAACTTTTTTACAAAAAACCGCATTGGATGGCGGTTTGTGTTTTCATTTTTTTTGAAGTGGCAGAATCGGACCGGCCAGGGGTCCAATGAAACCGAAGCTGGGCTACGGAACCGGGTCGTAACCGGAGCCGCCCCAGGGATGGCAGCGAAGGATGCGTTTCAGCGAAAGCCAGAATCCCTTCAGCGGACCATATTTGCGGAACGCCTCGAGGGCATACTGGGAGCAGGTCGGCGTAAAGCGGCAGGTAGGGGGCTTCAGCGGTGATATGCACAGCTGGTAGAATTTTATCAGCAGGATGAACGGCGCGCTCAGTATCTTCTTCAGCAGTTTCATCGCTCTGCATCATTTTCTGTAGTTGTATTCTGTGCCGGCTTCCGCTGACATGCCGCGCCTGCGCCCACAGCCGGAAGGCCCATGCCCTGATGAGCATTTTTCTGCGAAGAAGGGCAGGGACCTTCCGGCATGATCGAGCCTTGTGGTATGCTGTGAGTATTTTTCTGCGAAGAAGGGCAGGGGCCTTCCGGCAACATTCCGGGCGTTTTCGCGCCAGCGGGGGTAAGGGAGGACAGGGCTGCCTGTATGCGGGAAAGGATGGCGGTGATGTCTGCCTGGACAGCAGCGAAATCCGCCAGCTCCACGCTATTATACTGGAACATAATGTCCACCCCGGGGAGTTTTTGCACGCGGTAGGCTTCGCGGATGCGGCGTTTCAGCAGATTGCGCTTCACCGCCCTCTTGAAATAACGCTTCGGCACCGACACCAGAATCCGTCCCGGCAGCCAAGTCGCTGCGTTGCCCACCGCCGGAAGCGCACTGCCCTGATGAGCATTTTTCTGCGAAGAAGGGCAGTGCGCTTCCAGCAGGGCGGCTGCCGTCCGGACCATCCAGCAGTACCGGAAATGCCCCAGCGAACCCCATCTGCCTCCGGCTAGAAGGGTCGCAACTGACTTCTTGCCGGACAGCCTCTCATTCTTTCCAAGAGTGTTGCCCACCGAAGTCATAATCATCTATTTATTATTATGGAGATACAGTTCGATAGCCTTGGCCGCCGAAGGAGCCTCCGGGGTAGGACCTTTTATATCTATTCTCAGACCGGCTTCCTCCATCGCTTTCGCGATACTCTTGCCGTAACCCATGAACTTGATGTCCCCCTGCTTGAAATCAGGGAAATTCTCGAACAGGCTCTTTACGTCCGCGGGATTGTAGAAAGCCACGATATCGTAGGATGTTATGTCCAGATCGTGCAGGTCCTGGGTGACGCTTTTCACGAGTTCGGCCTCGACAAAGTCCAGCCCCGCCTTCCCAAAGAGGGATGTGATGGCCTCTGCGCTGGCACCGGCGGATTTGGTGACGAGGAACTTCTCTCCCTTGTGCTTGGGGCCGATCAGTGTCACCACGGAGTCGGGAGTTCCGTTCCCGAAGAAAATCTTACGCTTGCGGTAGACTATGTGTTTCTGCAGGTAATTGGCCACAAGCTCGGTAGTACAGAAATACTTCATGGTCTCGGGGACCTTGAAACGGAGTTCCTCCGCAAGTTTGAAATATGCATCTATTGCCGCTCTGGAAGAGAAAACGATTGCGGTATAGTCGGGAAGATTGATCTTTTGCTCGCGGAACTCCCTGGAAGTAAGGGGCTCGATCAGGAAGAAAGGCCTGAACTCGATCTCTGCTCCGAAGTTGCTCTGGAGGGGTTCATATGCAGTCATCTTCGCAGGTGTCTGCTGTGATATCAATATTTTCATATCTCTCAATTTAGGCTCAAAGCATCAAGCCTGAAGCAACCAATGCTCCGGTCGGGATGATTTCGAGCCCGCAAAGATACAAAATAGTTGTCAAAACGGAAAAATTTGATTGCAAAATCTGACCTTCCCGGATCAGTGCAACGAGCCATAACAGAGCAAGTTCGGCCCAGATAACATTTCTGCAGACAACATCTTCGGCATTAAAGATGCAGAGTATACAGATACTCACGAGAGCGAGCAATACAAAACAGATGAAATAGTTGTAGAAGCCCCGGCGTACAGCGGTCATAGTCTCCGGATGCAGGCGCCGGTGCCCGATGCGGAGAAGCACTGCATGCAGGGTATGTCGGAGGATGAGATAGGCCACCGCCACTGCCATGAGTTCGCCAAGGCGCAGCCAGACCTCATTCCAAGGGGCGATGAAGGATGGATCGTAGATGCAATAGCGGTCCGCAATAACCAGGAAGATTAGTCCCAGCATGCGTGCGATGTGGTTGCGGGACCGGGCGGTGCTGATGCTGTGCTCGACTTCGAGGTTTCCCCTGCTTCGTGTTAGGCATCCGGTCAGGGCCGGGAGGAGTTTGCCGATTTCGGGGAGAATGATAAGGATGATGAATGCGCACGCCACCAGCATCCAGCTGTGCGCGGGCCAGTCCGTCCACTCCGCCGCTGTCAGCGCGGCAGGTTCGGTAGTCGGCATATGCAATGTTCCGAAATCGATCATCGTTACAAAAATAATCATTTTCGTCGTCCCGTCCAAAAAGCCTTTTTCCTTTGCTCCCATCATCTATTTGCCTGTTTTGATTATATTTGCAACATGAAGAACGACAACGACTGGAAGCAGCGTCTGGGGGTGGTATATTCCACCAATCCGGATTATCAATATCAGATGGCAGAGGAGGTGGAGGCTGAAACGCTCCCTGCCGGCAAACAGCATCTCATAGTTGCCATCGACCGCCGTCAGCGTGCCGGCAAGCAGGTCACTCTTGTGAAGGGCTTTGTGGGAAGGTCCGAAGATTTGGCCGCGCTGGCCAAGACCCTGAAGACCAAGTGCGGAGTGGGCGGCACGGCCAAGGACGGAGAGATCACCATCCAGGGAGATCTCCGCGATAAAATCGTGGCCCTGCTGGCCTCAATGGGCTATAACGCCAAGCGGGGGAACTGATTCCGTCAGGCTCCGAGACTGTCCTTTTTTGCCGCTGTAGTTTCGTTTTGGTAGAATCTGGGGTTACATCGGCAGGCATTTTGCATCTATAGATAAAAACATCGAGACTATGAGAAGATTGATTATTTTTCTGGCTGCGCTGACGGTGTCGGCAGGCCTGTGCGCACAAAACAACGATTGGGGATGGCCGGACACGCACAGCCGTTCCGAAATCAATATCGACAAGGAGAACCACAATGTCACCATCGACCGCAATATGTATATATGGAGGCCGTTCGACGACGTGGTGGGATATTCCATCTACGGCAGCCGCTATCGCAGGGCGAAGGCGAATTATGGCTGGGGGATGTTCACTACCCTTACCGGAACGGCGCTGAGCGGTTTGTGGACGGCTATCGGCATCAGCAATATCAATTATGATGATGACGCTGCCTTGGTGATGTGTTCTACCGGGGCCGTTGCCCTTGTCGCCAGCCTCTGGGGCGGTATCCACATGTGGAAGAAAGGCCGCAACGAACTGGACTGGATGCTGGACGACTATGCCCTCCGCTACGGTCCGCGCCCCTATGCCGCCACCTTTGACTTCGGCCCTACCCGCAACGGTGTCGGCCTGGCTCTGAACTTCTGATCCGGCTTGCAGTGTGGGAGCGGCTGTGTTTTGGCGGGTCTTCGAAAAAATACAAACAGAAATCGGCCACAGAAGGCCAAAAGTGTAAAAAAGTCGTCCATTTCGGGCGACTTTTTTACAAAAACAGCGCTGGAAGGCCGATTTGTGTTTGAACATTTGACAGGCGGCTTGAAAGCCGGCGGGCGAAGTCGGTAGCCCGGGAGCCGCAGCATATTCGTGAGAATTTGCTATCTTTGTAAGTTATGACAATGGACAAGATTCGCAATTTCTGCATCATCGCGCATATCGACCACGGTAAATCCACTCTGGCCGACCGCCTGCTGGAACTCACGCAGAC
>CACWOZ010000029.1 GCA_902762655.1 uncultured Bacteroidia bacterium
ACCCGCAATAGGCTATCCTCTTGCGCGGCTGATAAAAAGCAAAGAAAAGCCAGCCCGCGCAGAGAACTACATCAGCCGCATCAACGGCGGCATCTGGGGATCATTCGGGTTGTTTGCCTGCTCTGTTGCCCTGTTCACAATACTTTACAGCCTGCTCGGTGACAGTTCGCTTACCGCAATTGTCCTTGGGGCCACTCTGACAGCGCAGATTGTCCTTCTCTTCGGAATCGCCGAGACCATCAGCGGCGTTGTCCTAAAGAACTGGACGATAAAGATTGCAGGGTGGATTACAGGCATCGGAGGCCTGGCCATTTTTTACATTACGCAAGCGGGCGCTGAGCAGATGTTCATCTTCACATTTGCAGGGATCGTCCTCTCAGCCACGGGGCTTATTGTAAAACAGCAGTACAAGTAGCCTATGTTTCCAAAGTTAGATCCGCTCCTTCATTCCGAACTCCGGCTGGCGGTGATGAGCATCCTGGCCGGAGTGGATGAAGCCGACTTTACCTATCTCAAAAAGCAGACAGGAGCCACCTCCGGGAACCTCAGCGTGCAGATAGACAAACTCACCGCCGCCGGCTATATCACGGTGGAGAAAGGCTTCAAGGGCAAGATGCCCCGCACCACCTGCAGGATGACTCCTGCCGGCCAGGAAGCCTTCAAGGACTACGTGGAAGCGCTGAAAGAATACCTTTCGTCCGGAGGGCCGGGTGGTCAACGCTTATGATTCTTCTGCGTAAACGGATTCAAAGAAGCCTCTGAGCCGCGGTTCGTCTTTTATCATCTCCCGCAGCTGCTGCAGGGGGGCCTCATTGGGCGAACCAGGAATCAGAAGGTGAAGATAGCCGCCTTCGGCATACTTCTCATGGAGATGCTCCAGCGTGCGGTTCCAGTGGCCTTCCTTGTCCAATTCAGGGTAGTTGGAAAGGCCGAAGAGGACGGTCCGGCGAATGATGGTTTCAGGAACAATCAGCCGGTCTGCCTCGGCAACAAGACGGCCATAGATGCTCCTTGGAGGCGTTTTTGCCGATGCCCGGTGGTCTTCCGCAGCCTGGGCGATTGTTTCTATCTGCTCAGGTGAGAACCATTCGGAGAGCCGCTTGTCTTCGCGGATAATCCGTCCGCTTTCCAAATGGTGCGTTTTCCGGTCCACCGCAAGACCCAGGTCGTGACACGCCGCTGCCGTCAGGAGCATCTCTTCATTGATATCATACTGCTTGCCCATCGACAGGGCACGCTCAATGACCGTCAAAGCGTGGTCTTCCCGGTGCGCCTTATCGAAGGCCGCATACCCAGGAATGACTTCATTATAAATGTAGTTCCTCAGACTATCTCTTATCATTTGGAAATAGTTAAGCGAAGCACTCTGATGGGCCGATCGGCACCCTGATACTGGTTTTCATCATAGGAGTGGCATGGTGGGCATCCAGGGCTTTCTGGCCCGCCCAGCTGTCAATAAGCAGCACGGTTTCAGGGTCATCCTTCGAAAAGAAGTAATCATATCTCAGATTACCCTCCTCTGCCCTGATTGCGTCGGCCGTACCGCTGGATTCCATTTCTTCAACGAACTTCCTTGCATTGCCGTTTTCCCCTGTATAGTACAGGTTCATGGTAATGGGCTTGTCTGCGCAACTCATCATAAGGCATGACATCAATAAATAGAATACTTTTTTTATCATAATGTTGGGGCGGGGCAGATTATTTCAGGTTGTTTTTGAAGAAGTTTCCCTTTTTGTGGTTCACCAGCTCGGATTTCGGGAATGTCTTATCCCATTCATCAGTCAGATTCAGTGTGCTCATATTCTTTTTCTGATTGCAGCCAAGCAGCAACGTGGCCGTAAGAGCTATAATAACGGTTATATTCATAGTGCAAAGGTAGACTGATTGTACAAAAAATTATTACTAATATTCGCTGAATACATACCAATTTCGCAGATACTTTCCACCACCGCCCAATCAAGATTTGGGTGGCGGACTATGTTTTCAAGGAATCGGTGTCTTAATGTACTCTTTGATGGCCGTATCGAAATCCTTCGCCCCACCAGTCTTCCCGAATAGTTTCCTGAGCAGGCGCACGCGGGTGTTGGTGATGGCCTGGGGAGTCGCAACGATCAGATTGGCAATCTCAGAGGGGAGGAAATTATGGACGGTCAGCAAGCACACCTGTTGCTCCTTTGAACCGAGTGGAGACAGCAGTTCCCGTAATTTCGGATGCATGGCGTAAGAGAGTTGGGCCAAAGCATTCATGTTATCATCCGGTGCAGGTTTACCTATGCTTGCAGCAGAATGCAGGCGAGACACAACATCCTTTAACTGGCGGAAGTTCTCCCGCTGTTCACGCTCCTTCATTCGCCTCATCAGGGTAAGTTCCGTTCGCGTCAGATAATATTGCTTTTGACTTTCAGCAAAACGGGCATTGAGCAGGTCGATACGACGCCGGTTATACCAGATGATGATGGCAGAGAACACAATCACGAGAATGATGGCGGCAAGGAGGAGGATGACGGAGCGAAACTGCCGCCGCTCTTTAATCTGCTTGTCGAACTGCGCCTGCAGGTCGATGACAGCGGCGGCATCGCTATGTTCATAGAGGTGATGATAAACCTCATTCAGGCGTTGACTGAATTCTGCCACTCCCCGCAGGTCTCCCTGACGATTCATATAGGTAATCAACTGCCGATAGGACTGGATGGCAACAACGGGAGACAGGGAGCCTGACAGTCTATACCACTGCTGGATAGCTGCTGCCGTATCCCCCTCTGCCAAATAGATGTCGGCGAGCAGTTTTTCCCCTCTGTCGGTCGGAGAGATGAGCCTGGATTCTATCAGGCAGCGTTTCGCCTCCTGGCACTGCCCTATGCTCAACATATAGCTGGCACGATTGACCAGATAGGTGGCTCGCACTTCTCCATGTGTGTCTTCGTAGCAGGGCTGAGCCATTTCGGTATAATACCTCAGGCTGTCTTTCTGGCCCAACATGTCGAAGGTCATGGCTATATTATTCAGTGTCTGAACGGTCCATTGTCTGTTGTCGCATTGCCTTGCAGCCCTCAATGCCTGCTTGTAATAGCTAAGTGTCAAAGCGTGGTTGCCCACATTGTCGTTCACGTCGCCAAGCACGCAGTACAGGTACCATTTGAAGGCCGGCAGGTCCAGGTCGGAGGATAGCAGTTCTGCCCGTTTCATCGACAGTACCGCCTCGTGTACCTGCTGCTGCCGGTACAGGATGATGCCATAGTGGAGCAAGGCCCTGGATAGGTGCTCATCGTCCACATGACGCTCATAGAAGCCTATACTGACACGTATCAGCGAGTCTGACGCAACATTGAGCCCGCTGAGATGCAGGGCTTCAGTGTAGAGAAGACCATATAGTGCCCGGTCGGCAGCGGTCATAGCCGAGTCGTTATAATAGGGAGACAGCATCCTGACGACCGAGTCGGGCTGGGTGAAAACAATCTGCGCCGACCTGCTCAACAGTTCATTGTGGGACTGCTCATGTGAACAGCCCACAATGACTAGTGCGAATAATGCCAGCGAGAGGGTTTTCATCACATCCGAAATACAATGGGAAGATTGTATTTCACTCTGACCACCCTGCCTTTATCCTTGCCCGGAGTCCATTTGGGCATGGCCTGCACCACCCTGATTGCTTCGGCATCGAGCGAAGGGAACACCTGCTTGGCTACGTGCACATCCGTTACACTGCCATCTGTTTCCACAACGAATTGAACCATAACACGCCCCTCCACTTTCTGCTTTGCGGCATCTTCGGGATACTTCATGTTGGCTTGCAGGAACTCTATCATCGCCTGCATGCCACCAGGATACTCCGGCATCTGTTCTACGGTGTCGAAGACCTTCGGATCTGTCTGCGACACCACAGTCTTTTGGGCATTGGCCGTCATAAGGCAGCAAGCGGCCATCAATAACATTAGAATCAGTTTCTTCATTTTCTTTGCAGTTTTAATCGTTCAACAATCTGTTCTGTAGTCCGGACGGAGCAAAAGTAGATGATTTCCCATGAGAATCAAAGAAAATGATTACACAATATTACACGCCATACGGGAGCGGCAGGACCCACTGTTTTTTCAAGGTTGAGGTTTGCTTCTTCCCAAAGGTCTTCCTTGACATCCAGGCATGACAGCATTTTTCCCGAGGGGTCGTCAATAAACTATAATATGATAAAGTTTAACTGTAATATTTGAATTTTAACTATAATTAATTACATTTGCATCAACAAAACTGATGCTTTATGGACTTGAAGAAGTATTCGAACACCCAGATTCTGCAAATGCTTGGGCTGAGGTTCAAGGATTACAGGTTGATGATGAACCTTTCCCAGGGGGATCTGGCCAAGGCTGCTGGAGTATCCGTCTCCACCATCCACAAGTTCGAGACAGGCACGATTACGAATATGAATATCACCAACATGATGGCCCTGCTCCGGCCGGTCGGCCTACTGGATAGATTCAACGACCTGATTCCGGAGCAGCCTGCGAATCCATATCTGACGGCACCGGAACATCAGCAACAAAGAGTAAGGAGGAAGAACAATGGCTAGGAATATAGACAGCGGCAGGTTGAGCGTCATGCTCTGGGGCCAGGAGATCGGGCAGCTTTGCTGGAACGAGGCGAAGGGGAATTCCTTTTTTTTCTTTTCGCCAGGATATCTATCATCGGGACTCGACATTGCGCCGCTGACCGCCTCATCGAAGAGCCCCGGAGCCCGTTTCGCCATCTATGGCAACACAGACTCTGCGAAATATCAGAAACTACCCCCATTCATCGCGGATTCACTTCCTGATGATTGGGGCAATACCCTCTTTGACCAGTGGTTTGTGGAGCATCACTATCACGAGAAAGACAAGACTCCGCTTGCGAAACTCTCCTTCGTTGGAAGCCGCGCCATGGGTGCGCTCGAATTCGTCCCATGTAGCGAAGATACATTCAGCCCGAACGAAAAGCTGATGATCCCGAGACTATACGATTTGGCGAAGAAGATTGAGCAGGACCGCGAGCACGCCATCATTTCCCCGGAAGAGACATTAACCCAGAAGGCCCTGATGGCCGTCGGCACATCAGCCGGAGGACGCTTCAAGAAGGCTATCATCGCGATGGACGAAAGTGGGAACATCTTTTCCGGCCAGACCTCGGCAAGAGGTGACAGGAAGTATTACATCCTCAAGTTCAATACCCCAGAGTTCTGCCTCTCTGAGATTGAGAAGACCTGGTACGACCTGGCCACCCGGGCCGGAATCACGATGATGCCCTCCCGCCTGATCGAGGTGGAAGGTGTCAGCCATTTCCTGACGGAGCGTTTCGACCGCCGCGCCGGTGAGAAGGTGTTCACCCAGACGCTCGCCGCCGTCAATCCGGAAGCATATTGCTATGAGGATCTCTTCTCCTCCTGCAGGCAGCTCTCCATCCCTCAGGATGAACTGAATGAACTCTATCTGCGGATGGTGTTCAACATCCTCTCCAACAACACGGACGACCATGCCAAGAACTTCTCCTTCATCATGGAGAAGGACGGTTCCTGGCACCTCTCCCCTGCTTACGACCTTTGCTTCATCTTGAAAACGTCCGCAACACCTGAGAAACGTCACGAATTTTCCGTTCGGGGGATGTACGAGGATATAACCCTCGCGGATCTGCTGGCGTTCGCCGCACAGAACGACATCAAGAATCCCGGGAAGTACATCGATAAGGTGAAGGACGCGCTTCGTGATTTCAGGGCGCTGGCGACATCGAATGGTGTCGCTCCCCTCTTCATCGATATCATTGGGTCACGGCTCCGCGAACTATCTCCGGATATCTTTGCCCCGGCTGTCGCCACTTCGGATATGATCCGGTTCGAGATGACCGACTCGGGAAACATCCACCTTTACGCGACAATTGACGGACAGGAAAGAAGGCGTGTCTTCACAAAGAAAAACAAGCAGTATGAGGTCGTCCTTGGAGCCATGAAAAAGACGCTCTCGAGAGTGGAGCAAGAAGCTATCCTTGAACGGTATTTTGAGTAGGAAGTACCTGGCAAAATCGGGCATGCCCGATGCAAAAAAATAGAGTGATGGCGGAAGGATGATGAACGGCAAATTATGTATCACGAAAAACTATCAAGAAAACGCTCACTTCGCAAGGGCGTATCTTTTCATTATGCCTTTTCCACCGGCACCTGGATGATGGTGAGCCATTTGTCGGCATCTTCCTGGTTCCATATACCGTCGATATAAACAGCACGGGGAGCATCGGCAATCTTGTAGCCCTCCTTTTCCAGATAGGCGAAGAGCTCGACATAGTTGTCATAGAGTTTCTCATACGGGCCGAAGACCTTCAGACAGGCTGCCTGCGGCACGGCCGGGATGTCCTTGAACTTGATGAGAGCGGAGTCAGTGCCTTTCTTAGTCACCTTCTCACAGTACTCGATGTCGATGTCCTGCGGCTTGTAGCCGCCGTGTTCGATGGTGTAGCAGTAGCCCGGTTCCGGGCATTCGCATCCCAGACGGGCCATCTCCGGGCCGATTACCTCATAACAAAGGCGGCCGAGGTCATCGAAAGAAGGAATGATGGTTCGGTGGCTGGCCACGGTGATGGCCGGAAGCGATTCAAAGTAAACTTTTTCCATTTTGTGCAATTTCTTTTGGGAAGCCACCACCGCCTTGAGCATCCGTTTCCGCTCCTTGAGCACGGCCAGCTCATCCTCACATTTCCGGATCTTCTCCTCCAGCGATTCCACCGTAGGGAAATGCTGGTCATCGTCCCACAGGTCCCGGATCTCTTCCAGCGAGTACCCCATACTTTTGAGTTTGGTGATGCTGAAGATCTTCTGTAACTGACCTACGGAATAATAG
>CACWOZ010000030.1 GCA_902762655.1 uncultured Bacteroidia bacterium
GCGCTTGATGAAGAGGCGGAACAGCAGGTGGACAAACCAGGGATTCTTTTCTGGACCAGTGAATTTGCGGGCTTCGGTAGTCATGAAATTGCCGTGACTCGCGAATGACTGCCCCATTTTGGTATAGCCGTCCAGTTTCGCCTCCATTGCTTTTTTCATCTTCTCGTCGTCGCGCATACGAATCAGGAAACTGCCTCCTTGGGTAAGGCAACCGCCGTATGTGCAACCGAATTGCTCAGGAAGCGACTGTAGGAATCGCTCGCAAAGTCGCATCTGATGGCCTTCGTCGAAACCGCCATGCAGGATAAACGACATCTGCGCGGGGTGTTGACGCTCAGTAGGCAGCGACTCTAAGAATTCGAGCATAATACTCGGCACGCACTCCACATAGAGCGGTAAAGCGAAGATAATCTGCTTATTGCTGATGAAGGCCTCACGCGCCGCGTCCCATTCCTTTCGGTTCGACAGAGAATAGAGTTCGCAGGTGGCACCAGAAGTTTGGAGTCCTTTGCCGAACGACTGGATAATCTTGTCCGTGTTGCTGAATTTCTGCACACGCGGGCTACCGTTGATGATGACTATATGCATGGCTCGCCCTCCTTCATTTTAATGACTCCCAACGACCGCCCTGCGAGGTTTGAAGCCACGCGTCGGCTCCACTCTTCGAGAAACTGCTGGTCGGCCTTGCCTCTGTACAGCAGGCCGAAGTTCAGCGGATGGTAACGCAACTCGTGACGCTCCACGCCGTCGCGGAATTCCACGTACATATTGAGCAACGGAACAATACGGTCCATCACACGTTTGCCGCGCCAATCCACGAATCCAAAACGCGTGTCCGAAACCAGCCATAGGTTCTCCGCGCCCACCAGTCGCTTGATGATGCCCTCGTAGTCATCCTTGATGGCGCATACGCCCGGCGTTTTCAACCAGCACTGGTTGCAACCCATACAATGTGCTATCTTCATTCCCGATGTATTGACGACCTCCATGTCATCTTTAACCAAAGTGCCAATCTGTTCAGAAACAGCACCTTCCTCTAATGTGTTCAATACTATTGTCATCCTCAGTGTCCTTTGTGTTTCTCCTTCTTCTTTGTCTGCCGAAGGTCAAACTTCCGCTGCCTTTCGGCCTCCCGCTCAGCTTTTGACAGCTGCTTGCGTTCTACTTTGTTCCGCTCCTGCTGCATTTTCAGGGCCTGCTGCGATTTCGTCCCGATACCTTGCGGCACCATCTGCTTCCTTGCTTCACGCAGCTGTCGCTTCGGGCTTTTCTTTATCTCCAATGTTGATGTGGTTTCAATGCCCTCACTGTATTTAAGCTTGTGCCAATTCTTTTCGACAAACTCAATGATCTCCTGCCCAGTGGGCTCTGCACCGAAAGTCACCTTGCACACATGAAGCCCTTCCTCGTCCGTCACTTCGAACAGGCCTATCCAAAACGGATCTTCGAACAGGACCGTCAGCGCACCTGAATTCATAATAGGACTCGATGTTGTATGCTTCCATTCCGAACTTACGTGTATATCCGGTTAATCTCTTCCTGTAGATTGGCCAAGAACTTTCCGGCGTGAGCGCCATCCATCTGCGTATGGTGGAACTGAAAGGAGATGGGCAGTTCATATCGGAAGCACCGCTTTCTGTATCTTCCCCAAATCATGAACGGATTATTGAAAATGCCACTGTTCATACCTACCGCGCCGTCAATCTCGGTATCGATAATGGCCGAAGTGCCGATAACCATACATTCATCCGACAAGTCCTTGTCTTTGCAACTCTCGGCAACCTTCAAGGTATATTCCAGATACTGACGATTGAACTCTTCAATGTCTTCAGTAAAGAGAATGTCGCATGAAGAGACTTCTCCCTCCTTGTTTTTTACGATGGTATTGACAGCGAGATTGTCGTACTGCATCAGTTTGCCGCCAACAGGGAGAAGATAAAACTCCTTGATGGAAGAAGCTGCCTTGCCGATGCACCAGTCCAGCAGCATATTGAACCTGTAACCCCTCTTCCGGCTTGTTCTTACCAAGTGCGTCACATCGACCGTCTTGAAGAATGTTACCATCGGGTTGGGAGCCTTCATCCACAACTCAAATGCCTGGGCACGGCTGGTGTCCTTGGGATTGATTTCCTGTTTCATCCTTCGTATCCCAATTGCCCGGGCAGGCGGAGTTTCTGTTTCGGCGGGAAGGTGGCCTCGTAGGCTTCGAAGGCCTCTGGATTCTCATCGGCCACGAAGTAACCCTTGGGCGGGCAGTAGGTGCCCTCACGGCCTCCCCAATAGCCGGGAATCAGTTCCTGGGCAAGGAAGTACGGGACCTCGGCGCCACGCGGCTCGCCATGATAATGGATATGGAGTTTGCTGGCAAGGTCAAAGCCTGCATGGCTGTAGAAATCGATATTGCCTTCCATCTGCAGAAGGCCGACACCCATTTCGCGAGCCTTCCCCAATGCGTAGATAAGCAACTTAAGGCCATAGCCCTTACGTTTATAGTCGGGATGAATGCTAATGGGGCCGAAAGTCCAGGAAGGGAATACGCCGCCGTCATCCAGAGTTATTATGGCCTTGGAGAACATTACGTGGCCGATAATGCGGTCATCCTCCTCCATAACGAAATCCAGTTCCGGGATGAAATCCGGTTTATCCCTATAACGATTGAGCACATAGTGTTCCGTGCATCCCGGCCGATAAACGTTCCAGAATGCCTCCCGGGTGAGGTTTTCCACCTCGCGGAAATCGGCAGGGGTTTCAAGTCTGATATTCATCAGGATAAAAATACGAAAAATTTTACATTCTGGCCTTGTTGTCAGCGCCGGCGCCGGTGCCGCGGTACTTGCTCTGGGCAGCGTTAAAGTTGTACCGGACGGAGAACTTCACCTTTTGTGTGTCCATCACGTTGGTCTGTCGGATAGTGTGGCTGCCGAAGTCGGAATCCACATTGTAATGGGCCAGGCCCGCCAAGTCGGCGCCTTCCAGGCGAAGGATCAGGGAGCCGTCCTTCAGGAGGGTCTTCTGTACGGCGGCGCTGACGTCACAGTACACGCTCGTCAGGAGCAGGTTGCCAGAATAGCCTTTCGACTGCACCATGCCGCCCAACTCGAACTGCCAACCCCCTTTCACGGAGAAAGTGTTCAGCAGCTGGGCGAACCAGATGGGCTTGTCGTTGAAGGAAGTCACCCTTTTTCCGGAAGGCTCACGGGGATCCTCCACTGTGATGTCGAGCTGCTGTGCCTGGACCCCCATCGTATAGTTCATCGTCCAGGGACCGACTGTCGGCGTGAGATTCACGAAAGCCGAGTACATCCTGAAGGGCGACTCTATGTTACGGGGCTTCACCAGCACTACGCCTTCGTTCCCGTAAGGGGAGGACCAGGTCATGATGGCATCATCCGTGTGGGTATAATTGGCAGAGAATGTGACGAACTTCCAGACGGCTGTCGCGCTGATGTTATGGGACAATTCCGGCTGCAACTGAGCGTTGCCGCTCTGCCAGATGTAGCGGCTGTTGTAGCGGACAGCGCTGGAAAGGTTGGCGTAATTGGGCCTGCGGGTCTTGGCACTGTAGCTGAGCATCATCTGCATCGGTCCGAAAGCATTCGCGTAGGAAATGTTGGGGAACCAGTTACCATAATCGCGCGACAGGCCGTTTGCGGGAGTAATGACATCCGTGTAGGCATAATGGACCCACTCGTAGCGCACCCCTGCGCTGAATTGTCCCGCCTTCGGCAAATAAAAGCCGTAAGAAGCGAATCCAGCGATGTTGTCCTCCTTAACCGTGGCCTCCGAAGCAGGTATGTCGATTCCGGCGATTGAATAATTGTCGCTCCGGCGGGAGAAGGTCTCCTCCGTTCCGGCCTGCAACTGTCCTTTCCAGACCGGATAGGAAAGCACCGCCTTGGCGGCATACATGCGCCCGGCGTTGGTACTGCTGCTTTGAATGGCAGCGTCATGCGTGATATCGCTCGTTTCCATGGAAACTGACTTGGAACTGTCGTCTGTGCCATAATAGTCAAGGTTGATGTCGATGCCCAGTTTTCCTGCGACAAG
>CACWOZ010000031.1 GCA_902762655.1 uncultured Bacteroidia bacterium
TGAGGATGAAGTGTACGCCGGCGTCTGGGTCTCGGCCAGGACTTCTTCCCCGTCCATCAGGACAATCCGGTGCTCCAGCGGATAGCCCAGGGAATCCAGGCGGTGCGTGAGGATGCTGTCCATGACGGAAAGGTTCGTATTGCCGGCCGTTTCTCCGAGAATATCGGCCTCAAAAGGCTTATCCACCTTGGCAACCGTAATGGCTTCTGGGATGCTGTCTCCGGGTGTAGCGAACTGGGTTGAGACGATTTTCGAAAAACGGACATTGCTTCCACCGTAAACCTGAGCCGAGAAATGAACGCTGTCCGAGGACTGCTTCCGCCGGGCAGTGAGTTCCTCCATTTCCGCCCAGGTGATGGAAACCCGGATCTCGGATACAGCCGCTTCCCGGCGGGTCTTGTACAGTCCCTTTATCCAGTAAAGCTCATACGCCGCGATGGCCGCCAGCGAAAGAATGGCCAACAAGGGCAGAAGATATAATTTCCGGCATCTCACAAGGCAAAGGTAGCAAGAATCAAGGGATTTCAGGTGTCCGTTAACACTTGTTAACACTCACTTAACTGTCCGTTAACCATGATTCCTGGCGGGAGACAGTACTTTTGTGCAATAATCAATGATTTCAAATGATGAGAAAGATTCTTGTTTTCGTGATGATGCTATCGGCCCTGATGGTCGGCGCACAGGAAAAGGCACAGTACCGCGTGACGTACGATTGCGACGCACAATATGGACCCCAGCGGCAGGTTTATCGATGGCATCTGGATATCGGCGAAACGAGCGCCGTGTTCTATAGCCCCAACAACCGGGAAAAGGACAAAGTGATTGATGAAGTGGTGGGCGACAATGATGTCACATCCGTGATGGCCAGGCTCCGGACCATCAAAAGCGAGTTCCCGAATCCTAACCCGCTTGAAGTGCTTGTAGAGTCCTCTGCAGGTGGGAGATACACCTACCTGAATGAGATCGTAAGCGATAAGATGTGGTATGAGGAGGGACTTCCACAGATGTCATGGGAAACGACCGGCCGGGACACGACAGTATGTGGGTATGCCTGTCTCCAGGCAAAGGCAAGGGTGTATGGCCGCGACTGGACGGTTTGGTTTGCTCCGGAGATTCCGGTATCCTACGGCCCGTATGTCCTGGGCGGACTTCCTGGATTGATTATGGATGCAGAAGACGCTGACGGGCTGTTCCACTTTACTGCAGTAGGACTTGAGCAGGATCCTGCCGATGCGATTGTGGAGCTTGCCCGTAAGGACAAAGCCGTCAAATGTACCCGAAAGAAATACATGGAGTTGCGGGAGAAAGCCAACGGGCAGTCGTACAGCGATAAACTCCGGGAAATGGGCGTGGATAGCCGCACGGTGGTGAAAGTCGTGTCGGAAGACGGTAAGGATATCAACCTAAACGAAAGCCGCCCCAAGCAGAATTATCTGGATCTGGAATAAGATGAAACGCCTGGCCATTGTTCTTTTCCTGCTGCTATCGGCGGTTTGGGGTTTCGCTCAGGAACCGCTCTCCGGCATTGTAGTAGACGATACCGGCAAGGCGCTTGCCGGGGCCAATGTGATGGCATACGGTGCAGATGGGAAGGTGCTCAGCTTTGCCGTCACCGGAGCGGACGGAACCTTTCAGTTGAAGAAAACGGCAGGGCTGGAGAAGATTACCGCCAGCTTCATGGGATTCAGGACAGTCAGCATTCCCGCAGGGCAGTTAGAGGATGGCCAGCAGATCCGGATGGAGGCCGGAGGATTCCAGATAAAGGAAGTAGCTGTCACGGCTGAACGCATTAAAGAGAACGGAGATACGCTGACCTACTCAGTGGGTGGTTTCAAGCAGGCGCAAGACCGGAGCATCGCCGATGTCATCGGCAAGATGCCCGGACTGGAGGTGAAGGCCAGCGGCACCATCGAGTATCAGGGCAAACCCATCAACAAGTTTTACATCGAAGGGATGGATCTGATGGGAAGCCAGTATGCGCTGGCCAGCGAGAACCTGTCGGCCGACAAGGTGAAGGATGTGCAGGTGCTGGAGAATCACCAGGCCATCAAGTCGCTCCGGGATGTGAGCTTCAGCGAGCAGGCAGCCATCAACCTGGTGCTGAAGGATGAGGCAAAATCCACCTGGTCCGGACTGGCCGATTTGGGCGTCGGATACGGCAGGGAGTGGCTTTACGATAATCGCCTGATGGGGATGCAGTTCAATAAGCATTTCCAGACCCTGATGCTCTACAAGAACAATGATACGGGCAAGGATATTGGCGCGGAGGTGGCGGACCTGACGGATTTGACCGGTTACAGGATGGAAAACGGTCTGCTGGATATGATCTCCTTGAACGGACCGGAGTTTGAGCGGGAGAGATACACTTTCAACTCAAGTCATCTGCTGGCCGGGAACTGGTTGCTGAAGACCGGGGCCGACTCCCAGCTCCGCTTACAGGTGAGTGGGCTTCTGGACCGGGAAGGGCAACAGAGTCTCAGTCGTACTACTTACCTGACCATCGCCGGGATGCCCGTCATTGTAGAGGATTGGGATGTGACTGGGCGCCGCCGGGAAGTCAAGGGAGAAGTGGATTATACCCTGAACTCAGCGAAAACTTATCTGAATAGCCGAACCAAGGTCTTTGCGGACTGGAACGCCAGCTCCGGCGTGATGAACCTGGACGGCAACGCGACGGATTTGATGGTGAGGCCTTGGAAGCGGAGCGTATCGGAAGACCTCTCGATGTCGCATACGACAAAGGACGGACACATTTGGAGACTGTTCTCTTCCACTGGCTATACCTGGCTTCCCGGGCAACTGCTTACGCTCGATGGGAAACAGGAGATGATGGACCTGGGGCTGTTATCTACGCGCAATTATGCCAGTGTGTCGCATCGCATCGGCAAATGGATGTTCAGCGGGAAATTGGGCATGGATGCCAGGCGGCAGCAAATCAACGACCACCTCTGGAGCCTGCTGATGCCCTATGCCGAACCGGCCCTGCAGCGCGAGTTCGGAAGCCACAAGTTGGACGGCATCCTGAGAATAAGTTACCAGCGCAGGCAGTATGACCGGAACGTACAGCAGGGCGTCTGTTTCGAGCCGACTGTGCGTTGGAACTGGAAACTCTCTCCCACATCCTCGATGTTGGTTTATTACCGGCTTTCCGCCAGTCCGATGCTGGGGACGAAGGTTGTGGATGCACCGGTCTATACTTCCTACAGGAGTCAGTATGTCGGCACGGGCATTCCGGCTGTCCAGCTGTCCCATACCGTTTCCGGGACGTACTCTTACAGGAATCCGGTTTATGGCCTATTCTTCAGCATCAACCCGGTGTTTACCCGGAGCAAGGACAATCTGCTTTATGCAAACACCATCGATTCCGGCATCTATGTGCAGCAGGCAAGCGGCCAAACGTATGATGCTAACACCTATATGCTGGACGGAAGGATCTCCAAATCATTCTCCTGGTGCAAGACGGTGATCGGGCTTTCCGGATCGGCCTTGCTGAGCGACTACAGCTATCTGTCGGCCGGTAAGGTGGCGGATGCCAGGACAGCCGCATACACAGTATCCCTGGATTACTCTTTCAGGCCTGCCCGGTGGATGACAGTGGAAGGCGGCTCTCTGCTTGAGATGACCAGGCGAAGCGTGGAAGGGAAAGCGACGGCCAGCGTGAATGACTGGGAGCATCGGATGCAACTGAACTTCCTGCCG
>CACWOZ010000032.1 GCA_902762655.1 uncultured Bacteroidia bacterium
CTGCGAGAAATCCACCGTGACCGTTCCTGTGACCCAGGTTCAGAACAACGTGATGGTGCTGGATAACCAGACCTTCAGCGTGGCTGCCGCAGGAGAGACCATCACACTGCCCGTCAGAACCAACGTGACAATAACCCCGTCATCCGACGTCGCCTGGATAACCGTTGCCCAGACCAAGGCTGTGGTTGAGCATTCCTACTCAATTACCGTGGCCGCAAACGAGGCATATGAAGAGCGTGAAGGTCACGTGACATTCTCTTCCGATGCTGGAAACGCCGTCATTACGGTTAAGCAGGAAGCGGCGGAAGAACCCTCAGACGGCATCATCCGTATCCTTGCCATCGGAAACAGTTTCTCTCAGGATGCTGTGGAGCAATATCTCTGGAACCTGTTCAATGCCGCAGGTAAAAAGGTTATCATCGGCGATCTGTACATTGGGGGATGCTCGCTGGAGACTCATTATAACAATTCCCAGTCAGATGCTGCAGACTATTATTACCGTAAGATAGTGGACGGCGAAAAAACCGAAACCAGATCCAGTCTTGCCGCCGGTCTCGAAGATGAGAAGTGGGATTACGTGAGTTTTCAGCAGGTCAGCGGATTGTCCGGACAGGCGGAGACTTATGAGCCTTATCTGGGCAACCTTATCACCTATGTGAAGGGAAAGGTTGGCGAAAAAGCCACTCTCCTTCTCCATCAGACCTGGGCTTATGCTACCACGTCCGACCATTCCGACTTCTCCAAGTACGACAAGAACCAGATGACAATGTATAATGCCATCATGAGCGCCGGACAGACGGCTATGGCTGCACATTCCGAGCTTAAGGCCGTGGTTCCTTGCGGAACTGCAATCCAGAACGGACGCACCACCTGGCTCGGCGACACTTTCAACCGTGACGGCTATCATCTTGAGGTTACCTACGGCCGCTTCACTGCTGCCTGCACCTGGTACGAGACCATTTCGGGAGAATCTGTGCTGAATACTACCTGGCATCACGAGAACATCGATGATACCCTTGCCGAGATTTGCCGTGCAGCCGCACATGCGGCTTGCGCAAAGCCTTGGGAAGTGACCGAACTCACCGACTATAAGACTCCCACCACCCAGGACCCCGACTTCACCGTTCCCGTACAGATCGACTTTGGAGCCGGCACAACTGCAACCCCTGCAGGCTGGAGCCGGGTGCCCGTCTATTCAACCACGGATCCTGTCTTCCTCAAGAACGCCGAAGATAAATATGCAAGCATCAGCATTACCGGATTGACCGGCTTCACTGCCAACTATAATGGGGTGGGCGGAGAAGTAGATCAGGAACTCACCATCAACGGAGTCAATTATCCCAAGGGCGTCTGGTACGATGGCATTATGATTGGTGGTACCAAGAATCAGGGTGATGTAGGTCCTGCGGTCGTTACCATCTCCGGATTCGATCCTTCCCTCACATACGACCTTACCATCATTGCGGTTCGCTGGAACGGAAGTGCTGCCGCACGTATAAGCGAGTACAAGGTAATAGGCAAGACGGAATCCGAAGCCAAGAGTATCAACACCGGTCTTAAGAATATAACCGCCACGGATGGCAACTTCGATGGCTTTGGCGTCAGTTTCACCGGAGTGGCTCCCGCCTCGGATGGCACCATCAAGGTATCCATCATAGGCAAAGATACCACTCTTGCTGCTGACGGACATATCAACGCACTTACCATTAAAAAAGCTCAATGATAACAAGCCTTATCCTCGCTCTGACATTATTCCTGCTCCCCAACCCTTATGGAAGGGAGCAGGTATCCCTTAACGGTGAATGGTCCGCTATCATAGACCAGTACGATGTAGGTACTGGCAAACAACTCTGGCAAGACCGGAGACCTGCCGACAAGCAGGAGTTTCTGGAGTATTCCTGGGACGGTGCTCTCAAACTCAATGTCCCGGGGGACTGGAATTCCCAGGAATCCGAACTCTGGCGCTATGAAGGCACGGTCTGGTATGCCAGGCATTTCGAGGCCCGTAAGACCGAAGGCAGGCATATCCTGTACTTCGCCGGTGTCAGCCAGCGTTGCAAGGTCTGGCTCAATGGTCAAAAGGTGGCTGAGCACGAGGGCTCGTTCACTCCTTTCCAGGCAGAAGTAAGCAATCTGCTGAAAGACGGGGATAATTTCCTTGTCGTCAAGGTGGATAACAAGCGCCGGAAAGAGGCTATCCCGGCGATGTCTTTCGACTGGTGGAATTACGGCGGCATTACCCGAGACGTAATGCTGCTGAATGTGCCTCAGCTATATGTGTCCGACTACTTTGTGCGGTTGCAGGATGGCACATCCGACAGGATAGCGGCGGATGTGCAGGTGACTCCGCCATTCGGCGGGGTTGAGGTCAATATCTCCATCCCTGAACTTAAACTTAAGGCCAAGGCAAAGACAGATGAGAAGGGGGTCGCACATTTCCAACTGAAAGCAAAAAAACTTCGTCTCTGGAAACCTCTCGATCCCAAACTCTACGAAGTCTGCATCAGTGCGAATGAAGATATAATAACCGACAGAATAGGCTTCCGCAGCATATCCGTCGATGGCACCCGCATCCTCGTAAACAGTGAGGAGACCTTCCTCAAGAGCATCTCCTTCCATGAAGAAATCCCCATGGAAAAACGCCGGGCATGCACCGCCAAGGATGCCCGGACGCTTGTAGATGCAGCCCTTGAACTTGGCTGCAATGCCATTCGCCTTGCACATTACCCGCAAAGCGAATACATCGTACGCTATGCCGAGGAAAAGGGGCTGCTGATCTGGGAGGAAATACCCCTGTGGCAAGGGATAGACTTCTCCAATGAGGATACTTACAAAAAAGCGGAGAAGTACCTTTGGGAGATGATTGCCCGGGACCGCAACCGATGCGCCATCGGTTTCTGGAGCATCTCCAATGAGACCAGGCCGGCAACGGACAGGGATGCTTTCCTGAGCCGTCTGCTGGATTACGGCCGCTCGCTGGATTCATCCCGCCTGTTCACTTCTGCATTCGATGTGGCATATTATATCCCCGAAGCGGACGAGTTCCAGATGAAGGATGGATTCGCCGGGAAACTGGACTTGATCGGCATCAATAAATACATGGGATGGTATGCCAAGTGGCCCAAGCCTGCAGCAGAGATACGCTGGAATGTATTTACCGATAAACCTCTGGTTATCAGTGAGTTCGGATGCGAGGCCCTGGCCGGGCGCACGGGCGATGCCGATGTCGCCAGTTCCTGGAGCGAAGACTATCAGGCTGCCCTCTACCGGGACAATCTCAGGATGTTTGCAAACATCCCGAACCTGGCCGGAGTGTCCCCCTGGGTGCTCTACGACTTCCTGAGCCCATATCGCCAGCATCCCTCCAACCAATCATTTTTCAACAGAAAGGGACTGCTGTCCGACAAGGGACGCAAGAAAAAAGCCTGGTATGTGATGAATGCATACTATCGCGGGGTCCCGGAACTGTCCGGCCCGGTTTATAAAGATGCATCCGCTCCGGAAGAACTTAGGGTGAACGACCTGCTTTCCCGGATGACACTTCACGAGAAGGTGATGCAGCTGAACCAGTACACTCTGGGCCGCAACAACAACGTGAACAACATAGGGGAGGAGGTGATTGACATCCCTGCCGAAATCGGTTCCCT
>CACWOZ010000033.1 GCA_902762655.1 uncultured Bacteroidia bacterium
TTTTTGAATAGTCCGCGGTTCACCGTTTCGTCCTTCGAAAGAAGCAGTGACACGTACATCTCGTTGGCTGCCACACTGGAAATCCGGCTCGAATCCCTCGCATACATCGGCACCTGCCGTATCTCCGGAATCCATGGCACCTCGTTTGGATAGAAGCGTTTGAAATTGAAGCCTATCTCCCCGTTCACCCGCATCGAAAACTCATGCTCATATGCTCCGGAGAAAGAGGACATCATGCAGAGTTTATTGTTATAACTGCCGCCAAAGATGGTGGCGAGGATATTCCCCTCCCCGATGGAATTGGCGGCCGGACTGCCGAGCTGAAAAACATCGTACTTTGCCCCCAGTGTCAGCTTGCGCTGGGGGATGCGCCCGAAGAGATGTTCCCACTTCACCTCTCCCTTGAGCGTCTTGTCCTTGGTGCCGTAGGCCCCGTAGAAGGTGAAGCGGTCTGTGGTGCTGAACGACTTCGAGGTGCGCATGCCGAACTGTGGCCGGAACCCCTCCAACGAATTGAAACTAAATAGTTTGAAGTATGGCCCGAAGCCAATCTTCCCCACCTCGTAATAGCCGTTGATGGCTGTATATACTATCTCGTAGAGGCTCTTGTAGAGAGGCACGGTCTGGATCTTGTCCACCATATCGTAGACAGACTGTTCCTTCTCCGTCAGGGACACCGGGCGCACCGACTCCCAATAGGCCTCATCCATGCGCGTAGCATCCTCGTTCACATTCACCAGGCCGGTACTGGAGCGAAGCTTCGACGACAGCGAGAACACCGGATTGCTGTACACCATCTCCTTTTTGGCAATGAACGAAAGCATCTTCGAAGAATCCTTCAGCGAAAGAGACAGGTCCACGTACATCCGGTCGGATTTGTAGAACCACGTAGAGTCCGGCTGACGCTCGTATTCCGAGTCGAACACCAAATCCCTCAGCCAGTTGACATTGGTGGTGTTCTTCATGTTGGCGCGGATGCTGCGCAGCGCGAAGTCCTCGCAGTCGATGCGCATCTCCCCATCGAAGGCCGGAGTGGACACCAGTTGCTTGGGATGATAACGCACAAGTAGCGTCTTGCGCCCATCAACCTGCAGAGTATCAATGATATAGTAATTATAGTACAGCAGCCCTGCCTCCTGGATGGGCGAAGGCAACTGCACGTCGAAGGCATTGATGAAAGGACGGTAAAAGTTCACCCGCAAATGCAGCGAGCCCGTGAACTGGCTCAGCATATTGTTCCCTTCGGGGTTCAAGCCGGAGATGCGGTTCGCGACCACGGTTTCGTTATTGATTTCGGGAGAAGAACTATGCCGCCTGCGGGCCATGGTCTCGGAAATCATTACGGGCAGATAAGGCACGCCGGACACTGCGGAGGTATCGATATAGTCGAAGACGAATCCGAACTCCCGCTTGAAGCTCTTGCCGGTCAACTGCTCGGCAGGATGCGTGAGATCCAACTCCATCTTGTTGTAGACGTCACACTCGTATTCAGGATGATTGTCTGGGTCGTTCCTGTCGCGATGCTTCTGGATGTTCGCGAGAAGTTCGCGGGCCTTCTTGTTGTCCGCCTTTACCTTCGCTCCGCTAAGGCGGTTGTCCATGAGAGGCAGCACGAAGTCGACTTCGTTGAACTGCCCGGGATGTATCTGCTTGCCTACGGTATTGTAGCCCAGAAGCTGGGCAACCACCACATTGGCGGACAGATCCCTGTTTTCGAGGTTGTAGTAGCCATCGAGGTCGGTGGTAATGCCCACGGTAGTGCCGGCGAAATAGACCGCGGCGAACGGAATACCCTCACCCATGTCGTCGGTAACCCTGCCACGCACCTTGGTAGTCTGCGCACCGCACAACAGCGGCGCAAACAGCAAAATGACTGCAATTAAGAGTTTCAGGCAAGGTTTCATATTGCGAAGTTAGGCAATTGCCGGGAATAAAGCAAAGACGGCAGATCCGGAGCCGGACATGGAGGCATAGACCGCGCCCCGCTTATAGAACTGTTGCTTGAGCGCTTCGATTTCGGGATGAATAGGGAAAACACTGCGCTCGAAGTCGTTTACCAGCCGCTCGCGCCACTGCGAAACCGGCAGGCGCAGTACATCCTTCTGGCGGGTGGTACTACCCTCGAGAGGCATGCCACCCTCCTGCGCATCAATCCCTGTATACGCCTCCTTCGTACTCACGGCAACCCCTTCGGGCACAGCGACTTCGATGCGATAGGGGGTGAGGTCGATGTCGAATGGTTCGAGGATTTCCCCGCGGCCGGTGGCGAACATCGGACGGTTGTATATGAAGAAAGGACAGTCGGACCCCAGCCGGGCGGCGAATTCCGCAAGGGCTGCATCCGTGAGGCCGAGGCCGAAGATGTCGTTCAGCATGCGGAGGGCGAAAGCGCCGTCCGCCGAACCCCCTCCCAGCCCTGCTCCGACCGGGGAATTCTTGGTCAGATGTATGTGCACCGGACCTATCCCGAATTCGTCGCGCAGCAATGCCCACGCACGGGCCGTGAGATCTCCCGAAGGGTCCCATCCGCGGTAGCAGGGGCCGTCGATCTCTATTCCGAACTCCCACGAGGGCTCTATCGAAAGCTCGTCGCAGTATTCGAAACAAGGGATGAAGAGCGTCTCCAGTTCGTGAAACCCGTCCGGACGCTTCCCCAGCACCCGGAGTCCCAGATTCAGTTTCACGTTCGGACGCAGTATCATAGGCGGGAGAGTATCTGTTCCTTCATTTCTTCGGGAAGATGCGCGATTACGGGTGAGACGAAAGATATCATCTGCATCTTACGGGCCTCCGCTTCGGGAATTCCGCGGCTGCGCAGATAGAAGAGTTCGTCGGGGTTGAGATAGCCGGTAGTGGCTCCGTGAGAGCACTTTACATCGTCGGCGTAGATTTCCAGCTGGGGATGCGATTCGGCCACGGCCCCCTCTGAAAGGAGGATGGAATGGTTCTCCTGGAAGGCCTCTGTCTTCTGGGCATCCTTCGCCACATACACCAGCCCGTCGAATTCGGCGCGGGCGCTGCCTCCCACGATACCGCGGAATATCTGGCTCGAGTGCGAGCCCCCCACCAGATGGCGGACGGTGAAATCGAATTTCACCTGTTCACTGTGCGGACTGAGGTAAAGCCCGTATATTTCCAGGTTCACCCCCGCCTTCCCTATGTTGATTTCGAAGGGAATCTCGGCACTCACCCCGGGCATCACGATGAACGTCAGCCGGAGATGCTCCTGCTCGTTCAAGGTCAGCCGCTTAGGCACCTCCTCTATCCCTACTCTATAGATCCTATCCATTGATGCTCTCGAATCCTTCGGTTTCTATCTGCCCTGCAAGTTCCATCCCGCCGGTGGCGATGATGCGGCCGTCCTTGAGCACGTGCACCACGTCCGGGGTGATGAGGTCCAGCAGATGCTTGTAGTGGGTGATGATGATGGCGGATTTCTCCGGGCTGCGAAGGGCGTTCACACCGTCGGCCACAACCTTCAGGGCATCCACGTCGAGGCCGGAGTCGGTCTCGTCAAGTATGCTGAAGAGAGGGTCGAGCATGGCCATCTGGAATATCTCGTTGCGCTTTTTCTCTCCCCCGCTGAAGCCGACGTTCACCTCGCGCTTGGCAAACTCTCCCTTCATAGTTGGTGATGCTCACGCCGGGAATCTCTATCGGATATTGGAACGAGAGGAATAGTCCCGCCCAGGAGCGTTCCTCCGGACTCATCGCCAGAAGGTCCTTCCCTGCGAAGGTGATGCTGCCGCTGGTGACCGTATAATCCGGCCGTCCTGCCAGCACCGCGCTCAGCGTGCTCTTCCCGGCCCCGTTCGGGCCCATCACGGCGTGGATCTCGCCGGGTTTTATCGTCAGATTGATGCCGTGGAGAATCTCCTTCCCCTCGATGCCGGCATGCAAGTCGCGTATTTCGAGTAAATTTTCCATAAACCACAAAGGTAATAATAAATCAGAAACCATTCTCCGTATTTCGCTATTACTCTGCTTATCTCCACTCTCATCCTTTTATTTGTTCAGGCAGTAACTATAGCGGTTGAAGTTCTGCGTGCTCGCAGGGTCCTGCACCAGAGGGTCGGGCATCAGGAAGCGGCCAAGGGCGGGGTCGTACAGGCGCGCGTTGCAGTTGATGAGGTTATCAAAAAAAGTTCTCCCGAGCAATTGCCCGGGAGCGTGTAGATATTAATACGAAATGAATTAATTGTTAAACATATTCATTACTTCTTGAAAAGAAGGTATCATATAGACATCTTTCATGTTGTCATTAGGAGGAAAAAACCTACAATAATAACTTGGATCATTAAACTGTTGCCTTGAAAGAATATACTTTACCAGAACGCATGATGGAGAACTATTAATTTTATCAGCATCCTTTTTTGAAAGAAGATAAGTACTTTCCAACGAAATTAAAGATGGATCAAGAAAAACAACCAATACTGAATCTTTTAGTTTATTCCTCCATCTTCTTTTACTACTTAATGCGAAGCTTATTCTCTCATCGTTTCGATTAATCAAAGCATTAGGATGAACCATCCTATTACTGTATTCAAAATCAAGAATACCAATCAAAGGTTTGATGGAACTATTATTGTCAAACGAATGTATTACCTCCCCCTCAAAAAAGGGCGATGAACATGAAAAAATAATGCACGAAACAAGTATTAGAATAACTCTTATCGACTTCATATTGCAAATATACTACTAAATGAAACCAATACCAAAACAGAGCAAGAACAAGTCGCTTTGCAGGCACTGCCGAATATTGATGCAACACCCCTAAGGACAGCAGTTAATATAGTCCCTACAAACTCCCCATTCTCATCGGTATACTTAAGTGGATTGTTGAGGCAGTAACTGTAGCGGTTGAAGTTCTAGGGGCTCGCAGGATCCTGGATGAGCGGGTCGGGCATCAGGAAGCGGCCGAGGGCGGGGTCGTACAGGCGGGCGTTGCAGTTGATCAGGTCGTCTAAAAAAATTCTCCCGAGCAATTGCCCGGGAGAACAATCTTTAACTATTCGACAGTTATTAACTGAACACGTCCGTCTTGTTGCAATATAACTTTGTAACTATTGGTTCTACTGATTTTATCACGAACTATTTCTTTCTCAGCAAGATAAAGAGTTCCCTTGTCGTAATTCTGAACAATCAATGTTGACATTTCTGCACCAAACTCGTTGTGTCCTTTTCGGGCGACTTCCACTATCGAAAGGATCCTATCTCCGACATAATTTACTATATAGTAAAATCTGTCTGGAGTTTGTTTATCAGAAACCTTCATCTCGATCAAGACGGAATCATAAGACTTACTAAAACGAATTGTGCCTAATAAGGAAAAAACTAGTTCTTCCTGTAAATAACCCCTGAAGTGGTTTAGCAATTCTTCACTCTGAAGTTCCCTGGGAATAAGACTTAATCCTAGCAGATCAATACAGAGAGATTTATATTCCGTGTTGCTTATTACATTTCCTCTTTTAGAAAAAATATATGTCGAATCAACGAGGGCTGTCTTAGAAACTGTTTGATGTGTTTCAGGAATTCTAACCCTTGTATTATTGAAATTGCAATAATACGGGACAAGAGCAACTATTAAACATAAACCTAACATAGCAATACTACTTAATGGGGAAATAATAATTCATATATTCATGGTACTTTGGGATGTAATAATGTGCATATTTCCTAAAACTCCTATCAATGGATTCATCCATTGCATGATAGTTCAATGCTTTCGCTTTATTGATGGACAAGATGGAACTCACCCCATCCTCTACCCTATAGATCCTTCCAGATTCACTGAAAGCAGTTTCTGGGCCTCGACCGCGAATTCCATGGGGAGGCGGCTGAGTACTTCGCGGGCATATCCGCCCACAATCAGGCCGACAGCGTCTTCGGGGGCGATGCCGCGCTGGTTGCAGTAGAAGAGTTGGTCTTCGCTGATGCGGGAGGTGGTGGCTTCGTGCTCGACGATGGCCGTGGGGTTGGCGTTGCGGATTACCGGGAAGGTATGCGCACCGCACTTGTCGCCGATGAGCAGGCTGTCGCACTGGCTGTAGTTGCGGGCATTCTTCGCGCCGGGGTTCATCCGCACTAGTCCCCTGTATGAGTTCTCGCTGTGGCCGGCGGAGATACCCTTGCTCACGATTCTGCTACGGGTGTTCCGGCCGATGTGTATCATCTTCGTGCCCGTATCTGCCTGCTGGTAGTTGCCGGTGAGGGCCACGGAGTAGAATTCGCTGCTGGAGTTATCCCCCATCAGAATGGTAGAGGGATATTTCCAGGTGATGGCGGAGCCGGTCTCCACCTGCGTCCAACTCAGGTGACTGCCCTCGCCGCGGCAGAGTCCGCGCTTGGTGACCAGATTGAGGATGCCGCCGCGGCCCTGGGAATCTCCCGGATACCAGTTCTGCACCGTGCTGTAGCGTACGTCCGCATCCTTCTCTACTATTATCTCCACCACGGCCGCATGGAGCTGGTTCTCATCGCGCATCGGGGCGGTGCAGCCCTCCATATAACTCACGCTCGAGCCCTCATCGGCGATTATGAGCGTGCGCTCGAACTGGCCTGTGCCGCTCGCGTTGATGCGGAAGTAACTGCTGAGGTCCATCGGGCACTTCACGCCCTTGGGGATGTAGCAGAAGGAGCCGTCGGAGAAGACCGCCGAATTGAGGGCCGCGTAGAAATTGTCGGCGACGGGCACGACGCTCGCGAGATATTTTCGCACGAGGTCCGGATGCTCCTTGACGGCCTCGGAGAAGCTGCAGAAGATGATTCCTTTGTCTGCCAGGGTTTTGCGGAATGTGGTATTCACGCTCACGGAGTCGAACACGGCATCTACCGCGACCTTCGATTTCACACCTGCGAGCACCTCGCGCTCCTTGATGGGGATTCCGAGCTTGTCGAAAGTCTCCTGCAGGGCGGGTCTTCATCCTTCTTGGGGGCCGCGTAATAGATGATATCCTGGAAGTCGATCTCCGGCAGGCGGCTGAGATGCCCCCACTTGGGCGGGGTCATGGTTTTCCACTTGCGGAAGGCGTCCAGACGGAACTCCAGGAGCCACTGCGGTTCCTCCTTCTTTGCGGAGATTGTGCGTATGATTTCTTCGTTCAACCCTTTCGGGACGAACTCCTGCTCTATATCTGTAACAAAACCCTCGCTGTACTCCTTCTCCACCGCCGCGGCGAGGATGTCTTTTTCTTCTGCCATAGATTACAAAGATAGTGATTTTTCCTATCTTTGCGACTGTATGAATACATTCGGACAATACTTCAAGGTTTCCATCTTCGGGGAGTCCCACGGGCCTGCGATCGGCGTCGTGCTGGACGGTGTGCCGGAGAATATTCCACTGGAAGAGGAAGATTTTGCAGCGGACATCGCCCGCAGGGCTCCAGGTGCGGTTGGCACCACTCCGCGCCGCGAGGCCGATGCGAGGCCGATAAGCCCAAGATCCTGAGCGGCGTGCTCGACGGCTACACCACCGGCGCCCCCTTGACCATAGTTTTCTGGAATTCCAACGTGCAGAGCCAGGATTACGAGCAGTTCGCGTCCATCCCCCGGCCCGGGCATGCGGATTTCGTGGCGAACGTGAAATATAATTTTGCGAACGATCCCCGCGGCGGCGGCCATTTTTCCGGCCGTCTGACCCTGCCCATAGTGGCTGCAGGAGTGGTTGCAAAGAAGATACTGAATGCCGAATACGGCACCGAGGAGGATCCGCAGAAGTTGGATGTTGTTATTTCCGCCAAGCTTCTGGAAATTGGAGGCGAAAAGGATCCCTCGAAGTGGGATTCCCTGCTGAAAGGCGTTGCCGCAGAGGGAGATTCTCTCGGCGGCATCATCGAATGCACCGTTACCGGCCTGGGTGTTGGAGTGGGAGATCCTTTCTGGGATTCGGTGGAAAGTTGCCTGGCGCACGCCATATTTGCCATCCCCGGCGTTCGTGGTATAGAGTTCGGCGACGGATTCGCTGCAGCGCGGATGAAAGGCTCCGAGCATAACGACCCCTTCGGCCCGGACGGCCCGCTTAAGAATGGCTCCGGCGGAGTGAACGGCGGCTTGACGAATGGTGCGCCCATAGTCTTCCGCGTTGCCGTAAAACCCACCTCCAGCATCGCCAAACCCCAGAAAACCTGGGACTTCGAGAATAAGAAAGAGACGGTGCTTCAGGTTCGCGGCCGCCATGACGTCTGCTTTGCCCGCCGCACCCCCGTCATCGTCGAAGCCATGACCGCCATCGTCCTGGCGGATCTGCTGTAGAGGTGGGTAGCGCCCACGTGGTGGCGCTTAAAATATTGAGCAGCAGATGATTAGCTAGTGGTGCCTTCCCGCTTTTCCGGGAAGGCACTATAGTTCAAACCTTTAAAAATAAACACATTATCCGCCACTATTCGCCATCCGTCAATCGCAGATACTTCTTGAGTTGCCTTATACTGGCATGCGTTTCCATAGCCAGATCGCAAAGCAGATTCGCTCTCTGGTCGTCGGGAAGCCAAAGTGCGGATTTCGGATTGTCGATTCCGTGATACTTTTTCAGGGCTTTAGGTATTTCCAGATAGGGAATATGACTTCCCGGAACAAAATCCTCTTTGATGTCATATTCGCTGCCTTGGTTGGAAGCAAATGCAAGACAAGCGGTGTCGTATGAGTTATCATAATAAGAGAACAACTTTTCGTAATCGATGCAATTATAGGCAACTATTATATAGTCTGTCAGTTGCTGCCTTTCAGCAGAGTCCAGTTCCGAGAACCATCTACCAAGCCAAGCATATTCCAGAGGGATGTTGGCTCCTGAATAATAATCAACCATCTTGATTATCCTTCGGAATGCTTTGCTTGCCTCTTTGTGTACCAAAGGATTGGAGAAAGGATGTTTCGATTTTGCGTATGCCAGAAAAGTCCACCGGTAATTCTCGGCTCTAGTGCAAAGTTTCTTTTCTCCGGCATTGTTGTAAAGGTATGAAGCACAAGTCCGGATCGCTTTATCACCTTTTTTCTCTGCAGATCCGAAAGACTTGTGGAATATTCTCCCGGATGAATGAATGCTGGCATTCAGAGCCAAAGCATACCGGGATGTAGAATCTCTCATAAAATCGCTCACCTTTTCCCGCCTGTCGGCATCTGCCATAATATGGAAGTGATCTTGCATAGGAGCGATACCATACAATCTGATCTTGCGTTTTCTTGCGTGGCAGCATATGGTAGTGAAAAACACCAGATAATCCGAAACGGTATAGAAAAGCAGAAAGCCGTTTTCGGTTTTCTGGTAAAGATGTAAGACAGTATCTTGATTGTAGTTCCGACCCCTCATATCTCTCAGTTTTATGTTGACTACAAATATGCAATATTGTTCTCAGAAATCCAAATGGTGGCGGCTAAGATGTTGAGCAACAAGCGATTGATGGGTAGTGCCTTCCCGGAAAACCGGGAAGGCACTACCCACTAAAACGCTAAAACAGAACCTGTTATCCGCCACCACAGCCGTGGTCTCCCGCCACGAAACTGCCTCTGGATGACCAGGCTCAGATTTCCCAGGCACCGCCTTTCGAGAAAACGCTGGCGACGAGGGGGTCGTAGAAGCGGCCGCGCTTGGCGAGGTCGAGAATGTTGTAGCGCCAGCGCATCAGTTGCACTTTGGGGAACATGTCGCGGATGTCGGCGCGAGTGATGCCGATGTGCCCGGGCTCATAAGGTGCGCCGGCTATCTTGAACATCTCCTGCATCTTCGCAAAACTCCATACCTGGCCGGCGAGACGCTCCTTCAGCGAAGCCCAGTTGTCGCGCACGACGGTAAGTTCGCGACGCACCGTCTCGGCATCCCCATATTTCTGGGAAATCTGGTCGTAGCCGAGCCTTGGGGCCGGAAAGTTCTCGAATATCTTCAACGCACGCGCCTGCTCTTCGGCAAGAGAGGGCCAGGCGGCGACGCAAGCATCTACATCTATATCCGACAGGTCATATTTCAGGCATTCATCGAATACCGCACACATGGTCAGGGTGCCGATCGCAACCTGGAATCCGTGCGAGACGAACTTGCCCTTGAAGCGGTGGTGGGTCATGTCGAGGATGTGGGAGAAGAGATGGTCGCAGCATGAGGCGGGGCGGCTGGAACGGGCGGCCTGCATCGCGAATCCGCTGAGTATCAGGCCTTCGGCGGCCGGCTGTATAGGCTCCGCACCGACGATATCCGCAATCATCCATTCCGCACCCGCAGGCACCTTCGCCGCCAGATCGGCATAGCCCGCCGCTGTCATATCCTTGGGCGCGGCGGCAATCACGTCAACATCCGCCACGACCGCGACCGGTGCCGGACACTCGAAGGTCTGCTTGGCGTTCTGATAGGTAATGGAAGCCCCGAAGGATGTGTATCCGTCCACAGATGCAGCCGTGGGTACGGTGAGATAACTCTGCTTATGATGATGGGATGTGAGCTTGCAGAGGTCGTTGATGGTGCCGGATCCGACCGAAACGGCAATCGCACCTGTCTTGTCCAACTCCTTGTCCAGCAGCTCGATATGGTCCCAGTCGGCATGGAATTCTTCTTCCTCAAAGAGGAACTTTTCCGTTGGGACACCTGCGGCCTTCAGGGCCTCGAAGACCTCCGCACCTGCCACGCGCCAGGTATTCCTGTCGGCCACCAGGAGGGCCTTGCGGCCGGGGAAAAATTCATTGAATAATGCGGGAACGTACCCGAGTATGCCCTGCCCAAGTTCAAAGGCTTTGGTGTCGGTTGCCACCTTGAGGGCTGCTGCAATTCTTTCTTTTGAATCCATGATTGGTTTGATTGACTTACAAATTTAATAAATCGGCCTTGTTTTTGTATTGTCCGGATAGTATTTTTGTAGAACCATGAGAAGATTCATCGTCATCATCCTCGCCATTTTCACCGTTCAGGCAGCCGGCGCCCAGGCGCTTCCCGCCGCCCGCTGCTTCTACCTCTCTTTTACAACCAGCCTGGTGAAAGTAGATTACGAAGGGAACGTGCTGGCGCGGGTAGATTCCATCAACGGCCACCTTGGTGCGATGACATTCGATGCCCACACCCGCAAGTTATATGCGTCGCTGGAATGCAAGGACGATGAAATCGGGCGGGGGATAGCGAAACACCTGGGCACGGAGGCCTACACGCAGGACCAGTCCCGGTTTTATGTGGCCGTGGTGGACGTAGACCGCCTGGACTCGAAAGATGCCATGCGCACCTACGAGGTAGCGGAGGCCATCGCCGACTATAAGACCCGATACGGATGCTCCGGCATCGACGGTGTGACCATCG
>CACWOZ010000034.1 GCA_902762655.1 uncultured Bacteroidia bacterium
GACGGAATCTTACAGGAAAATTGTCGATAGTATAGCGAAATCTTGCATTTGTGATGAGATTTCGCTGGCATATCGCGCGTTTTTCAAATTAAACGAGTATATTTGCCCTAAAATGTTGGCGTATGGAATACAAGGCATCAATCATAGGACGTAAACGGGAACAGGAAATCCTGCAGAAATGCATTGACTCAGAAAATGCTGAATTCGTAGCCATCTACGGTCGCCGCAGAGTCGGAAAAACATTCCTTGTAAAGGAATTTTTCGGCGGGAAGTTCGACTTTTACGTTTCCGGAATCTACCAGATAGCCAGGGACAAGCAACTCAGCGAATTCTCGCGGCAGATTGCATCCTATTCCGGGAAGAAAAAACCGCACCCCAAGAACTGGTTCGAAGCCTTCGACTTCTTGAAGGATTATCTCTCTTCGCTTAAGAAGGACAGAATCGTCGTATTTATCGATGAACTGCCCTGGCTTGATACGCCAAAGTCAGACTTCGTCCGGGCGCTGGAGTCTTTCTGGAACATGTGGGGTTCTACCGTCAAGGGCTTGAAACTCATCGTTTGCGGGTCTGCTACCACTTGGATGATCAACAAGCTCCTTGGCGACAAAGGCGGTCTCCACAACCGGGTTACGCGACGTATTCCGCTGTATCCCTTTAACCTGTGCGAGACAGAACAGTACCTTCGAACTTCAGGATTCGACTGGGACCGGCAGCAGATCCTGCAGTGCTATATGGCACTGGGCGGTACGCCTTATTATCTGCAAATGCTGGATAAAGACTACAGCATCATGCAGAATATTGACCGCTTGTTTTTTACGATGGAAGGGGAACTCCGCAGCGAATACGATTTCCTGTACCGTTCCCTTTTCAATGACACGAAACTATATACCAGGGTCGTGGAACTGCTTGCCACCAAACTGAAAGGGTTGACACGCAAGGAGATTGTCTCCGGACTCAAGGTCCCAGATAACCAGGCATTGACAATAATACTGGAGAACCTCTGCCGTTGCGATTTTCTTCGGATGTATCACCCGTATGGAGGCAAGAAGAAAGGAGCCCTCTACCAGTTGTCGGATATGTATTCTCTCTTCTACCTTCGCTTTGTCGGCGGAAATCACGTACCAAATCCCAATGCATGGACGCTGATGAGGGATCAGAAGCGCGAATCCTGGTACGGCTATGCTTTCGAGCAGGTATGCCTGCACCATATTGAGCAGATCAAGCGGCGGCTGGGAATCTCCGGAATCGAAAGCGATGTGTCGTCTTGGTCCTATGTGCCGAAGGACAGTGATGAGAAGGGTGGCCAGATTGATCTGGTTATCCAAAGGGCCGACAGAGTTATCAACCTCTGCGAAATGAAGTACTCTTCTGTCCCGTTTGTAATCAAGACTTCTTATATGGAAGATATGCGAGCTCGTCGAGAGCTATTCCGCAGCAAGACGAAAACGACATACACCCTTTCCCTGACGATGGTCAGTCCTTATGGCGTACAAGGAAACAAGTATGCCGGCGACATTGGTCCCGTCGTCACGATGGACGACTTGTTCGCCTTTGAATAGTGGCCGATACCATAGCGAAATCTGCGTATAATTAAGAGATTTCGCAGGGCTATCAAAACAGAAAACGCTATAATTAATTGATTAATAATTAATTACAGCGATATAGAAAACCTCCTATGCTCCACAAAATACGCTGAAAATCAGCAAGTTACAGAGGTTATACACAATTTCGTACACAGTTTTTACGAGTTGTGTATAATTTCTTTTATTGTCCCCCACTATACTCAAACCGCCCCGGAAGCCCGTTCCGAGGTGGACAAAAGTTTACCACTTCCGAGAATTATCCGAGAAACTTCCACGCCATACGTCCGTCCGGACACAAAAAAATCCTGCCCCCTGAAAAGAAGGCAGGAAATTTTTTTCGCTCTTGGTCCGGAGACCTGGAAGGAAAACTACGGCTCGCCGCCACCGGCTGCGGCAGCGGCCCACTTGACTTCTGCCAGCATAGTGCCGGACTTTTCGCCGGTGCTGGAGTTGACGTAGTAGTAGCGGAAGAAGATCTTCGGGGCCGCAGCGCTGGGGGCGCCGTACTTGGCCACGTAGTCCGCACGGATGTCGATGGCCTCGGCGGTGGGCTCTTCCACGAGCTTGATGCCGGAAGCCTTGGCATGGGCGCGGGTCACACCGTTGGACTGGCCTTCGGTGGCCTCGATGACCAGGTAGATGCCGCCGTTGTCGGCGAGGGCCTGGTCCAGCTTGAAGGTGAAGGTGTCACCCTGGCACACGATGGTGGCGCTGGAGGGGTTCTCCACACCGACAAGCTCGGGAGGAGTCACGGAGGGCTGGCCGCCGCAGGCGACGATCCAGTAGTTGAGACGGGTGAACAGGTTGGCGCCGCTGATCTTGGCCTTGGAGCCCAGGACGCTGCGGCCTTCCTGCGAGAGGGCCAGCTTGTT
>CACWOZ010000035.1 GCA_902762655.1 uncultured Bacteroidia bacterium
GACGTGAAACTGAGGAAACATCTGCATGAAGGTCTCATTGGGAATGATGCTGCCGGCCTCATTCCGGTTGTCAGACTCCCGGAAGTCACGGCCTTCCACAATCTGAAGCCCGAAGAACTGAACAAAACTCTCGTCCACGGGAAGCGCTTCCATAAAAACCTGATTGCCGTCGTCCCCGGTACGGCTCCAGCTCATCCTCCCATCGGAAACGATTGGACTGTCGCAGAAGGTCACATCTTCAATGGAAGGGTTCTGAAGCAAATGGCTTTTCAGAGCATCTTTCTGGTTCCCAGCCGGATATCCGCACCAGGTCTGAAGAACGCGTGCTTCGTCAAAACCCATATCCTTGCCAATCATATACTTGGTTTGAACGCCCACGAACAGGGCCATCAGGATAAAGAGGAACGACAACACGAACTGAAGCCCTACAAGCATGTTGCGAAGGGCCTTTCCCTTCACACTGGTTCCATAAGAACCCTTCAGGACCAGGGCGGCAGGTTGGGAGGTGGAATACAGGGCCGGGGCAAGGCCGGCGATGACAGCCGACACCAGCGCCACGCCCAGCATCAGCGCCAGAATGCCGATATTATCCTTCGGCGTCAGGCTGTCGGACACATACGACGCCCAGGAAGATCCTGCCACCACGTGCATGATCAGGCAGGCAATCGCAAACGCGATGAGCGCGATAAGCCCGGCGTGTAAAAGCTGTCGTCCAATCAACGAGCCACGTCCTTCGCCCAACACTTTCCGGGTATTGATGCTCTTGATACGGAAAGGAATCTCGGCGAAAGCAAAGTTGATGAAATTGATGATGGCGATGAGAATGAGCAGGATGGCAATGGCATCCAGCGTAATGGTTATCGCCTTGTTCGCACTTGCGATATTGGCCCGGACATCCCGCTCGAAATGGGCATCATGCAGGTTGCTGATGCGGAAACCCCTGCGGAATTCAGCCGTTTCGTCAGCATCGAAATCGTTTCCGTATTGTTCCAAAACGACATTCTCCATCAACGCCTCGGTTTCCTTGGCCAGGGATGGATCTTTCAGCTTTACAAATGCGGGGAAGGACCATTCATTGGAATTATCAAGGTAATCATCACCCAGATTAACAAGCACGCCATAGTGCATGTTGGAGTTTTTGGGCATATCCTTGAAAACGCCAATGACTCGAACCTCGACTCCGTTACCAGCCTTGAAGTTTTTGCCGAGGGCACTCTCGTCGCCGAAGAAGGTCTTCGCATATTCCTCGCTCACGACCGCCGTCTCGCCGGCGATGAATTCCCTGGCCGAGCCCTCAACCCACTCAAATGGGAACACGGAGAACATGGAACTGTCAACTCTGGCAGAGGGAACGGATAGTATCGTCTCTTCCCCGTCTTTCTTTAATGTAACTTCGTGGGGCATAGTCCAGTAAGTCCCCAGAGCCTCGATATTGGGACTGGCCGTTTTAATGATTTCAATCATCGGCCGGGAAAAGGACGTGCTGAACAACCCCTTGTCCATCCAGTTGTTCTCCATCCGGAACACCTGCTTGTGCCCTTCGAAATTGGCGTCATAGGTCGTATCCCAACGCACCTGCACCATCAGGATCATTGCCGCCGCAAAAGCGACGCTCATTCCCAGAATATTGATCAGCGTCGAAACGCCCGTCTTTCTGAATACTTTCATTGCCTAGAATACCAATACATCACTATCACCATACGTATCATACCCGGAGGTAATCACCCTCTCGCCGGGTTCAAGGCCTTCCAGTACCTCGTAATACTGCGGGTTCTGACGGCCGATGCGTATCTCTCTTTTGACGGCCTTGTTGCCATCTTTGTTAACGACGTATATCCACTTTCCGCCGGTCTTCTGGTAGAAGGTTCCGCGCGGGATGATGACGGCCTCTTCCGGCTGGCCCAGCTGGAGGTTCAGGTAGTAGGTCTGGCCGCTGCGGATGTTGTCGGGCTGCTCGCCGTCGAACTTGAAATCGGCCTTGAACTTGCCGTCACGCACCTCC
>CACWOZ010000036.1:0-1656 GCA_902762655.1 uncultured Bacteroidia bacterium
CCCGCTCATCGGCCGGGCCGACTGGAACGACTGCCTGAACCTGAACTGCTTCTCCGACAACCCCGACGAATCCTTCCAGACCACCGAGAACAAGACCGAGGGCTCGAAGGCGGAATCCCTGATGATCGCTGGCCTTTTCGTTGCCGAAGGCAAGGATTTCGTCGAGTTGCTCTCGCATCCGTCCGTTGCGGCTGATCCCGAGTATGTCCTGGGCGTCAAGGAAGCCGTCGATGCCATGGAGAAGGCCGTGAAGCAATACGGTTGGGACGGCGAGTGGTTCCTGCGCGCGTATGACTATTATGGCCGGAAGATAGGCTCCAAGGAGTGCGAGGAAGGCAAGGTGTTCATCGAGAGCCAGGGCTGGTGCACGATGGCGCGCATCGGCGCGGAGGAAGGCCTCTGCGACAAGGCGCTGGATTCCGCGAAGAAGTATCTGGAATGCGAGTACGGCCTGGTCCTGAACAACCCGGCCTACACGAAGTACTATATCGACTACGGCGAGATCAGCTCCTACCCGCAGGGCTACAAGGAGAACGCCGGCATTTTCTGCCACAACAATCCCTGGGTGATCATCGGCGAGGCCATGGCCGGCCGCGCAGAGGACGCCTGGCGGCACTACAAGAAGATCACGCCGGCCTTCACGAAAGACCAGACCTTAAGAAAGATCGAGCCTTACGTCTTCTGCCAGATGGTGGCCGGCAAGGACGCCGAAAAGCCCGGCGAAGGCAAGAACAGCTGGCTCACGGGCACGGCTGCCTGGACCTGGAAGGCTGTGAGCGAGGCCCTGCTGGGCATCAAGCCGCAGTTTGACGGCCTCCTCGTCGAACCCTGCATCCCCATCGGCACCTACCGTGTCCACCGCCGCTTCCGCGACGCCGAATACGACCTCATCATCCGCAATGCGGGGAAGGGAGGGAAGGTATTCATCCCTTACAAACCCGGAAAGCAGACGCTGGAAGTGGATTGCTGACAGGTTCCTTTTTTGGGGGCGTAATCAGTTTATTCGGTAGAATTATCATAATTGTTATGATAATTATTGAATAATCCGTATATTTGTCCATGAACTGATTTGAGCGATGGACGTATATATGGACGATGACCTGTTTGAACTGTATTCGACAGGGAAAAACAGGAAATACAGGGAAATAGCCCGGAATCCTGAACTGAAGGGTGGTTTCGCCCGTGCGGTCCGTACCATGATGTCTGTCGATACTGTTGATCAACTGAGTGCCTTCAGTTTCTTGCATTACGAGCATCTGAAGCATCAGTTGGCTGGTTTGTCATCTGTCCGACTTTCAAACCGGTATGTGCATCGGTTGATCTTCGAGGAGGTAGATGGCGGGGTTGTGGTTAAACTGATTGAAATTGATGATACGCACTATGGAAACAAGAAATGAGACTTGGCATCGGGTAAACGATGTCCCTTCGGCTTCTCCAGTTCACCCAGGCGATATCCTGGGACGGGAGTTGAAAGAACGGGGAATCAGCCAGAAAGCCTTTGCCGGGCTTATCGGGATGCAACCCTCGCACTTGAGCGCATTAATCCATGGAATGCGTTCTTTCACACCGGCTGTGGCTGAGAAAATTGCATCCGGCCTAAGCGGCATTTCCGCCGATTATTGGACGCGTATGCAAAGCAGTTACAATCGGGATAAC
>CACWOZ010000036.1:1683-2115 GCA_902762655.1 uncultured Bacteroidia bacterium
CTGCTTGGGTACTGAACGATCCTGGGCACCCCTATGGGGGCGGATGTCACTATACCTTGTCCATCCCAGCTGAAGACCAGGTCCTTCTGGAACAGTTGGCGGCCCGTTTAGGATGGATGCTGGCGAAGACTGACTAGATTACCCGGTGAATGACCGAAGGATCGAATTCGCCGAGGTTGTGGACGCCCGGGCGTTGTTGCTGCTGCGGGGCGTCGGACTGGGCCGAAACCAACTCGGGCATGGACAGGGCGGCCAGGGAAGGTGAGCGGCAAACACTTTAACACGATGATAAACATTTGGACAAGGGCGAAAGGGACTTGAAAAGAAATGTTTTACCTTTGTCGTGCTGAAACTTATAAAACCAAATACACTTTTATGAAAAGATTCTTACTGACCGTTGCAGCGCTCGTCGTGGCGCTCGGCGCCTTTGCC